>CAJXOD010000004.1 GCA_913057795.1 uncultured Aquiluna sp.
GGATCAGGTTGAGCTAACTGTTTATGAACCAGGACACGTGGTTAGGGCCGAAGCTAGGGCTTCGGACAAATTTGTTGCTTTTGACATTGCCTTCGGCAAACTGCTTGAGCGACTCAGGCGGTACTCAGATAAGCAAAAAAAACACCAAGGTCTCGGGGCGAGCGAACTAACCGCATCTGACTTTAGAGACCTAGCGATTGTTCCTGCTGATTCGCAGCTACTAACCGGAGAAATTCCAGTTGTGGAGCAAGACGAGACCGAAGAATTACAGAGACAACTCGTGATTCGCTCTAAAGAGTTCGAAAAAAATGCGATGACCAAAGAAGAGGCGGTCAATCACATGGAACTTGTGGGACACGACTTCTACCTCTATCACGACCTTGAACATGATAAAGCTGCGGTAGTTTATAGGCGGAAGGCCTACAGCTACGGTGTTATTTCACTCAGCTAGCCTGAACCAACAGCAGCTAGTATTTTATCTGAACATCAAGGAGTAACTCTTGGCATTATTTGTAGACAAACTGCTGCGTGCCGGCGAGGGCAGGCTTGTAAGAAAACTAGAGGGCATCGCCAATGAAGTCAATGCCTTAGAGGTCAACTACAAAGAGCTAAGTGACGAAGAGCTAAAGGCGGAGACCAATACTCTCCGAGAGCGCTACGCGGCTGGCGAGTCGTTGGATGAACTGTTGCCAGAAGCTTTCTCGGCCGTGCGTGAGGCTTCCGTTCGAACTCTCGGAATGCGTCACTTTGATGTGCAAATGATGGGTGGAGCAGCGCTTCATCTCGGAAACATTGCCGAGATGAAGACCGGTGAGGGCAAGACGCTTGTCGCGACTTTGGCCTCTTATCTAAACGCGATCCCGGGCCGCGGGGTCCACATCGTTACGGTGAATGATTTCTTGGCTAAGTATCAATCAGAGTTAATGGGAAGAATCTTCCGAGCGCTCGGCATGACCACTGGCTGCATTATTAGCGGGCAAGACCCTCAAGAGCGTCGGGCTCAGTACGAGTGCGACATCACCTATGGGACTAACAACGAGTTTGGTTTTGATTACCTAAGAGACAACATGGCTAACTCCAAGCAAGAGCTTGTGCAGCGAGGACACTTTTTCGCTGTCGTTGACGAGGTTGACTCAATCTTGATTGACGAGGCTCGGACACCGTTGATTATTTCTGGGCCCGCAGCAGCTGATGTGAACCGTTGGTTTGGTATTTTCGCAAAGCTCGCCAATGATTTGATTGCCGAAGAGGACTACGAAGTAGACGAGAAGAAAAGAACCATCGGTGTCCTGGAGTCCGGGATCGACAAGGTCGAAGACTACTTAGGGATTACCAACCTCTATGAAACGGCAAACACCCCACTTATTTCTTTCTTGAACAACTCAATCCGGGCTAAGGAACTTTTTAAGCTCGACAAGGACTACGTGGTTGTGAACGGGGAAGTTCAAATTGTTGATGAGCACACCGGTCGTATTTTGCCCGGGCGTCGATACAGCGAAGGCATGCACCAGGCAATTGAGGCAAGAGAAGGCGTAACAATCAAGCCGGAAAATCAAACTCTCGCGACGGTGACACTTCAGAATTACTTCCGTCTATACGGCAAGATCTCGGGCATGACCGGTACTGCCGAAACTGAAGCAGCTGAATTTATGTCCACCTACAAACTAGGTGTGGTTTCGATCCCAACCAACCGCAAGATGGTAAGAAAAGATCAATCTGACCTGATCTACAAGAACGAAGAAGTTAAATTTCGGATGGTCGTTGAAGATATCGCCGAACGCCACGAAAAAGGCCAGCCAGTGCTGGTCGGAACCACCAGCGTTGAAAAGAGCGAGTATCTTTCGAAGCTTTTGGCCAAAAGGGGTGTCAAGCACGAAGTGCTAAACGCGAAAAATAATGCGCGCGAAGCAATAATTGTTGCCCAGGCCGGTCGTTTCGCCGCTGTCACAGTTGCCACCAACATGGCTGGGCGAGGAACAGACATCATGCTCGGCGGCAACGCTGAGTTTTTGGCAGTGCAGCAAATGTCCAAAATTGGGCTGACATTAGACGAGCAGCCGGAAGAATACGAAGCTAAGTGGGACGAGGTTTTCGACGACCTCAAGAAAGAAGTTGCTACTGAAGCGGCAAAAGTTTTGGAAGTTGGTGGGCTCTATGTGCTTGGCACCGAGCGCCACGAATCGAGGAGAATCGATAATCAGCTTCGAGGTCGCTCTGGTCGCCAAGGTGACCCGGGAGAGTCGCGTTTCTATCTCTCTTTGACTGATGACTTGATGAGATTGTTCAATTCTGGTGCGGCGGCGGCTCTCATGAATCGCGCATCAGTGCCTGATGACTCGGCTATTGAATCGGGAGTGGTTTCCCGGGCAATCATGTCGGCGCAGTCTCAGGTCGAGGGGCGCAACGCCGAAATCCGCAAGAATATTTTGAAATACGATGACGTAATGAACCGCCAACGTGAGGCCATCTACACGGATCGTCGACAGATTTTGCAGGGCGAAGACATTTCTAGCACCTTTCAGGAATTCCTCGACTTGGTCATAACCCAAATCGTGCAGTCCGCCGGCTTGGAGTCCAACTCCGCTGACTGGGATCTCGAGACACTTTGGACAGAGCTTAAGGTCACTTATCCCATCGCACTAGAGGTGGACGAAGTTTTCCAAGAGGCTGGCTCTAGAAGCAAAATAACTGCCGGCTGGTTGACTGAAGAAGTCCTGAGTGATGCCCGCATTGCCTACCAAAAACGTACCGACGAGGTTGGTATCGAAATTATGCGTGAGCTCGAGCGTCGCGTAATGCTCTCTGTTGTGGATCGCAAATGGCGCGATCACCTTTATGAGATGGACTACTTGAAAGAAGGAATTGGTCTAAGGGCGATGGCTCAGCGCGATCCTCTGATCGAATACCAGCGCGAGGGATATGCCATGTTCATGGAGATGATGGCCGGCATTAGGGAAGAAGCCGTTCAGTTCTTGTTCAACGTTGAGATAAAGCAGTCCTTGCCAGAGGTTCAGGCTCAGCAGCCAGCTCAGTTAACCTACTCAGCTCCCACTGAACAGGGCAAGGTGGATGTTCGCAAGGAAGCTAATCCCAAAGCTGTTGGAGGAGCGAAAGCGCCTCAGCGGCCTACCCAGGCTCCCCTCAAGCCTTCGCAGGGTGTTCAGGGAAGTTCATTCTTCAAGAACTAGAGCTAATAAGGACGATCTCGATAATCCGCAAGCGACCGTTAATTATTTCTGCTCTGACGGAAACGGCTCGAAGGACCGAAGAAATTTCTAAGAGCACGACGCCTTGAAAAGCGTCCTTGTCGGTTGGAAAAATTTTGCTTTGCCTGAGGATAATCGTCGGTCGCGTGCCAGTTCCAGCCAGTGCTTGCTGTCGAGCTCGCCGCATTGATCGCTGCGTAACGTCGTAGAAGGCTTTATCGCTTAGCCACCTAGACAGTTGTTCTGGGCGCCTAACCCCGGCGAGAATCTCGATGTAGGCTGTCGAAATTTCGGCAAATAGCTTTGCGGGGCTTTTCTGAGTGTTGCTCAGCTGGTTCGCGATCATGTTTCCTCCAATCCATATTTTTCTTGATTCTTGCCCTCAATATAAAAAAACGGAAGACAAACCCCCTCCGTTGTGGATAACTATTTGATAACCCATTTCCTGATGCAAAATAGCGTCTCATGGACATCATTAGTGAACTGGAATCGGAATTTGAAGCCCTCAGAACTGGCCAATTGGACAACAAGCCGGCCGAGGTAGTTCGAGTAGAACACCTAGGCGGGGTTTCCTTTCTGGTCGATCTAGTGGTCGGTAGCGACTTTGTTGCAGGAACAGTTGATCAAAAGCTGTTGGTTTTTCCGACTAGTGCAGTTGTCATGATCGCTGCAAATGTAATGCCGGAACTGCAGCAGAAAAGCCTGAGTGATTTGTTGGCCGCACAGCGGAATCCGGTGCGGGTGAATTTCAGTCTGCGTAACCAGCTTAGAAAAGGATGGTTGCTTAGCGAACATGGACCTTGGTTGCGAATTGCTGCAGAACGAAAAGTCGTTTGGTGCCCCATTTCGGTCGTGACGCTAATCGAAGTTTCGGCTGTGGAAAACCTTTAGCGGTTCATTGAAAACTTTGCCACTCTTCCTTGCAAAGGAGGCCACATGCCAAAGAGGCTAAGAGCAAGACCAGCAAATTGGGTGTTGTTGTTAATAGGCTCGTCATTAGTGCTTGGCGGGCTCGTGTTCGCAAGCGCCATTAAACCACTGCCGAGTTACCTGGTTGCATCATCGACGATTTCCACTGGGACCCTTATCTCCGATGCCGACACGGTTGTCGCCGAAATAGACCTAGGAACCCTGAGCGAGGCTTACGTCACCGCCGACACGGCCACCGATGGCCTCAGCGTGACGGCGGTCATTGGCAAAGGGGAGCTAATCCCATTGCGACTAATTGGCACAGGACTAAGGCCGAACCAGACTGCAATTCGATTCGTCCCAAACTTGAAGCCAGCTGATTCGATTGTTGCTGGGAGCGTGGTCTCGGTTTGGCAGGTGACCGAAACCGACGACGGGTTTGTGCCCCAAAGGATTGTCTCGGTCTCCGAGGTTCTGGCAATTGAATTTGGTGATGGCCTATTTGCAGAGGATGCACCCGATGTTGAGCTCTTGCTAAATCTGGATCAGTCGACTCTGGTGCTGGCGGCAGTCGCGGCGAGATACCCAATTTATGTTTTGCCCCTGCCATGACTCTGGCCGACATTCTTAGACCCAAAGCCGCAGCCGATCAGGAACAAGAAGCCGAAAATGTGTCTGCGGAAACCCCAGCAATGCTTAGTGCGAAGGTAATCGCGGTTTGGGGGAGTGCCGGCAGCGGCAAAACCACTATGGCAGTAAACATCGGTTTCGAAATGTCCTCTATGGACCTCAGGGTTTTGATTATTGATGCGGATAGCTATCGACCCTCAATTGCCGCATGTCTTGGGCTAACTGAACCCGGGCCCGGCATAACTGCTTTACTGAGGCTCGCTCGAACCTCAAGGCTGAGCATTGAGGAACTGTACCGACTTACCGAAGAGATTCAGTTTGGAAAAAAGAGCCTTCGAGTGCTGACGGGGCTAAACGCACCGAGTCGCTGGCCCGAGTTAGATGCTGAATCTATTTCGACACTCATCCAATTTTCAAGAGAGCATTTCGATGTCGTGGTTATTGACGTTTCCTCAGAACTTGAGCAAGGCCTAGTTAGTTCCGGAAGTGACATCTCCAGAAACTCTTCAACACGAGCAATTATTGAGCAGGCGGACTTTGCTCTTGGTCTATTCGCCGCTGATCCAGTCGGCCTAAACAGGTTTTTATGGGACTGCCGCAACACTGACTTTGAGTTTTGGCCGGTTGCTAATCGAGTTCGCGCGTCGACGATCGGCAAAAACCCAGATAGGCAACTAAAAGACACAATGCATCGCTTAGCAAGGCTCGAGATTAAGGCAGTGATAGCCGAAGATGCCAGCGCCACAGATCTATCCTTACTGAAAGCGCAACCACTATGCCTGTGTGCCAAAAACTCCAAGACCCGCGAATCCATAAGACTGCTGAGCCTCGACCTATTAGATGCGAGCTAGGGAAGGTAAACTCTGTAGTTGTGGCTGTCAAAGACTTTCAAAGCGAATCTTGGCTCAGTGCTGTGCTGGCTGATTGGCAACTTGTAGCGGATGCGGCATTCTCCGACTTGGTGCTTTGGATTCCCAGTCGAACTACCTTCGAAGCCTCCGCTCACGCCCGTCCAGCTGCGGCACCGACTTTGTTCTATAGAGACATTATTGGCAATTCACCCAGGAGTGACTGGGCGAAGCAGATAAACCAAGCTTGGACCACGAAGATGCCTGCACTAGGTTCTGAGCTCGAGCGATTTGAGGGCAATGCCAGCAGAGTCTCGGCCTACCCGGTGTTTGCCCCGGATAAATCAACGGATTCTGTCCCGATTGCGATTATTACTCGCCACACCAACCTTGGTGAATCTCGTATGCCAAATAAATTACAGCTAAATTTTGTCGCGGTTGGCGAGGAACTATTGAAGATGATTTCACAGGGCTACTACCCAACAGCAGAATCGGGCAGCGCTCCCAAGCGAGGCGCACCAAGAGCCAATGACGGGCTGATTCGCCTCGATGCTGCGGGTCGTGTTTTGTTTGCGAGCCCCAGTGCGCTATCGGTCTTTAATGCCGCGGGAGTCGATGGTGAGCTGGAAGGCAGGTTGCTTGCGGAAACCGTAAACGCCCTGCCGACTGGTTTCAACCAGGTCGATGAGGGTCTGCCTTTGATCTTGACCGGCAAGGGAGCTTGGAGAAGTGATGTTGACTTTGAGGGCCAGACGGTGTCGCTTCGCTCGGTCCCTCTAATGAGCGACGGAAAAAGAAACGGTGCCATTGTGCTTTGTCGAGACGTAACCCAGTTGCGAGTTCGAGACCGAGAACTGATAAGCAAAGATGCGACAATCAGGGAGATTCACCACCGTGTGAAAAATAACCTTCAGACAGTTGCAAGCCTTCTTAGAATCCAGTCCAGACAGACCAAGTCCGAAGAAGTCAAAGAGTCGCTAGCTCAGGCTATGCGACGAGTCACTGCTATCGCTGTGGTGCACGATGTTTTGACTGAGGGCGTAGACCAGGACGTGAGCTTCGACCAAGTCTTCAAAAGAATTTTAACGCTGGTTCCCGAAACCGCTGTGTCACACAACACTCAAGTTACAACAGAGTTTGAAGGAAGCTTCGGAGAGCTACCTGCCGAACGCAGCACATCGCTGGCCCTAGTTCTAACCGAGATAGTTTCAAACGCCGTGGAGCATGGCCTGGGGGATAAACCCGGGATTATTCAGGTCACTGCTGAGCGCGAGAAGAAAATTCTGAGAATCACGGTTGAGGACAATGGAGTCGGTCTGCTCGAGGGTAAATTGGGCTCCGGGCTTGGCACTCAAATCGTCAAGACCCTCGTGGAATCTGAGCTTCGTGGGAAAATAAACTGGACTTCGCCGATAAGAGGCGGAACCAGAGTGGTGTTAGAAATACCTGTTTAGCCGGCGCGGCGGGCTCTTGCGTAACGACGCTTCAAAGATCTGCGCTCGTCTTCTGACAGACCACCCCAAACACCTGTGTCTTGATTTTCTTTGATGGCATATTCAAGGCACTGAGCCGAAACATCGCACTGACGGCAGATGGTTTTCGCCTGCTCTATTTGCTCTAGAGCCGGTCCTGTGTTCCCAACTGGGAAGAATAGCTCTGGGTCTGCATTGAGACAACGGGCCTTATTTAACCAAACCATATCCATATTGTTCTGTTATTCCTAAGGTCGAATTTTGGGCCGATTTGAAGGTAGAGTCCTTCTTGCAACTCCCAAAATAGTTTCACAGCCGACTCGAGAAATCAAGACCCAATTGTCTAAAAAGCCTAAAATTTTGCTCTTAGCGGCATTAATAACCGCAATCCAGTCGGCCGTGCTATGGCTAATTGCCCTTTGGTCAGCGTGGTCAATTATTCAGGGAGACGTGCTGTCGCTAGTGAGTGCCCTGTTTTTAACCGGCATCGTTTTAGGTGCTGCATTGTTTCTCTCGAACGTTGCGATCGGGATGGTTAGGCTCCAGCGCTGGGCCTACACACCTTCATTCGTGATGCAGCTTTTGATTGTTTCAATTGGAGTAGCAAGCTTCGGAGGCGAGTATGGCCTTGTAATTCTCGGCTTCGGGTTGCTGTTACCAGCGGCGCTGGTTTTCTTCGCCATGTTCTCAAAGCCGGTTAGAGCGCTTTTTCGGAAAGACTAAATGCCCAGGCGCTTTTTCAGCATGTTGGTGTGTCCGGTGGCTTTGACGTTGTAAAGAGCCTGATCGATTTTGCCTTTTTCATTCGTGACGATCGTCGAACGCAGAACACCGGTGTAAACCCGTCCATAAAGAGTCTTCTGCCCAAAAGCGCCGAAAGATCGGTGCGCCTCTAAGTCTGGATCGGAAAGCAACTGGAAGCTCAAGTCGTGCGATAGCGCGAACTCTTTTAGGCGACTGGGGCTGTCCGGGGAGATGCCCACTACTTGATATCCTTGGGCGGCAAAGTCCTCTAAGTAATCCTGGAAGTCAACCGCCTCTTTCGTGCAACCAGGACTTCCCGCAGCAGGAAAAAAGAAGAAAATTGTTGGAGTGGCGAGGAGCTCTTGGGAGGTTACTGATTTGCTGTCTTGATTCAACAGCGATAATTCGGGCGCTTTATCGCCTGGCTCTAAGCGTGCAACTTCGTTAGACATAAAACTCCCTTACGTGTTGTCAGGCTAGCGGAATTTGTGATGTAGTCACCGACTAGTTCGCCGATAGCGTTTTCAAGCAAGCCGGAGCTAGCTCATGAATAAAACCGGGACCATGCTGGCCACCAGCAGAAGTCCGGCCACCCAGTTGAAAATTAGGCGTTTTTTTGCATCGGCCATGAAATTCTTCAGAAGACCCCCAAACACCGCCCAGGCAAGCGCTCCTGGAAAAGTGAGTGCGAGAAAGACAGCAACCAGTCCAATCGTTTGCTCTAAAGATGAGCCAATCGGTATAAAAGAGGCCATGAAGCTAGGCATGACAACCCAAACCTTTGGATTCACAAATTGGAAAAAAGCTGCCTCAAACAGACCGAACAGCTTGGTGTCACCGTCAATGGGCTTGTAGCCAGATCGAATAATTGAATAACCCAAGAACAGAATGTATGCAAAGCCCAGATATTTTAGGATTTCATAAACACCTGGGAGAGTGACAAAAACGACCCCAAGGCCCAATCCAATTGCTGTAAGAATTACGGTCAGGCCGAGCATGATTCCGAACAAAAACGGCAAGGCCTTTTTCACGCCGTAGTTAACTCCCGTGGCAAACAAGATTGTGTTGTTAGGCCCCGGGGTTACCGAGGTTACAAAGCCAAAGGTAGCCACCGCCAAAATAAGTTCAATGGGCACTTGGTTATCTTGGCACACCAAATTTGCATTACGACTATTCATCAATCCCTTGGATAACTTCAGTCGCTTGGTGGTATGCTTTTGCGCTGATGCGCCTCTAGCTCAATTGGCAGAGCAACTGACTCTTAATCAGTGGGTTCCCGGTTCAAGTCCGGGGGGGCGCACCAAGAAACAAACAGACAAACCCCTGCATTACGGGGGGTTTTCGGTTTCCGGAACATTCAGCCATAGAAGACCACTCTCACCCAAAACATTTGAATCGGCCGCACAGCGGGATTTTTAGGAGATGGATAACCAAGCGCAGCTGTGGTTTACTCAAGAGCATGGCCCCGTATATGCCGCAGCGCATTCTCGCTCTTGCGAGCTTTGGGTTCGTGCTAGTCATGAATGCAGTTGCTACAGCCCTTCCGCTAGGCGGGCTGTCAGTTGGCGGGGTGTCTAGAAAATACGACACCTTGTTTGCGCCAATAGATTTCACCTTCGGAATCTGGGGTCTGATCTACCTCGGGCTAGCTGTCTATAGCTTTACTCAATTGGCAGCTAATACTTCAGTCATCAGAGGTGTCACACCCTGGTTTATTATCGGTAACTTACTAAATGGCTCTTGGATCATCGCCTGGCGCTTAGAGCTTCTCTGGCTCTCGACTCTAATTCTTGCCCTGTTGCTATTCTCGCTTTACAAAATCAATCAGATAACAACGGCGAAGCGCACTGACTTCGCCAGCAGCCTCTCAGTTAGGCTCCCGTTCGCTATCTACTTCGGTTGGGTGACTGTTGCAACCATCGCCAACATTTCTTCGCTGTTGGTCCAGTCAGGATTCGAAGAAGGCTTTGGTCTATCAGCGCAAGCTTGGACAGTCGTGATATTGATTGTTGCAGCGCTGATTGGCACCGCCACGGCACTGGTGAATTCCTCGCCAGGATACTCTCTGGTGTTGGTGTGGGCCTTCTGGGGAATTTACTCTCGCCACATGTCTGAAACGGAATGGAATCAGCAATACCCGGACATAATCTTTTCAGTTCAGATTCTTCTACCCCTGCTGGCGCTGGTCACTGTAGGAGCTTTGGTTAGGTGGCTTAGGCAGCCGGTTGGGCCCGGAATGCTAACCGAACCAACCGGCTGATCAAGATTGCTCACCAAATACTGCGAAATGAAGAAGGCCTTGAATTTAGCTTGTGAGCTAAAGCCCCAGTGTTCCGAGCACGATTACCCAGCCAAGGACTGACTTTGATACAAGGCTTAGAACTATGTAGGCCTTTTCGCCATATGGGTAGTCCTTCCACTTTCCGACCTTCTTGTATTGCAAGAACATGTTGATGGCGAAGGTGTTGAAGAAGATGAAGGTAAGAAGGAAACCAAACTGCGCATAGACGGGGATGGCGTCCGCAATGTTGTTGGTGGAAACCCAGAAGTAAAGCCCACCCATAATCCAAGGAACAATTCCGGCTACAACTCCGATGTTGAATGGCAACCAGCTCACCTTTTCGGTCAATTGGTTGTACTTTTCCATTACCAGACCCATCAGGTTCATGATGAAGTTCAGCGTGAAGATGAACACGATTGCTGAAATCTCTATGAGGCCGCCCAGCATCAGCAGCACAACCAGCATCAGTGAGGAGCTGATTGAATACTCCCACCAGCGCGGTGGATTGATGCCCTTGGCAATGTTTTGCTCGTAGCGCTGAATGTAGAACGGAGCAGAGATGAGCAGGTGTGCGATTGCTGAAATCAACAGGAAGATCGGAGCAATCAGAGCAATTGGAAATTCGAACAGGGTCTCGCTCACTGGCCGGATGCCATCGGGGGTATCGGTAAAGAACCTTGTGATAACCGGGATCTTGGTCTCGTTGTTCAAGATGAAGTACAACACAATGGCCTGAATCAGGTGAAACAAGCCTGCAAACCTGTTGAATGTTTGCAGCTGCTTGCCAAGTTTTGTTTCCGGCTTCATTAGTTTTCCTCTTTCGATTATTTACCCCGTACCTCCACCTTAGCCATGCAACGTTTCCAATGAGCCAACACAGAGCCGCTGAGAAGTGATGGTGAGCGGTCTAGTTACGCTCTCTAGTGCAAGATTATTACGCGAACTAAAACCCGTCCGCGTCCCTCGTATTCGTACGGCTAGCCTGCCTGACCAATAAGCACTTAGTGTCAATCGCGCACGAGGAGTTAGGCTTATGACTCTCGATCCAGACTTACTTGACCGAGAAACTTCAGGAGACAGTCATCATGGAAACGCAAGGCACCTGCCCAATAGTGCACGGATCCCAGACCACTCAAGCAACAGGCAAGATGGACTGGTGGCCAAACGCGCTAAGCCTTGACATCCTGCACCAGCACGACACGAAGACCAACCCACTTGGCAAAGACTTTGACTACCACGAGGAACTCAAGAAGCTAGATGTTGAGGCCCTAAAGAAAGATCTGGATGCTCTCCTGAAAGACAGCCAGTCTTGGTGGCCAGCGGACTGGGGTCACTACGGCGGGCTGATGATCCGCATGGCTTGGCACTCTGCCGGCTCGTATAGAACCGCCGATGGTCGGGGCGGCGGCGGCACCGGGAACCAGAGATTTGCGCCACTGAACTCCTGGCCAGATAACGTGAACCTAGACAAAGCTAGGAGACTACTTTGGCCAGTGAAGAAGAAATACGGCAATAAGGTCTCTTGGGCCGATCTAATGATTCTTGCCGGAAACATTGCTTACGAGTCATTTGGTCTGAAGACGTTTGGCTTTGGTTTTGGAAGAGCAGACATTTGGCACCCAGAAACTGACATCTACTGGGGAAGTGAAAAGGAGTGGCTGGAGCCCTCCGAAAGTCGCTATGAAAATGTCGATGATGCCTCAACCATGGAAAACCCTCTGGCGGCAGTTCAGATGGGTCTGATCTACGTGAACCCAGAGGGTGTCAATGGAAATCCTGACCCGTTGAAGACCGCGCAGCATGTTCGCGAAACTTTTGCCCGCATGGCCATGAATGACGAAGAAACCGTTGCGCTCACCGCAGGTGGCCACACCGTTGGCAAGATGCATGGAGCTGGCAGGGCCGAAAACTTAGAGGCAACCCCAGAGGCCGCTGGTCTTCACGAGGCTGGTCTTGGGTGGATGAACCACACCACCCGTGGTGTTGGCAACCAAACAGTGTCTTCCGGTCTTGAAGGTGCTTGGACCACAAACCCAACCAGGTGGGATAACGAGTACTTCTACCTTCTGTTCACCTACGAGTGGGAGAACGTCAAGAGCCCGGCCGGTGCTAAGCAGTGGGAACCGATCAACATCAAGGAGGAAGACAGGCCAGTTGATGTTGAAGATCCAACCATTCGCCACAACCCGGTTATGACCGATGCCGATATGGCAATGATCAAGGATCCCATTTATCGCGAAATTTCCAAGAACTTCTATGAGAACCCCGATCAACTTTCCGAGGTGTTTGCAAAGGCATGGTTCAAGCTCACTCACCGTGACATGGGACCAAAGGGTCGCTACTTCGGCCCCGATGTGCCAGCCGAAGACCTTATCTGGCAGGATCCAGTTCCCGCCGGAAGCAAGGACTATGACCTAAAGGCACTCAAAGCAAAGATTGCCGCTGCTGGCTTATCGGCAGAAGACATGGTCTCAACCGCTTGGGATTCAGCAAGAACATTCCGCGGAAGTGATCTGCGAGGTGGTGCGAACGGTGCGAGAATCCGGCTTGAGCCTCAGCGCTCATGGGAGGGCAACGAGCCAGAGCGCCTAGAGCGTGTGCTTTCAGTGCTTGAGCCAATCGCGGAATCTAGCAACGCAAGCGTGGCTGACGTTATTGTTTTGGCAGGAAACTTAGGCGTTGAGATGGCAGCTAAAGCTGCCGGTCACGACATTGAAGTTCCGTTTGCCCCTGGTCGCGGAGACGCGACAGCGGAGTGGACCGATGCAGAATCTTTTGCGCCACTTGAACCAATTCATGACGCTTTTAGAAACTGGGTCAAGAAGGACTACACCGTAAGTCCTGAAGAGCTGATGCTAGATAGGGCCCAGCTGATGAGGCTGACTGCTCCGGAAATGACAGCTCTAGTTGGCGGTCTGCGAGCAATTGGTGCGAACCACGCCGGTACTAAGCAAGGTGTTCTGACCGAGCGCGAGGGGCAGCTAACTACTGACTTCTTCGTGAACCTAACCGACATGACCTATGTTTGGGAGCCAAGCGGTTATAACTCATACAACATGCGCGACCGCAACAGCGGTCAGGTGAAGTTCACTGCCAGCAGGGTCGATTTGGTATTTGGTTCAAACTCAGTGCTCCGGGCCTATGCGGAGGTTTACGCGCAAGACGATTCAACTGAGAGATTTGTTGCAGACTTTGTGGCTGCTTGGGTAAAGGTCATGAATGCAGATCGGGTTGATCTGCACTAATCAAAAACTGAGACTAGCCGCACTCGGAGCAGACGAACCGGCGCCACCAAAACGCTGATAAACCCCCATGAAACCACATGGGGGTTTATCTTTTTGCTTAGCTTTTTTATCTGTGAATCGCATCCGATAAAAACCTAATTGGTCAAGTGTTTAGTACGCAGGCTGATCAGGAACTCGAGAGCATCGGGGTCACTGAGTAGCCGGCACTAAACCACGAGTCAGTTTTTGCCAATCTCAGGGTTGGCCTCAACGTATGTTTTTAGAGCCACCATCGCCGCGGCAATCTGACCAAACATTCCACTGATGGCCTTTGAGATGTTCTCACTTTCTGGGGCCGAGGACGCGATTGTTATGTCAATTTTGGAGGAAACAGTGCAGGTACCTTCCAGTACAGGAGTGACAATCCAAGTGTTCTGAAATTTTTCCATGAAAGGTGGCACGTTCTGAGCTGCAAGTGTGTAGCTCAGCATGTTCGTGGGACCGTCGAAGTCCACGATTCGAACATCTGCCTGACCGAGCCCTTCAATTTCGCTCACGCGACCTCCAAAACGGCTTCCATTGACGCCGTTAGGAGTGGCGGGATTTTGAGCGGATGAAATAACTCCGGGTGCCCAGGCCGCGTTGCCAAGGAAGTCGTCAGCGAGCAGTCTCCATACTGATTCTGCGGATGCTTCGATTGTTACCGTGGTGGTGTCCGTTTTCGGTTCCATGTGGATACTCCTTAATTATGCAACAGGTGTTGCATAAATAAACCATAGCCCTGCTTCACACTTATTGCAACTAGTGTTGTAAAATAGACTCTCGGGTGTCTTTTACTCGAGAAGCAGAGGAATGGAGAAAAATGGCGAGACCGAGGTCATTCGATGAGCAAGAGCTTCTTGAAACAGTGATGAAAGCTTTCTGGCGCCGCGGTTATAGTGCGACCACCTATCGAGGTATTGAATCAATCACGGGGGTTGGTATAAGAAGCTTGGCTAACACATTCGGCGAGAAAGACGAACTTTTTCTTGCAGTCCTCGCAAGCTACCGGGGTCGTGTCTCCAGAAACCTGGACCTAATGTTCGAATCACCATCGATTGACTCCATCGTCCGTTTTTTCGAGCGCATCTCATCACCCTCTGACGCGGAGGACCCGCGTCGAAACGGTTGCCTAATGGTTAACACAGTTTTTGAAGTGGACAAACCCACAGCTGCTGTCACTCAAGAGATTGCTCAGTATCGTGATCTGTTTCGCAGGGTGTTTAGAGAGTCGCTCGAATCGGACCAGGTTCCCGATCCTGAGATCAGGGCTGACTTCCTGATTGGAGCCCTATGGGGCGCGTTTAGTCAAATACGACTAACCCGCGATCCCACTTCGGCAAAGCCCATTAGTAGCATCGTGGTCGAAACGCTTGAAATTTGGAGAGGTCTAGTCCCACCAAGGCGTCCGGCTGCATAACTTGGCCGAAGGAGACCTCGGCATGCTTTTCTGAAAGGAGACTTGCCGCCTCATTTTCGACCATCGCGGGCACAAGCCCGGCCCCAGGTCCGTATTCTTAGCTAGTGCTCATAAATTCAGTACCGAATGCCAACGGCGATCCGATTGGTATCGAGGTTGGGCAAGCGGCCAAGCCCGAGCTTCCGGATGGAAGCCTGGTAATTTCCGGATCTCTTTGCAGGCTAGAACAACTTAGGGCCGAGGCTCACGCTGTCGATCTCTTCGAGGCGTTTAGCCTCGATGCATCCGATTCGCTCTGGACCTACTTGCCTCAGGGCCCTTTTCAGTCTGTGGATGAATTTTCGGCTTGGGTTCAGCGCGTTCAAGGCCAGGAAGACCCCGTTTTTTACGCAATCATCGATGCCCGGACCAACAAGGCAGTCGGCATTTCCTCGCACCTTCGGGTTGACCCAAAGGCCTCGTCAATCGAAATTGGCTGGCTAACATTCTCGCCATTGATGCAGCGAAAGCCCATCGCTACCGAGGCCATGTACTTGATGATGAAAAATGCATTTGATCTTGGTTATAGGCGCCTCGAATGGAAGTGCAACGCGCTCAACGCACCATCCATTAGAGCGGCCGCGAGATTAGGCCTATCTTTTGAAGGAGTGTTCCGCCAAGCCACGATTGTCAAGGGTCACAGTCGTGACACAGCCTGGTTTTCAATTTTGGACTCCGAATGGCCGCAGGTTAGGTCCGCGATTGAGACTTGGTTGGCGTCGGATAATTTTGACGAGGAGGGCAACCAAAAGCTTCGCCTGAGTGATCTAACTTCCCCCTTGTTGCAAGATTCCTGGCCGCAAATAACCGTAAAGCTCGGCGAGCAAAACTAACTCTGGGAACGCACCCACCTGCTGACTGTGTGCCTTTAGCACTCTATTACGGGAGCGATTGAAGCAGGGAACACTCCCGAGGGCATTTTGGTAACCATGGGAATGCGTACAGCCACATTCGTGTTATTGCTATGACTTGCCGGCAAAGACGCTTGGCAGTTCAAATCCAGTTATCAAGTCGTAATTTCGAGCGTCTATAGGGAGCCAAATGATAATCAAAGAGTTCGTTACAAAGCTAGAGGGCCAGTTCGACAAATACATGATCCGGTTCTCTACCAAGATTGGTGTTCCGTTTCTTCGGTATGCCATTGGAATAATATTTATTTGGTTTGGTGCACTAAAGATGATCGGTGAATTGTCACCGGCTTATGACTTGGTTGCGGCAACCATTTACTGGCTGACGCCGGAAATCATTGTTCCGCTTCTTGGGCTATGGGAAGTTGCTATCGGAGTTGCTTTCTTGATTCCTGCGCTAACGCGAGCCGGAATAGTGCTTCTTGCGTTTCAGATGCCCGGAACTTTCTTGCCACTGGTGCTTCTCCCCGAGGTTTGCTTCACGTTTATTCCTTTTGGTCTAACTCTCGAGGGTCAGTACATTGTGAAGAACCTAGTAATTATTGGTTCGGCTTTTGTGATTGTGGCGGGTCTGTCCACCAAGAAACCCGACAAGCTTGCTGCTGTCGTCGCCAAGAAGAAAGAATCAGTTAATAGCTAGTTTTTCTGGCACTATTTAGACATGACGTGGCAAACCTGGTCTTTGTACGCTCTTGCGGCAATTGGGCTATCGCTTACTCCTGGGCCAAACGGACTTTTGGCCCTTACCCACGGCGCCTTGCACGGAACCAAAAAGACTCTTGCGACTATAGTCGGAGGCTCTCTCGGGTTCGGTCTAATCATTGGGCTTTCAATGTTTGGCATCGGGGCATTGCTGGCGACCTGGGCAGGGCTTTTAGTAATAATGAAGTGGCTTGGCGGAGCGTACTTGGTTTGGCTAGGTATTCAGCTGATTAGGTCGGAGCCAATTGATATTTCAAGGTCCAAAAACGCTGGCAATGGCAGGTTTAGAACGCTGTTTAGACAAGGGTTCATTTCAGCAGTCAGTAACCCAAAGGGAATCCTGTTTTTCGTTGCATTTCTGCCGCAGTTTGTGAACCCGCAAGAATCGCTATTCACACAGTTTTTACTGATGGCCATTACTTTTATGGTGATCGAATTCGTTTATGAATTCACCGTGGCCTCATTGGCAGATCGAATAAAGCCTCTTTTGGTGCGAGCGGGCAAGAATTTCAACCGAGTCTTCGGCGGCGTTTTTATTGCAATCGGGGTTTTGCTTCCGCTTCGTGGCTAAAGGCCGAGTTGCTCTTTCAGAAATGTAACATGGCCCGTTGTTTTGACCTTATAGAAGGCGTGACTAATTTTGCCATCCGGGTCCACCACAAAAGTTGAGCGAATCGTTCCCATGTATTCTTTGCCATGCATTTTCTTCGCTCCATAGGCGCCATAGGCCTTGTGAACGAAGCTGTCCTCGTCGGAAAGAAGATCGAAGTTCAAATCTTGCTTTTCTTGAAATGTTTTGAGCTTGCTCTGCTTGTCAGGTGAGACGCCAAGGACTACGTAGCCGGTTGCATTGAGCGAATTTATGTTGTCTCTGAAATCACAGGCTTGAATCGTGCAGCCCTGTGTCGAGGCTGCCGGATAGAAATAGACAATTACGTTTTTACCCAAGTGATCAGACAATGAGACGCCTTGACCATCTTGGTTGACAAGCGTAAATTCAGGTGCTGCGGTTCCGATTTCTAGCGTCATGTAATTTTTCAATAGGCTTTGACAAAGATTTATTTCCAATTTTGTGTCAGGTCGAATTCTTAGTTAGGGTCTCGTGCTAGCAATCACTACTGGCTTTGCCAGCGGCTTGGCATTGATTATCGCCATCGGAGCGCAGAACGCTTTCGTGCTAAGACAGGGACTCAAGCGCCAAAACATTTTGGCCGTTGTCCTTGTCTGCGCGGTTGCCGATGCGATTCTGATCGGTGCTGGCATCTTGGGCCTCGGCGCAGTCATCGAAACTGTTCCGTGGGTCTTAGTGGCTCTGCGATTTGGTGGCGCTGCCTATCTGATCTGGTTTGGCATTGGTTCCATTCGAAGGGCCATTCGACCCAGCATCTTGGAAGCAAGCGGGCAAGCAAAATCAAACCTGTCAAAGGCAATCGGGACTGCGCTAGCCCTTACCTTTTTGAATCCTCATGTTTACATAGACACCGTTATTTTGCTCGGATCGATCGGCAATCAGTTTGTAAATGACAGGTGGTGGTTTTGGTTGGGGGCGAGCATCGGAAGCTTTGTGTGGTTCTTTGGCCTGGGCTACTTCGCGAGGCTCTTGGCGCCTTTTACATCATCCCTGAAGTTCTGGCGCATTCTCGATTCGCTAATTGCTGTCGTGATGTTTTTCATAGCGGGGTACTTGCTGTTTGGCTTCTAGGTTTTTCTTTCAGCCAGTAAGTCAACACCTAGGGCATAATCGAAGCATGCAAGATCCAAATAGCTTTAGCAATTTCGCCAATCGATCAAGCTCTAAGTGGCGAAGGTTCCCGGAAGAAGTACTGCCGATGCACGTGGCAGAGATGGACTTTGATGTTGCAAAGCCGATTCGAGATCGAATTAGTCAAATGGTTGCTAATTCTGACCTTGGCTATCAGGGCCTGTTTCCTGAGATCGGTCCAGCATTCCAGGAGTTCGCGCTAAACCGATGGGGCTGGAAGATTGAGCCCGGTGGTATAAAGCTGGCCAATGATGTTGCCTCCGCCGCGGTTGAAATTCTTAGGGCGGTTACCATTCCGGGCGAAAAGGTTCTTATAAATTCTCCCGTGTATGCGTCATTCTTCGGGTGGCTCAAAGAAGCGCAATGTGAACCGGCAGACGCCCCTCTCTACCTGGACGGCGACACTTGGAAATTGGACCTGGTCGCTATTCGAGAGCAGTTTGAAAGCGGAGTGAAGGTTTATCTACTCTGCTCACCACAAAACCCAGTGGGCCGTATTCACTCGGCTCAAGAGCTGACTGAGATTGCCCTGATGGCTAAGGAGTTTGGCGCACTGGTGATTTCTGATGAAATTCATGCACCGCTTAGCTGGGGCCCATTCACTCCCTATTTGTCTCTTGGCCAGCACGCTATTGAAACAGGAGTGACCATCACCTCAAGTTCGAAGGGCTGGAATACGGCAGGACTAAAAGCGGGTTTTTTAATAACCCAGTCCGATCAGGTAAGAAAAAAGCTTTCAAGGCTGCCAGATTCAATGCAGTGGCGCTCTTCGATTCTCGGCGCGCATGCGATGGTTGCTGCCTACGAATCCGGGACTCCCTGGCTCGATGAAACGGTGAATATTCTGCAGGACAATCTAGAGCACTTGCGCCACGAGGTTGCCACCAGGCTTCCAAAGGCAAAGATGTTCCAGATGGAAGCCACTTATTTGGCGTGGATCGACCTTGAGGCTTATCGAATTTCTGATTTGGCAAAAACTATTTTGAGCGAGGCGAAGGTGTCCGTAAACGCAGGTCCCGATCACAGCCCACAGGATGACTTTAAGGGCTTTATCCGGTTCAATTTTGCAAGTTCCAAACCAAGGATTACCGAGGCTGTCAGGCGCATCAGCGAACTTTGTGAGGGCTAAACCTAAAAGCATGACCTCCCTAGAAAAAAGTGATTCCTCAATAACCGATGCCCAGGTTGAACAGATGGCACTTGAGTTGTTCCAAGCCCATGGGGTTATCAATTACTCTTTTGGTTTCGATCGGGCAATCAGAAGAGCCGGTCAGTGTGACTACTCAAAAAAGCGAATCACTTTGAGCAAGCATTTTGTTGCGACTGCAAATTTGGACCAAATTCATCAGGTGCTGCTTCACGAGGTTGCGCATGCTTTGGTCGGAAGATCTGTTGGTCACGGAAGCCATTGGAAACAGCAAGCGTCCTTACTTGGCTATCGTCATGAAAAGCTCGACGGCGCTGTAATCGCGGCATCCAGTGCTAAGTATTTGGGGGAGTGCTCGGCGGGTCATAAGCACTTTCGAATGCGAAGGCCTAGTTCTGTTCTTAGCTGCAAACTGTGCGCGCCGAGGTTTTCAAGATCGCATGTTATTAGCTGGAAAGCTATTTAGCCGGGGCCAATCAAGAGCGACGAGATAATCGCGCCGGCGAAAAAGTTCAGCCATATAAATCTTTTCCAACCCCTGTTGGCCGTTTCACAGGTTTCATCTGTGATTCCAAACTCCCTTGCGGTGACAAATAAATAGGGGAGGGCGGCTAAGGCCGCAAACTGAAATCTACCCGGAAGGCCCAGCAGCATCAGAGCGGCCAGTAAATAAGCGCCAAAAGCCAACTTCACCGTCAGGCGGGCTCCGAAAAAAGTGGCGATTGACGCGATGTTCGCGTCCTTATCTGCCCTGATGTCCTGCACTGCGCCAAAAGCGTGGGAGGCCATGCCCCAGAGGACGAATGCAATTGATGCCATCATCACAACCTCGCTCGTGAGGCTTGTCCCGGCAAGCGCAAGTCCAAAGAGCATCGGCCCAATAAAGTGCAGGGCAGAGGTGAAAGAGTCCAGAACCGGAATCTCCTTGAAGCGCAAGTACTTAGCCGAGTAGGCCACCACCGAGAAAATAACTAAAAGCAGTAAGGCCCCAGAAAAACGACTGCCGACTACAAGAAGATAAATCACAAATGGTGTCGCAAGTCCGGTTGAGATCCAGAGGGTTGCTGCGTGGTATTTGGGCTCCAGAAGAGCGCCTTCTAGCCCACCTTTTCTAGGGTTCGTGAGATCAGACTCATAGTCGAAAACATCGTTGACCCCATACATCAGAAGGTTGTAGGGGATGAGGAAGAAAAAAGCGCCAACAATCAAGGTTATGTCGATGTTTCCGGTGCCAAGAAAATACGCAACTGCGAACGGGAATGCAGTGTTTATCCAGGAAATCGGCCTCGAAGAAACCACCAGCCTGGATACTAGTTTCACAATTTAGTCCTGAAAAAATTGAACAGCGATGGCACTAGAACGATCGCAAGCACTGTGTATGCGAAGTCTTCGATGGGAGCAACGCCTATCTTGATGCCGGATATCTTTTCCGGGTCATAGGCGACGATACCTGTTCCTATTATCACATTGTCAAAAATAGCAGTCAGTGTCAGCATTACGGCAGCAGTTCCCACTAAAGGTTTTGTAACCCACCAGTGGCGCATCAAGAACGCGTAGATCGCCACAAGTGCCATGACGGTTGCGCTCAGCAAAAGGTAGGTCATTTTTTCAGCCGCCTTGCAAAGCCTAAGTAGACAAGCAGTGAGTTGTAGCTCAGCACTATTAGGAAGAAGAGCTCCTCAAGCGGCAGTTCTGGCGCAAGCAGTAATCCAGAAAGATGAGGGGCGTCACCGCGAAAAAATATCCCAAGGCCTATCCCGACTAGATCCCAAACCAAGAACAGAGCAACTGCAATTGTGATTGAGAGAGCCGCAGCCTTAGGGGATGTAGCGAATGCCAACTTGTGACGTCGGTCAAGAAGGTAAAGTCCGACTATCGATAAAACAAGTGCTGCCAGGTAAGCAAAGGGCGTTAGGGCATCAATCAACTAATGCCTTTCCACCTTTGAACCTCGGTTAGTTCTTTTTGAATTGGCCCAGAACTGCGGTCGTTTGTCAGGTGCTTATAAACCAACTCAGCACCAATAAGGCACATCGGTAGGCCGATGCCTGGAATGGTGTTGTGACCGGTGTAGAACAGGTTCTTCAGCTTCTTGGAGAAGTTTTTTGGCCTAAAGAATGCGCTCTGGGTCAAAGTATGAGCCATACCAAGTGCGGTACCGCTCCAGGCGTTTAGTTCCGACTCGAAGTTACCCGGCCCCATGGTGCGCCTAACCACGATGCGCTCGTGAAGGTCTGGGATATCACACCACTCTGCTATCTGATCGATTATCTTGTCGGCAGCAGCCTCAAAGTCCTCATCACCACTTCGCTCAATGCCACCTCGGCCAATAACGGGGTCTGGGGCAATCGGGACTAGCACGAAAAGGTTCTCGTGCCCATCGGGGGCAACAGATGCATCTGACTTGGAGGGGTTACAGATGTAAAGCGATGCCGGTGACGGCACGTGGCTCTTTCCATCAGCCTTTCTAAACACCTGGGAGAAATTAGTGCTCCAGTCCTTGGTGTACAAAAGCGTGTGGTGGTCAAGTTGGTCTATTTTGCCTTTAACCCCCAAGTAGATGAGCATCGCCGAAGGCCCGGGAATTTTCTTGTCCCAGAATTTTTGCGGGTAGGTCTGGTGCTTTTTCTCGAGCAATTTAGTCTCGACATGATGCAGGTCGGCGCTCGCGACAACGACATCTGCTAAATACTCAGAGGAACCGACTTGCAGACCAACTGCCTTATTGCCGTCGGTCAGGATCTTTGTTACCGGCGAGCTGGTGTGAATCTCGACGCCGTATTGCTTAGCGAGCCTGGCAATCGCCTCAATGACGCTGTGGAGGCCACCCTGCGGGTAAAACACGCCCTGGTTCATGTCGACGTGTGTCATTAGGTGATACATGCTCGGGGTGTCATAGGGGGAAGCGCCTAAAAATACGGCTGGAAAGTTCAGCATTTTCTTGAGGCGATCGTCTTTTACGTATTCCCCGGAAAATGAATAGAGCGGCTTTAGTAGTAGCTTCATGAATCGGCCAAGTTTCGCAATTACCTCTGGCTGCACGAAGCTTCTGGCGTCTTGGAAGTTTGTATACAAAAAGTGCTTAATCGACAGGTCGTAGGCATCCTCTGCGCTGTCTAAATATCTCTGTAGACCTTCGCCTGCCCCAGCTTCAATCGATTCAAAGAGCTCTTTTATGCCTTCGACGTTATCCGGCATCAAAAGTGCATCGCCGAGACCCTCGTTTCGAGTTTGGTAAGCCGGGTTCAGTCTCACTAGGTCTAGTTGTTCCTTGGCCGAGGTGCCCATTAGCTTGAAGAACTGCTCAAAGGCATCCGGCATCAAGTACCAGCTTGGCCCCATGTCAAAGCGGAAGCCGTCTTTCTCCCAGACATCGGCTCGACCGCCAAGGGTGGCGTTCGCTTCGAAAAGCTGAACTTTCATCCCTGCCTTAGCTAGAAGTGCTGCGCTTGCAAGACCGGCGATTCCTCCACCAACGACAACGGCTGTTTTATTACTCAAGGCTTTACTCCTAATAGGGCTTTGGCAAGCACGAATAGCTTCCGTAAGTTGTTAACAGAGATACGGGCCTGAATTAGTTCCTCGGCGGGGGTTTTAGATATTTTATTGTTGAGCTCCTGAAACAAAAATTGAGCTGCTGTCACCGCTTTTCTTGCCGATGATTCCAATAGGGGCAGCGACAAGGCTGAAATTTGCAAGTCGTTTTCGATATCTCGGACCAGCCTGTTTTTGGTCTCCTCATCGAAGGTCTTTATGGCGACATCCGGAAAGTAGCTGCGTCCAAGCTTGTCAAAGTCTGATGCAAGATCTCTAAGGAAGTTCACCTTTTGAAAGGCTGCTCCGAGAGCACGAGCACCCTTGACCAAGAGTAGTTTTTGCTCCTCGGTGTAATCCCTGCCATGGACAAATGCCGCCAAACACATCAAGCCGACAACCTCGGCGCTGCCATAGACATAAACCTGGAAAGACTTTTGATCGTGAATCGTTTCGGTCAAGTCTTGCCTCATCGAGAAAAAGAAAGGTTCAATGATGTCTTTTTTGATTCCAACTTCTCTGGCTGTGAGGGCAAACGCATGTATAACTAGGTTCGTGCTGAAGCCGCGTGTCAATGCTAGATATGTTTCGTTTTCAAATTCAGTTAGCAGCACGCCGGGGTCAAAACCATCTGATTCCGCGGAAGCCTGAGCAGCACAGCCATCAACAATTTCATCGGCCACCCGCACCAGCGCGTAAATGTTCTCGACGTGGTCACGTAAGTCTTTATTTAGGACCCTGGTAGCCATGCCGAAAGAGGTCGAGTAGGAGTAGATAACTTCTTTGCTGGCGCGGTGGGCGGCTCGATTATAAAGCGCCAGACCGGTCGGGATCTTTGTTGTGTCTAGATTTTCCACACGACCAGAGTATCGCGATATAAAACGTAAGATTAACTCATGACCAATCACATGAAGCCAAGAAGCCATGATGTAACCGATGGAATTGAGCGCGCACCTGCCCGTGGAATGCTCCGAGCCGTCGGTATGGGTGACGACGACTGGGTTAAGCCACAAATCGGCGTTGCCTCTTCTTGGAACGAAGTGACTCCTTGCAACTTGTCTCTAGATCGTCTTGCGGATGCCGTCAAAGTTGGCGTCCGCCAGGCAAACGGATGGCCTATGGAGTTTGGAACGATTTCAGTTTCGGACGGAATCTCAATGGGTCACGAGGGCATGCACTTTTCACTCGTGTCCCGAGAGGTAATTGCGGACTCTGTCGAGACCGTAATGCAGGCTGAACGGATGGACGGCTCAGTGCTGCTTGCCGGCTGTGACAAGTCGCTGCCCGGAATGCTAATGGCAGCAGCAAGACTGGATCTTGCATCTGTATTTTTGTACGCCGGCACAATCGCTCCAGGTTGGGTAAAGCTAACCGACGGCACCGAAAAGCAGGTGACAATCATCGACGCTTTCGAAGCCGTTGGTGCCTGCAAGGCCGGCAAGATGAGCGAAGAGGACCTCGGTCGGATCGAACGCGCAATCTGCCCGGGAGAAGGCGCTTGTGGCGGTATGTATACAGCTAACACAATGGCCTCCATCGGTGAAGCGCTCGGCATGAGCCTTCCTGGATCGGCTGCTCCACCATCTGCGGATCGCAGACGAGATATTTGGGCTCACCGTTCCGGCGAGGCGGTAGTGAACTTGATAGACAAGGGAATCACAGCTCGTCAGATTATGACCAAACCTGCTTTTGAGAATGCGATTGCGGTTTTGATGGCGTTTGGTGGCTCGACAAATGCTGTTCTCCACCTACTAGCGATAGCTCGCGAGGCAGAAGTTGACCTTCAACTTGCAGACTTCAATCGCATTGCTGACAAGGTTCCTCACTTGGGCGACCTTAAGCCGTTCGGACAATACGTGATGAACGATGTTGATCGCGTCGGCGGCGTTCCGGTACTTATGAAGGCCCTTCTCGATGCTGGGCTTATGCACGGAGATGTCATGACCGTGACCGGTAAGACGATGGCCGAAAACTTAGCGGAAATTTCCCCACCGGACCCAGATGGAAAAATCATTCGCGCCATGAATAACCCGATGAGTAAGCGCGGTGGGATTAATGTGCTGCACGGTTCGTTGGCACCAGATGGTGCGGTCGTAAAGACCGCAGGTTTTGAGTTGGCTACTTTTGAGGGCCCGGCACGCGTTTTTGATCGCGAAGGAACTGCCATAGAGGCTCTGAATAATGGCGAGATCAAGTCTGGCGATGCGGTGGTGATTCGCTACGAAGGACCTAAAGGCGGCCCAGGCATGCGTGAGATGCTTGCCTTCACTGCCGCCATCAAGGGTGCGGGATTGGGTAAAGATGTTCTACTATTGACGGACGGCAGATTCTCAGGCGGCACAACCGGACTGTGTATCGGCCATATCTCTCCAGAGACCACCGATGGTGGACCAATTGCTCTGGTGCGCGATGGAGACTTGATTCGAGTTGATATCGCTGCTCGTTCGCTTGATTTACTCGTCAGCGAAGAAGAGCTGGCTGATCGTCGTAAAGACTGGCAGCCATTGCCACCGCGCTACACCCGCGGTGTGCTAGCTAAATTTTCTAAGCTTGTGCACTCGGCTTCCGAGGGCGCATACTGCGGCTAATAATCGAGTTGAAAAGGACATCATGGCAACCGAGACCCTAACCGGGGCGCAAGCACTAATCCGTTCGCTCGAGCTGCTCGGGGTTGACACGGTCTTTGGCTTGCCTGGTGGAGCAATTTTGCCCACTTACGACCCGCTCATGGACTCCAAAAAGCTACGCCACATTTTGGTTAGGCACGAGCAAGGTGCTGGTCACGCAGCCGAAGGGTACGCGGCGGCTAGTGGAAGACTTGGCGTGTGTATTGCGACAAGTGGTCCAGGTGCTACAAACCTGGTGACTGCGATTGCCGATGCTCACATGGACTCAGTGCCAATGCTCGCAATCACCGGTCAGGTGAACTCATTCTCAATTGGAACCGATGCCTTTCAAGAGGCGGACATTGTTGGAATAACAATGCCGATTACGAAGCACAGCTTCTTGGTGACTCGAGCTGAGGACATCCCTGGTGTTGTTGCGGCGGCATACGAAATAGCTACTACCGGCAGGCCAGGCCCAGTTCTTATTGACTTCGCTAAGGACGCTCAGAACGGAAAGTTCGAGTTCTCTTGGCCACCGAAGATTGACCTGCCTGGTTTCAGGCCTGTTACCGACCCTCACGGCAAGCAGGTGCAAGCAGCGGCTGAACTTATTCTGAAGTCCCATAAGCCAATTCTTTATGTTGGCGGCGGAGTTATCCGGGCCGACGCAAGTAAGGAACTTCTTGCCTTGGCTGAATTACTTCATGCTCCAGTTACCACGACCTTGATGGCCAGAGGTGCTTTCCCTGACTCGCATCCTCAGCAACTAGGTATGCCGGGTATGCACGGAACGGTGCCGGCGGTAACCGCCTTGCAAAAATCAGATCTCTTGATTACCCTCGGCGCCCGCTTTGATGATCGAGTAACCGGTGACATCAAGAGCTTTGCTAAGGGTGCGAAAGTAATCCACGTCGATATTGATCCAGCCGAAATTGGAAAGATTCGTCACGCAGATGTTCCGATAGTTGGTGACGCCAAGGTTGTGATCTTGATGTTGATTGCCGAGTTGAAGGCGCAGATGAAGGACTCTAAGCCGGACTACGAGGACTGGTGGATTTTTCTAAAGGGCCTCAAGGAGCGCTACCCGCTTGGCTACAGCGAACCCGATGACGGGAAGCTCTCTCCTCAGTACGTCATTCAGCGCATCGGTGAGCTATCTGGCCCAGAGGCAATATTCGCCTCTGGAGTGGGCCAACACCAGATGTGGTCGGCGCAGTTCATCAAGTACGAGCGACCTAATTCTTGGCTAAATTCTGGCGGACTGGGAACCATGGGCTACGCGGTTCCGGCCGCAATGGGCGCCAAGGTGGCGCAGCCAGATCGCCTAGTTTGGGCGATTGACGGTGACGGCTGCTTCCAAATGACAAATCAGGAGTTGGCAACCTGCACCATCAACAACATTCCGATAAAAGTAGCGATCATCAACAACTCGTCGCTTGGGATGGTTAGACAATGGCAGACACTGTTTTATAACTCTCGTTACTCCAATAGCGACTTGAATACCGGAACCGACACAATAATGGTGCCAGATTTCGTGAAGCTTGGCGAGGCCTATGGTTGCCTGGCAATCAGGGTCGAGAAGGTCGAAGATGTTGACGCGGCGATCAAGCTTGCGATGGAAACGAATGATCGACCCGTTGTAATCGACTTCATAGTCGGCAGAGACGCTATGGTTTGGCCAATGGTTCCATCAGGAATTTCGAATGACGCGGTTCAATATGCCCGAGATGCAGCACCGATTTGGGATGGTGATGAATAATGTCGACTCAGCATTTGCTTTCGCTGCTGGTTGAAAATAAGCCAGGAATCCTTACGCGAGTCGCCGCGCTTTTCGCTAGGCGAGGTTACAACATCGAGTCACTTGCCGTGGGAACCACTGAAATTGAGGGCGTTTCCAGAATTACCGTCGTGGTCAGCTTGGATGGTCAGCCGCTTGAGCAGGTAACAAAGCAACTAAACAAGCTAATAAACGTTCTAAAAATTGTTGAACTCGAAGAAGAAACTTCGGTTGCCAGAGACCACATGTTGGTCAAGGTTAGAACCGACTCTTCGACTAGGTCGCAGGTTTTAGAGGCAGTAACTTTGTTTAGGGCTCGAGTCATTGATGTCGTGAGTGATGCGGTCGTAATCGAAGTCACCGGAAACACCGCCAAGTGCCAGGCCTTTTTGAAGGTCTTAGAGCCATTTGGCATAAAGGAATTGGTTCAGTCTGGCGCGATTGCTGTATCGCGAGGATCTAAGTCAATGAGCGAAAAAGTGATTCGCTAGGGTTTACTAAATAACAATCAAGGAGAGCAAATAAATTGGCAGAGATTTTCTACGACAAAGACGCAGACATCAGCATTATTCAGGGCCGCAAGGTAGCTGTTCTGGGCTTCGGCTCTCAAGGCCACGCCCACGCGCTAAACCTGAAGGACTCCGGCGTTGACGTCGTAGTTGGACTTTTGGAGGGCTCCAAGTCGATCTCCAAGGCGACCGACCAGGGCCTAACGGTTCTCACGCCGGGCGAAGCGGTCAAGTGGGCAAACGTCATCGTTGTGCTCGCTCCGGACCCAAAGCAGCGCGATCTTTTCAAGACTGACATTGAGCCGAACCTAGAAGCAGGAGATGCTTTGGTGTTTGGTCACGGCTTCGCAATTCGCTACGGTCAGATCCAGCCACCAGCAGACATCGACGTATTTCTTGTTGCACCAAAGGGCCCAGGCCACTTGGTACGTCGCGAGTATGTTGCCGGAAAGGGTGTTCCAAACCTGATCGCAGTTGAGCAGGATGCGACCGGAAATGCAATGGCTCTTGGTCTTTCCTATTCTGCTGCCATCGGCGGTACTCGCGCCGGCACTATCAAGACCACCTTTACCGAAGAGACCGAAACCGATCTATTTGGCGAGCAAGCAGTTCTTTGCGGTGGCGCATCGCAGCTTGTGATGTACGGCTTCGAGACTTTGGTTGAGGCCGGATATCAGCCTGAGATTGCTTACTTCGAAGTTCTTCACGAGCTGAAGCTAATTGTTGACCTCATGTACGAGGGTGGCATTGCTAAGCAGCGTTGGAGCGTTTCTGACACCGCCGAATACGGCGACTACGTTTCTGGCCCAAGGGTTATAGACCCATCGGTCAAGGACAACATGAAGGCAGTGCTGACCGACATTCAAAACGGAGCATTTGCCAAGCGCTACATTGACGACCAAGATGCTGGCGCACCAGAGTTCGCAGAACTTCGCGCCAAAGGCGAGGCTCACCCAATCGAGGCTACTGGCCGCGAACTACGCAAGCTATTCAGCTGGA
Source organism: uncultured Aquiluna sp. (assembly GCA_913057795.1). GTDB lineage: Bacteria > Actinomycetota > Actinomycetes > Actinomycetales > Microbacteriaceae > Aquiluna. The sequence goes on from CAJXOD010000004.1 coordinate 28,757, forward strand.
TTAAGAACGACGACGACTACCAAGACGGTAACGTCGCACGATAGATCTATTGCCAAACCCCCTCGAGTAATTCGAGGGGGTTTTTGCATGTATTAGATTCGTCGTAAAAAAATCGGACTGCAATTAGAGCACCAAGAAAAAGACTAAATTACCTGTTCAAGAGCCATGTTTGCGGGCTGCGATTCGCCAACGTGAGAAGGTTAGAGCCAATAAAGATTACTTGTTAGAATTGTAAAAAATCCCGTCGCTGTCGACCCAACCGTTAGGTCAGCCATTGCCAAAGCCAATTGTTCTCATCGCTGAAGAGCTTTCCCCCGCCACCCTTGAAGCGTTGGGCCCGGATTTTGAAGTTCGTAATGTCGATGGTGCTGATCGCTCCGCGCTATTACCGGCCCTTGCAGATGCCGACGCAGTGCTGATTCGATCGGCGACAAAAATGGATGCGGAGGCCATGGCGGCGGCTCCCAAGTTGAAGGTAATTGCGCGTGCCGGAGTCGGTCTTGACAACGTAGATATAAAAGCGGCGACAAAAGCTGGAGTTATGGTCGTAAATGCTCCGACCTCAAACATTATCTCCGCGGCCGAACTTGCCATTGGCCAAATCCTGGCTCTTTCTAGGCACATCCCAGACGGAAATGCTTCATTGAAGCAAGGACTCTGGAAGCGGAGCCAATACACCGGCGTCGAGCTTTATGAGAAGACCATCGGCATTATCGGTCTCGGTCGAATCGGGACCTTGGTTGCGCAGCGACTATCGGGTTTTGGCGTGACTTTGATTGGTTATGACCCTTACGTGACCCAGGGACGAGCCGAGCAAATCGGTGTTGAGCTGTGCGACATCGAAACCCTGATGAAGCGTGCCGACTACATAACTATTCATATTCCAAAAACCGCCGAAACGACCGGCATGATTTCCACGAATGAGTTTGCAATGGCTAAGCCAACCTTGCGTATTGTGAATTGCTCGCGCGGCGGCATAATCGATGAGACGGCCTTGTACGAGGCGCTCAAGTCCAATCGAATTGCTGGAGCCGGACTCGACGTGTTCGTCAATGAGCCTCCTACTGGTTCTCCGCTTCTAACTCTCGACAACATTCTTGTCACACCGCACCTTGGGGCATCCACCGACGAAGCTCAGGAAAAAGCGGGCATCTCCGTTGCGCGCTCGGTCCGGCTTGCTCTTGCTGGCGATCTCGTTCCGGACGCAGTAAATGTGGCAGGTGGGGAGATTGATGCCTCTGTGAAGCCTGGCATTGGGCTTGCCGAGAAGCTTGGAATGATTATTGCGGGTCTTGCACACACCTCCATAGTTTCCGTAGAGTTCGAGGCCAGAGGCGAAATAGCAGCGCACGATGTGACTGTTTTGAAGCTAGCTGCCCTAAAGGGCCTGTTCCAGACCATGGTCACCGAGCAGGTCTCTTACGTCAACGCACCGCTGATGGCTGAACAACGCGGAGTGGAGGTTCGACTTACTCAGGACTCAGTTTCGGATGAATACCGAAACGTAACGACCATGAAGGCAGTTCTCTCAGATGGAACTACGGTTTCGGCCGGTGGAACTGTGATTGGGCCAAAGCACCAGCAAAAGCTCGTTTCAATAAATGGCTACGACGTGGAACTCGCGATGGCGGATAACTTCGTGGTTATGGTCTACCAAGACCGCCCCGGAATAGTTGCCGTCTATGGAAAAGCGTTTGCCGAAGCCGGCATAAACATTGCGGCCATGACGATTGCGCGCCAGCAGGAGGGCGGCAAGGCGCTATCGGTCGTAACCGTTGACTCTCCGGTCGATGCAGAAATTCTAGAAAAGCTCCGAATCGAAATCGATGCCGACTTGATGCAGTCGATAGCCATGACAGAGGCCTACTAGGCCCTTCCAGTCAGAGTCAAGTTCCTCAAGCTCCGACTACTGAAGCGCCTCGCGTTTCTTGTCGAAAATCGAAGCGTTCTATTAGGTGCTTGGCTCCGTGGAGACGTGCTTCCCGGCCTCAACCCAGCTACCGGTGCCTCCGGCTACTGAAACTGCACTAAATTTTTGGGACTCGAGGTAATTGGCAGCGGTCATTGATCGACCTCCGGCCTGGCAAATGACCCAGACTTGGGCATCCTTAGGTAATTCAGCCAATTGATCCGGCACGTCACCGAGAGGTATGTGGTGGGCAGTCGGCACGTGGCCATTTTCAAACTCCCAACCTTCTCTCACATCAAGAACGAATGCTCCGTCTTTGATAGCTTGCTCTAGTTCGTTGATGGATACTTCGTTTGCCATTATTTGTCCCTTTCCTAAAATTTCTGTCACTAGCTCAGCGACAGAAATGCTTTCTCTAATTTTGCGCGATCGATTTTGCCGGAGTCGTCTTGAGCGCAGTTTGCGAAACCCGAAGCTATCAGTGTAAAAGCCGCCCTCGAGATAGCCGCCTGAGCCGCCGCCAGCTGAGTCAGCACATCGGTGCACTCGCGTCCTTCTTCGACCATGCGTATTATGCCTCCGAGTTGCCCATGTGCTCTGGAAAGCCTATTTTTTACCGCATTGAGGTCCTCTTTTGGAATCTCCAAATGCTGCTCCTGTCCACTTGACTACGTGTATCCTAACACATACCCTAGGGGGTATCTTGAAAGGACCTAAATTGAAGCTTCTGAAACTCTTAGTAGCGGGTTTGATCGCAGCGTTTGCCCTCACCGCCCTTACAGCTTGCTCGGCCGAAAAACTTGATGCGTCGAGTTACGCCCAGATCATTGATGTCAGGACTTTAGATGAGTGGAACTCCGGCCACCTCGAGGGCGCCATTCGCATGGGCATTGCGGATGTAGATTTTGCCGATCAACTCTCGATGCTCGATCCCTCAAGGGACTACTACGTCTATTGCAGAAGTGGCAATCGCGCTGGACAAGCCATCGACCTCATGAGGGATGCGGGGTTCACCGGCCAACTCATAAACGGCGGTTCGGTATCTAACGCTTCCAAGCAGCTTGACTTGGAAGTGACGACTAATTGATCAGTTCGGGCCGGTGATGGTGGGCTTCCCGATTGCAGCCGACCGAGTGGGCGGACAAACACGGCTTCGGTGAAAAGGTGCGGGAGAGAATGCCCAGAGTAAAAATCGATGCCTGAGACTGGCAAGCAACGCTATTCGTGCAACTCTTCGGCTAAAAGCTAATAAGGTTGTTCTAACCAACTCGTGAGGCAGCAATTGAACAAGATAAACCTTGCCGTTATTGCCGGCGATGGCATTGGACCCGAGGTCACCAGCGTCGCTCTGAGCGCGCTCAAGAAGGCACTTGGATCAGTTGAGCTACAAGTCACCGATTATGACCTTGGATCAGATAAATATCTTGAGACGGGCGAAGCGCTAACGGATAAAGATCTGAAAGATTTGAGCGGCCACGACGCTATCTTGCTTGGAGCAATCGGAGACCCACGCGTGCCATCTGGCGTTTTGGAGCGAGGGCTACTACTAAAGCTTCGTTTCAGCTTTGACCATCACATAAATTTGCGTCCCTCGAAGTTATTTCCCGGGGTGATATCTCCATTGACGAAAGCCAAAGATTTGGATTTCGTTGTTGTGCGGGAGGGCACCGAAGGCCCATACGTTGGAAACGGCGGGACTGTCCGCGAAGGCACCGAGCACGAAGTCGCCAATGAGGTTTCAGTAAATACCGCCTTTGGCATTAGAAGAGCTGTTGAGTATGCCTTTGAACTTGCTTCTAATCGCGAGGCCAAGAAATTGACACTCGTTCACAAGACGAATGTGCTGGTTCACTCGGGCAAGATTTGGTTGCGGATGGTCGAAGAAGTGTCGGCTAAGTATCCAGCAGTGACTCATGACTACATGCACATTGACGCTGCGACTATTTACATGGTTACCGACCCGAAGCGCTTTGATGTGATTGTCACAGACAACCTGTTTGGCGACATCATCACTGATCTTGCGGCGGCAATTTGCGGAGGTATCGGACTGGCCGCGTCGGCCAATTTGAATCCGACGGGTTTATTTCCGTCCATGTTCGAACCGGTTCATGGTTCGGCACCAGACATCGCTGGAAAAAATCTGGCGGATCCCACTGCGGCCATCCTCTCCGCGGCGTTATTGGCTCATAATCTCGGTTACAACGAGGCAGCCGAAAAAATAGAACAAGCCGTAGGTGCTGATTTACTGGAACGCGGTGTCGAACCGCGCTCCACTGATCAGGTAGCCAAAGCAATAATCGCCCGAATTTAGAAAAGGCCAGTCATGGATTTCAAAGTAACCAAGAACCAAAGCCCAACGCCTGATTCCGAGCGCGAGGCAATCATTGCCAATCCGACATTCGGAACGCACTTCTCAGACCACCAGGTGGTTATCGTCTGGGAGAAGACCGAGGGATGGCATTCCCCAGAGGTTTTGCCGTACGGGCCAATTTTGATGGATCCATCTTCCGCGGTTCTGCACTATGGACAAGAAGTCTTTGAGGGCATCAAGGCATATCGGCATCAGGACGGGTCCATCTGGACTTTCCGCCCGGATAAAAATGCACTTCGCTTGCAGCGTTCGGCAAAGCGCATGGCCTTGCCGGAACTTCCAGCCGAGCTTTTTGTAGAGTCGCTAAGGCAGCTGATTGCAGTTGATGGGGCTTGGGTTCCGGAACCAACCGGTGAAAAAACTCTGTACCTGCGTCCGTTTGAAATTGCTGCCGAAAACTTCCTTGGAGTCAGAGCGGCCGAGCGAGTTGAATATCGCGTTATCGCTAGTCCGGTTGGTCCCTACTTCCCCGGCGGAGTGAAGCCGGTGTCAATCTGGATTGCACTTGATAGTGCAAGGGCTGGAAAACATGGAACCGGTGAGGCAAAGACTGGCGGAAACTACGCAGCCGGTGTCTTGGCTCAGCAGGAGGGTTACGCCCAGGGCTGCTCACAAGTTATGTATTTGGATGCAGAAACCTCTAGCTATGTTGAAGAACTTGGCGGAATGAACCTGTTTTTTGTCTACAAAGACGGCTCAGTGGTCACGCCGTCCTTGGATGGAACAATTCTCCACGGCATCACCAGAGACTCGATCGTCATTCTCTTGAAAGACTCGGGACACGAGGTTCAAGAGCGCAAGATTACCCTTGAGGAAGTCCGCCAAAGCATACAGTCCGGGGACATTGTCGAGGTATTTGCCTGTGGCACTGCGGCGGTGGTTACGCCGGTTGGTTTATTCAAGTCACGAGAGGAAGAAATTTCTATCGGCAACAACGAGCCCGGCGCCTTGACCGTTGCGATGCGCGAAGAGTTGACCGGGATTCAGTACGGAACCGTAAAAGATCGTCACAACTGGATGCATAAGCTGGCAGACTAAGCAGGTGCAAATTGTTAGAGCGTTACACAACGGTGAGACCCGCCACGGAACAATATCCGAAGGCCAGGTTCTTTTTTATCTTGGCGACCCAATTTCGGGAGCAGAACTTGGAAAAGAGTCGGCTCCGCTGTCGTCGGTGAAGCTACTTGCCCCGGTTGCACCCGGGAAAATCGTTTGCATAGGGATGAATTATCGAGCGCACGCCGCAGAGATCTCGATCGATGTTCCGGATGAGCCCCTTATCTTTTTTAAGCCAATCAGCGCAATCATCGGGCCCGAGGATGCAATTGTGTTGCCAAGACAGTCTGATCAGGTTGAGCTTGAGGTTGAGCTGGCAATTGTTATCGGCAAGCAGGCAAAGGAAGTCAGTTACGACGAGGCGAAAAATCACATCTTTGGCTTTACCGTCGGGAACGATGTCACTGCAAGAGACTTGCAATTCTCCGACACTCAATGGGCAAGGAGCAAGGGTTTTGATACGTTTTGTCCTCTGGGTCCTTGGATTGAGACTGAGCTGGACACTAGTTCCTTAAAGCTGGAATCTCGAATCAATGGGCGCTCCAAGCAGCGCTCTAAAAGCTCCGACATGATCACCGATGTCTATGAAATTGTTTCCTATGTCAGCCGAAACCTGACTTTATTTCCGGGGGATGTAATTCTTACCGGTTCGCCTGCCGGGCTTGCCCGAATTGAAGCCGGTGACCAGGTCGAATGTGAAATCACTGGCATCGGTGTCCTGCACAACCCAGTCTCTTAGAGGTAGTTCAAAAAAATGACACTTATAACTGCTCCTACCACCACGGCCACGGGTTCAGAGATTCGAGTTCGGTTTTGTCCGAGCCCCACTGGAACTCCGCACGTGGGACTGATTCGAACAGCATTATTTAATTGGGCTTACGCCAGAAGAACGGGTGGAAAATTCATTTTCCGCATCGAGGACACTGATGCTTCTCGAGATTCCGAGGAAAGCTATGGCCAGCTGGTTGAGGGATTGCGGTGGCTTGGTATCGACTGGGACGAAGGAATTGACACCGGAGGACCAAACGAGCCTTATCGACAGTCCGAACGCGGAGAGATTTATCAAGAGGTAATCGAGAAACTGAAGTCTTCCGGTCACCTTTACGAGAGCTTCTTGACCGGGGAAGAAATTGAGCAGCGAAACATCGCCAATTCCAGAGCGGTTCAGCTTGGCTATGACAACTCGGAGCGAGACTTATCAGAGGAAGATCGCCAGGCTTATCTAAGTGAAGGTCGTAAGCCAGCGCTTCGGTTGAGGGTGCCGGACCAAGACATAACTTTCGTGGACCTGGTTCGCGGTGAGATTACTTTTCCTGCGGGGTCTTTCCCTGATTTTGTTTTGGTTCGCCCAGGTGGCGCCCCGCTTTACACGCTAGTAAACCCGGTTGACGATGCCTTGATGGGTATCACCCACGTTCTTCGTGGTGAGGATCTTCTGTCCTCAACTCCCAGGCAGATAGCTCTGTATAACGCACTCGTCGAGGCTGGCGTCGCAACTTTCATCCCGCGCTTTGGTCATTTACCTTTTGTTATGGGGGAGGGCAACAAGAAGCTCTCCAAGAGAAACCCGGAGAGCAACCTGTTTTTGCATCGCGATCGTGGGTTCATACCGGAGGGGCTGCTGAACTACCTGGCCCTGCTCGGCTGGTCAATATCTGCGGATCGCGACATCTTTAGCCTTGACGAGCTTTGCGAAAACTTCGAGATTGAAAATGTAAACCCGAATCCTGCCAGGTTTGATCAAAAAAAAGCTGATGCCATTAATGCCGCCCACATCAGGCTTTTGACCGATGAAGATTTTATGGGCCGTGTCTTGCCGTATTTGCAGTCAGCCGGCGTCATTCAAGGAGAGCCAACTGCCAAGCAGCTTGAGATCTTGAGCGCCGCTGCTCCACTGACCAAAGAGCGAGTAATCGTGCTGGGCGACGTGCCGGCGATGATTGAATTTCTGTTTGTTGATGTCGCCGATTTGAAAATTGATGAAGATGCTTTAAAGCAGCTGCCTGAAAATGCAATCGAAATAGTAGCGGCGGCAACAGCGTCACTCGAGCGCCTGGAAGATTTCACCACTGACGCTATCCATCAGGCATTGAGTGATGCTCTGGTTGATGGTATGGGTGAGAAGCCACGAAATGCTTTTGGGCCCGTTAGAACGGCAATCAGCGGCAGGCGCGTAACCCCGCCACTTTTTGAATGCATGGAGATTCTCGGGAAAGAGCAAAGCCTTGCTCGACTAGAGGCATTTGCCCAATCCCGCTAGGATAGGGCATCGGGCCTTGGGTTCGACCCTTGGGGTATGGTGTAATTGGCAACACGGATGATTCTGGTTCATTTGTTCTTGGTTCGAGTCCAGGTACCCCAGCCAGTAACTACTGGAGGAAAAGATGCTTGATACGTTTTCCTCCAGTTTTTTGGTTTTTGCCTATCTAGCGGCAGCTTTATTCCATCTAGCAATCGCCCTTGGGGCACCATTGGCTGCCTATGTTCACGGCGAAAATCCAAATGGCAAATTACGTTTTTCACGTCGAGCATTGGGCTTTGGGCTTTCCTTAGCCTTTATCGCCATCGTCGGCCACTACTTGGCACAGTTGGGATTGTTCACTCCCATCCTGGATGCTGCCGGCAATGCAGTCGTGAATTGGGTTCTGGTCGGCATTGCCACCGTGCAAGCGTTCATAGCAAATACTGCTAAAAACCTAAAGCAAAAGAAACTTTGGTCTGGCCCGACGGTCGCTATGCTGCTCGCGGCAATAATCGTGGCTGTTTAGCTTCAGGCCTAAACCTAGATCTCCAAGCTTTGACTCGGCGTGAGAAAAACAAAAGTCCCACCATTTTCTTTTGTGACTTCGCTGATCCTGTGATTGTAAAGCTCGTGGCCGTTGTCGCTGAGTAGCGCATTGTGGGTAGGGAAGAGCGTTTCCGGCTTTACTGCTGTAATAAAGTCCATAACGTCAGAAATTCTTATCCATGGGGCGCTTGTCGGACAGGCTAAGACTTTGACCTTATCTTCCGGAATCGTATAGCTGTCTCCCGGGTAGTAGAGGGTTCTGTTGACCATGACGCCGGTATTTTGAATCAAGGGAATGCTCCGGTGAATCTCCTCGTGCAAGTCGCCGGAAAAATCTAGTTCAAAGCCCGACACCTCGAAGTGATCGCCGTGGTAAACGACCTGGACGGGAAGCTGGCCCAGTTTTTGAGCGACCTCAGCGGGGCCAAAAATTTGGGCGTCTGGGTTTTCGAGCAAGATTTTTTGAATGTGCGGCAAGTAGCTGTGGTCTTCGTGAATATGGGTGAGACAAATTGCTACAACATTCTTGAAATCTGGAATCTGGCTTGAATAATTACCCGGGTCAATAACGACGATTTTCGAATCGATTTCTATCGACAAAAGTGCATGGTCAAACTTGGTTATTTTCATCTCGACTCCTCGGCTTCAGTCTATGTTTATCTAATTGAAAGTTAGGAAGTGTCGATGAAGCCACTCGGAATTATTGTGAACCCCAAGGCAAATCGCGGAAAAGCAGCGATTATCGGCGAGCAGGTATTTGAGGCATTCGCAAAAGCGGGCATCGCCGTAATCAATCTGTCTGCCGCAACGGCTCTAGAGGCGAAGAAAAAAGCTGAGGAATTGATTCGGCTTCAAGAAATATCGGCATTAGTTGCAGTCGGCGGGGACGGAACAACTCAGCTCTGCGCTGGAATAGCGGTTCCGAATCAAATACCACTGGGCATAGTCCCGGCGGGGTCCGGGAACGATCAAGCTCGCGAACTGAACATCGACCCGACTAACATTCCGGCAGCGGTCAAGAACATCCTGGATTCGCTTGACTCCCCAAAAAGAGTCGACGCGATGAAGGTCAGCGTTTCCGGGAAGGAAATTTGGTCGATCGGCTCAATTTCAGCTGGCTTTGATGCCCTATGCGCCACACGGGCCAATTCGCTCCGCTGGCCCAAGGGGTCCAATAGCTACATCGCCGCACTGTTGCTTGAACTTCCGTCTTTCAAGGCCATTGAATACCACCTAGATGTTGACGGCGAGAAGCGCGTGATTGAGGCGATGTTGTGCGGGGTGGCGAATGTGAAAAACTTTGGCGGCGGCATGATGATCTCACCAAACTCCGACATCACCGATGGTCAGCTGGAAGTTTTTATTCTGCACAAGGTTTCAAGAGCAAGACTGCTTCGTATTTTCCCCACGGTATACAAGGGCAAACACCTGAGGTTTCCAGAGGTTGAAATCTTCAAGGCCAAGTCAATAAAAATTAGCAATGATAACTACCCGGTGACCTGTGACGGAGAGCTTGTTGGCAAGGCCCCATTCTCCACGGAGGTCCATCCAGGAGCTCTTCGGCTGCTCAGCAGATAGATTGCCAATAGGGGGTATTTATGGCAGACTTCTCAAGTTGCGAACGGCTCCATCGTTTAGCGGCCCAGGACGCTGCCCTCTCACGGCAGTAGCGCGGGTTCGAATCCCGCTGGAGTCACAAATTCTCGCTTCCAATGATTAATAATCTTGGGAGCGAGTTTTTTTGTTAGCGCCATCTTTTCGAGTAGCTGGTTGCCAGAGCGATAAACACTGCGGGCACGAGCGCAGCCGCATTTAGCCCCCCGAAGGTAAACACAGTCAAGATGATGCCCGATATTGCGCCACCAAAGGCCCCCGAGAGATTCATCAGCGAGTCGCTAAACCCCTGGACCTTGCTGCGCTGGCCGGTGGCAAGAGTTTCACTTAGCAACGCGCTAGCTGCAATCGTGGAAGCCGACCAGCCAACACCTAGCAAGAAGAGCCCCAAAACTACGGCGTAAAACTCTGACTGCCAAAATCCCGAAACGGCCAGTGAGGTCAAGGAAATAAACTGCCCGGTTATCACAATTCTGATTGCGCCGAATTTGTCAGTTAGCCAGCCGAAAACTGGCGCTAAAGAATACATGCCGGCGACGTGCAGCGATATCGTGAACCCCACGTCCGCTAGCGAGTGGCCCTCGGCGTTTAGGTGGGCCGGGGTCATCGACATCACTGAAACCATAATCATGTGGCTGAGTGCAATTGTCAGCACAGCATATCCGGCAAGCGGGAACTCTCGAACAACTTCCAAGGCGTCTTTGAGGCTCGCGTTTTTTTGCTTCGGGTCTAAGCCAGCGATGTCGCGAGCAACAATCAGAGGGTCCGGATGGAGCCCGAACCAGAAAACCAGAGTTGAGCTCAATTGAGCGGCGATGGTAAACAAGAAGGGGCCTGCCAAATGCGGCATTCCGAGCCAAAGGCCAAGTGTTTCACCAGGTGCGATCAGGTTAGGCCCAATCACCGCGCCAAGGGTAGTGGCCCAGACCACCAGTGATAAGTCCCTTCCCTTTGGCTTGCCGGTTGGGATGTCTGCCGCCGCGAAGCGGGCCTGCAGCGAAACTGCTGAACCAGCACCTAAAAACAACAGTGCAACAATTTCGACTGGAAAAGATTGTGTGTAGGTGGCCAAAATCATCATCGCGGCGCCCAAGATGGCCAAAAACGCGCCGAAGGCCAAGGAGACCCGGCGACCCCGCTTAAAAGCAAGGTTTGCAAGAGGGATTGCTATCGCTGCGGAACCCAGAGTGCTCAGGGTTGCAGCCGCGCCAGACCATGCGGTGGTTCCAGACAGTTCCACTGCTAGAAGAGCGCCAACTGACAGCGTTGCTCCCAGACCGAAGCCACCCAGAGCTTGACCAAGGGAAAGAACCTTCACGGTTCTTTTCTGGAGGGCGATAAGTTGCTGTCCGGTAAAGTCCTGCACCATCAAAGATTAGCCCTTTGCGATAAAGTAAGTATCTACGCAATCGCGAGGTGATTTAGGTGTCTAGTAAGCCATTGACTTTGGCAGAGAAACTGTGGCGAGACCACTTGGTTTTGAAGGGTGAAAACGGTGCTCCGGATCTTTTATATATTGATCTGCATCTGATTCATGAAGTAACCAGCCCGCAGGCTTTTGATGGCCTTCGCCTGGCCGGACGTGATGTCAGGCGCAGAGACCTGACAATCGCCACTGAGGATCACAACACCCCGACGCAGGACATTCACCTACCAATTGTGGATGCCACCTCTAGGGCACAGGTTCAGGCCCTCAGGGACAACACTCGAGAGTTCGATATTCGAATTCACTCGCTCGGCGATAAAAACCAAGGCATAGTTCACGTTGTTGGCCCGCAGTTGGGTCTCACTATGCCGGGACTTACCGTTGTTTGCGGTGATTCGCACACTTCAACTCACGGCGCCTTTGGGGCACTAGCTATGGGAATTGGAACAAGCGAAGTCGAGCACGTTTTGGCAACCCAAACTTTGCCGTTGCAGCGATTTAAGACCATGGCTATAAATGTCGAGGGCACACTTCGTAAAGGCGTTAGCGCTAAAGACATTATTCTGGCCGTCATTTCCAAGATCTCGACTGGCGGTGGCCAAGGTTACGTTCTTGAGTATCGCGGAAGTGCGATTAGGGCATTGTCTATGGAGGGTCGCATGACCATCTGCAACATGTCGATTGAGGCAGGCGCTAGGGCTGGAATAATCGCGCCAGATCAAATTACTTTTGACTATCTCAAAGACAAGCCACACGCACCTCAAGGAGCAGATTGGGATCAGGCGCTCAAGGACTGGAGCGAACTGACAACCGATCACGATGCAGTTTTTGATGCGGAAGTCTTTATTGATGCCGACACCTTGGATCCTTTTGTAACCTGGGGAACGAATCCTGGTCAGGGCGTCTCACTCATGGACAGCATTCCAGACCCGGACAGCTTTGATGATCCGAGTCAAAAGGCTGCCGCAATAAAGGCTCTGGCCTACATGGATCTCAAGGCCGGAACAAAGATGAAAGACATTGCGGTTGACACAGTCTTTTTGGGCTCCTGCACGAACGCAAGAATCGAAGACCTTCGGGCAGCAGCAGACATTATTCGCGGCCAGGTGATGGCTCCAGGGATACGCATGATGGTGGTCCCCGGCTCTCAAAAGGTGAGGCTTCAGGCTGAAGAAGAGGGCTTAGACAAAGTTTTCGTTGATTTTGGAGCAGACTGGCGATTTGCCGGTTGCTCAATGTGTTTAGGCATGAACCCGGATCAGCTTGCGCCGGGGGAGCGCGCAGCTTCCACTTCGAACCGAAACTTTGAAGGCCGGCAAGGCAAAGGCGCAAGAACCCACCTGGTTTCCCCAATGGTGGCTGCGGCAACTGCAATCAGAGGGACACTTTCTGCCCCTTCAGACTTGGAGCAGTAATGGAAAAAGTTACTCAGTTCACCGGCACCGGCATGCCTCTAAAAATAAGCAACGTTGATACTGACCAAATAATCCCTGCGGTTTTCTTGAAGCGAATAACCAAGACTGGATTCGAAGACGGGCTGTTTGCGAATTGGCGGCAGAACCCTGATTTTGTTCTAAATAACCCGAGTTTCCAAGGCGCCGAAGTCCTTGTTGCCGGATCCGATTTTGGAACCGGCTCTTCAAGAGAGCACGCAGTTTGGGCGCTCAGGGACTATGGCTTCAAGGCGGTTTTTAGCTCCAAATTCGCGGACATATTTCTTGGAAACTCCGGTAAGCAGGGTTTAATCGCTGGAGTCATAACCGATGCCGACACGGAAACCCTCTGGGAGCAGATTGATGCAGACCCCGCTGCCAAAATAACCGTAGACCTCCCAAGCCAAGAAATTCGAGTGAACGATGTCGTGATTCGATTTGGGATCGACGAATATACTAAGTGGCGTCTGACCGAGGGGCTTGACGATATCGGAATAACCCTCCAGAGTGAAGATGCGATAGCGGCCTACGAGGCCAAAAGAGAGTCCTGGAAACCCAAGACTCTGCCAGCCAAGGGAGTTTGATTGAGCCTGATTAGGATCGAGGGCGGCAAGCCACTCAAAGGCAGAGTCGACCTAAAGGGCGCCAAAAACCTGGTGACCAAGGCCATGGTCGCAGCACTGCTGGGCGAAACTCCTTCGACGCTTTTGGACGTTCCTCATATTTCCGACGTAGACGTTGTTGAAAGACTTCTAAACCTTCATGGCGTGACAATCACTCATGATCCTAAAACTGGTGACATGACACTGGACCCCTCCAATGTTGAGCAGGCAAGAATCGTGGACATTGATGCTCACGCCGGGTCATCCAGAATTCCCATTCTGTTTTGTGGCCCACTTCTTCATCGCCTTGGCGAGGCCTTCATTCCGGGCCTTGGCGGCTGCGAGATTGGCGACCGACCAGTTGATTTTCACTTTGACGTTCTTCGGCAGTTCGGCGCTGTTATTGAGAAGCTGCCTACCGGCACTCGACTCAGTGCTCCAGACGGGCTAGTAGCGGCAAAAATAAATCTTCCTTATCCATCGGTCGGTGCCACCGAGCAGGTTCTTCTCTCGGCAACAACGGCAAAGGGCCTAACAGAACTTCGCGGCGCAGCTATCGAGCCCGAGATCATCGACCTGATAGCGATTTTGCAAAAGATGGGCGCAATCATTTCGGTTGATACCGATCGCGTTATACGGATCGAGGGCGTAAAGCAGCTCAAGGGATATACCCATAAAGCATTGTTTGACCGAAATGAAGCCGCTTCTTGGGCGGCCGCAGCGCTTGCCACGAAGGGTGATATCTTCGTCGGCGGTGCGAAGCAAATTGAAATGATGACTTTTCTAAACACCTACCGAAAAGTAGGTGGCGAGTTTGAGATTGAACCTGCGGGAATTCGTTTTTATCACCCCGGCTCAGAACTGCAGCCAGTAGTGATTGAAACCGATGTTCATCCTGGATTCATGACTGACTGGCAACAGCCTCTGGTGGTAGCCCTCACCCAGGCTCAAGGTCTGTCTATCGTGCACGAGACGGTTTATGAAAACCGATTTGGATTCACCGAGGCGCTTGTCAAAATGGGTGCCCAAATCCAGATTTATCGGGAGTGCTTGGGGGGTAACCCGTGCCGTTTTGGTCAGCGAAACTTTAACCACTCTGCGGTCATCTCCGGTCCAACTCCATTGCGTGGCGCGGACATTCGGGTTCCAGACTTACGCGGTGGCTTCTCTCACGTTGTTGCCGCATTGGCCGCCGAAGGAACCTCCAATGTTTCAAACGTTCAATTGATTTCAAGGGGCTATGAGCGCTTTATCGACAAGCTTCAAGATCTCGGGGCCGACTTTCAGATTGAAGGTTGAAAAAAATGACGGCATCATCGGCATCGAAAAGGTTTGAAGACCAGAGAAGCTGGCTGTTCAGATTGGTAGCCGGTCTTATGGCTCCCGTGCTTCGATTGTTTTTCAATATAAAAACCACAGGCTTGGAGAACTTGCCTAAGGGTGGATATATTTTGGTCGGGAACCACGTCAGCTACTTGGATCCATTCGCTTTTGCCTACTCCGTTTACATACACATGAAGCGAGTTCCTCATTACCTAGCCAAAGAGTCGCTATTTCGGATCCCCATTGTTGGAAAAATTCTTCCCAAAGTCGGTCAGATCCCCGTTTATCGTGGTGGTAAGTCCAACGAGGAGCCTCTTCGAGTGGCCAAAGAGTACCTGGCCGCAGGACAGGTTGTCATAGTGTTCCCGGAGGGCACATTGACCAGGGATCCGGATCTATGGCCAATGCGCGGTAAAAGCGGCGCTATTAGGCTCGCACTCGAGCTTGGCCTACCCGTCGTGCCGGCTGCGCACTGGGGTGTAGAAAAAGTGCTTGGCAATTACTCCAAGAAGTTTCGACCAAACCCTTTTCATACGGTTCGAGTGAAAATCGGCATGCCGATCTATTTCGAGAAGCCAAAAAAAGACGCCCTGACCGCAAAAGAAATGGGCGATGCTACTGACAAGATTATGCGAGAGGTTGCGAAGCTTGTCGGTGAAATGCGAGGCGAAACTCCTCCCGAAAAGCTGTGGGACCCAAACGATAAAGGCCAGACCCAAACTGGGAATTTTAGAAAAGACATAAAGTGAAAATCGCAGTTATGGGTGCAGGTAGTTGGGGCACGACTGTGGCCAAGGTCATTGCCGATGGTGGCAACGATGTGGTGCTTTGGTCGAGACGCCAGGATCTCGCCGATGAGATTAATAAAACTTCTAGAAACGGTGACTACCTTCCGGGCGTTGATTTACCCAAGACGCTGACTGCCACCTCGGACCTGCAAGCCGCTCTGGCGAATGCCACTCAGGTTTACATAGCTATTCCATCTCAGTCGCTCCGTGAGACCTTGGGTCAGTGGAAAGAGCTGATTCCTAAGAGTGCAACCGTAATTAGCCTTATGAAGGGGCTAGAGCAGTCCACGGGTGCACGCATGAGTGAAGTTATTCATCAGGCTACAAATGTGCCCGCATCACAAATAGCGGTGCTTTCGGGTCCTAACTTGGCTCTCGAAATCGCGCGTAGAGATCCTGCGGCAGCTGTCTGCGCCTGCGAGGATCAAGATCGCGCGATTGAAGTTGCACAGGTTTGCTCAAACCAGTACTTCACAGTGTTTACCAATCAGGACCTGGTTGGTACCGAACTCGGCGGTGTTCTGAAGAACCTAATTGCAGTAGCTATCGGAATTGTGAGCGGCTTGGGTTATGGCCAAAACACAAAGGCGTCAATTATGACCAGGGGTCTAAGCGAAATAACAAACTTTGCGATTGAGCACGGCGCGAGGAGGAGAACCATGTTCGGCCTTGCCGGCCTGGGTGACCTTATTGCAACGAGTGAGTCGAATCTTTCACGGAACTTTAGAGCGGGGGAGATGCTAGGTAAGGGCTACAGCAAGCCCGAAGTACTGCGTCGCATGGAGCAAACCGCTGAAGGCCTAAGTTCGGTGGAGCCAGTTTTAGAGATTGCACAGAGGCTGGGTATAGACATGCCAATAGTGCAGCAGGTCAGCGACGTACTAAACGGGGTCATGAAGCCGACTGATTTTGGTCAGCACCTGAACCTTGCCGACGAAATTGAAATGGAGTTCTAATGCAACGCATAGCCCTAATTTATGGAGGAGAATCAAGCGAGCATTCAGTCTCCTGCGTGACAGCACTGGGTGTATTTACAGCCATCGATTCGACAAAGTATGAGATTATCCCGATTGGAATTACCAAAACTGGGCGCTTCGTTCTGGAGCCGGTAAACCAAGAATGGCGACTCGAGGACTTTCCCGAAGTAAGCGAGGACTCACCGGAATTATTGCTGCCACTTGGCGGCGGCGAACTTCGAATGACCTCAGGTATTTCTCTTGGAAAAATTCACTTGGCATTTCCAGTTCTTCATGGTCCAAATGGAGAGGATGGCTCGATTCAGGGCCTGCTCCAGCTTTGCAAGATTCCATACGTGGGCAATGGCGTGATGGCTTCAGCATTGGCAATGGATAAAGTTCAGGCCAAGGCTCTTTTCCGCGATGTCGGATTAGAGGTTGCCTCGGAGCAGGTAATCACTCGCGATCAGTGGGAAGAGTCAAAAAGCACCTGTTTGGCCCGCGCCAAAAAGATTCTGAAGCCGGACGCCTTTGTTAAGCCTTCCAGGTCCGGTTCTTCGGTGGGCGTGAGCCTTGTCTTGAAGGAAAAAGACCTTGAGGCGGCTATTGAGTTGGCTTTGAGCCACGATCAAACCGCAATGGTGGAGAGACGAGTTTTGGGTCGAGAGATCGAATGTTCGGTTCTAGAAATGCCAAACGGCGACCTGCAGGTATCGAAGGCTGGCGAGATTCTTGTAACCGGTAGGCCTTTTTATGATTACGAAGCGAAATACCTGGGAGCTGGAGCGGAGCTCGTAATCCCCGCGAAACTATCCGCCAAAGACTCATCAGCACTTGCGAAGGCTGCGATGGCCGCTTTTCGAGCTCTTGGCTGCAAGGGGCTTGCGAGAACCGATTTCTTTCTAACCAAAAAAGGTTGGGTTATTACCGAGGTGAACACCATGCCGGGGTTCACTCCAATTTCAATGTATCCGTTGTTATTTGAGGCCAGTGGAATCAATTATCAGGAACTGGTTGAGATTCTGATTCAAAATGGTTTCGGTGAACAAGAGCTAACTGAAGAGGCGGCTGATTAGTCGACCAGCGTGGTGCAGACCTTTGTTCTTGGCAAGACGCTCATTGCTTGAGATAGGCCTTCGAGTGTGCTTATTCCGCTGGCAACCTCAGAATCAACTATGACTTCTACTGCCGGGAAAGTGGCGTAGGAAATAAATCTATATTTGGGTGCGTCACTTTCATCCACCAACCAGTCCGTTGTACCCGCGGTTACGCAAGGTAGCGTCGAGACTTCGACTGTCTCCAGCCCGCAACGAAGCAGAACAGCTGCGGGATTTCCCCAGGCGGCCGTGGCTTGAGCATTGGTGTAGCGGAGTTGATTTTCTCCGAGCATGTCCGGCAGTCGCACGCTTACATCTGCACAATTTGGATTATTTGAGTCTTCCGCGGCCTCAAGATTGACCGCTTGTGTGCAACCGGAAAGTAAAACCAACAAAAACATCGAGATAGTAAATGTGCGCATTGAAATAAGGCTAGCGTTGCTCTGTGAATAATGACGGCCAAAAGATTATTGAGATCGGCGAGACCGAAGCTCTTAGACGAGCACTGAGCGTTTTCAAGCCGGTTGCCACAACACTTATTGGCCCGGGCGATGATGCTGCGGTTATCAGCGTTAGTGATTCCCGGGTGGTTATTACAACCGACACCATGGTTCAGGATCATGATTTTAGGCTTGAGTGGTCTTCTGGCTTTGACATTGGCTACAAGGCGGTCACCAGCAATGTTGCGGACTTAGTTGCGATGGGAGCTGCACCAAGGGCGCTAACTGTCGCACTGGTAGTCACCAAAGAAACCCCTCAGGCCTGGCTCGAGGATTTTGCCTCCGGACTGCAGTCAGCATGTGACCGGCATGCTCCGGAATGTCAGATTGTCGGGGGAGACCTTGCATCCGGCGAGCAAATAGTAATTGCGATCGCCGCCCACGGAGACCTCGAGTCCAGACAGCCGATACTGCGCTCAACGGCCGAAGTGGGCGACCTAATCGTTATTGCTGGAACGCTAGGGAAGGCCGCATGCGGACTTGCATTACTTAGCTCCAATGATGAAACCTTGTCGGCCAGCTATCCGGAACTTGTGAGTATTCAGCTTCGACCAGTGCCAGATTTCGCGCTGGGCCTGGAGTTGGCAGCTGTGGCATCATCGATGCTCGACGTGTCAGACGGATTATCTCTAGACGCCGGGAGACTCGCGTCTAGTTCAAATGTCAGCATGAACATAAAAAAAGAGCTACTTGAGGGCTACGCGGCAATTCTCGAGCAAGCGGCACAATCTATCAACTCTCGAGATTCTGAAGCTCCACCGGTTTCTGAGTGGGACTGGATTCTGCACGGGGGTGAAGACCATTGCTTCCTGGCTACCGTCTCACCGACGGCCGCGTTACCTCGCGGCACAAAGGTCATTGGCGAGGTGATAGCCAAGGGCGATAGCGACGTTTATCTAAGTGGTCAACCGTTGAGCCCAAAGGGCTGGGATTCCGTTACCGGATAGCGTCTAGGCGTGAAGCTCTGAATTGAGAGAAACCCCAACGCCTTGACGGGCAATTGCCTCCACCGCGCCATTTAGAGAGTTTCTTCTAAACAGTAGGCCAGGTAGGCCGCTTAGCTCAGCGGCCTTCACGGTTTCGGTTTTACCCCCAACTATCAAAATCACTTTGGTGCCCGCCGTCACATAAAGGCCGGCCTCCACGATCGAGTCGTCTCCAATGGAGATTCCGATTCCAGAATTTGCTCCAAGTAGTGCTCGTTCGCCAATGGAAATTCGGTGGCTACCTCCACCAGACAGAGTTCCCATAATCGATGCTCCACCGCCAACATCGGAGCCATCGCCAACAATAACCCCCTGCGAAATTCGACCCTCCACCATAGAAGCGCCGAGGGTTCCAGCGTTGAAGTTCACGAAGCCTTCGTGCATCACTGTGGTGCCCGGAGCTAAATGAGCGCCGAGCCTAACGCGGTTGGCATCTGCTATTCGGACCTTTTTTGGGACCACGTAGTCCACCAGTCGCGGGAACTTATCGATGGAGTGAGCAATCACTCCGTGGCGCCGTAACTCGAGCGTCCTTGCCTCAAAGTCGGCTAGGTCCATGACACCGAAATTTGTAAAGGCGACGATCGGCAAGTTCGGTATAAGCCCTTCCAGGTTGATCGAGTTGGGCCTACAAGGAGCTTGGACAATAGGTGCAAACGAAGGTAAGCATCGGCAGTTGACTCAACGGGGTTGGTTAGATCTACTTCAACTCGAATAACCTCAAGGGTTAGATTACGAAGCTCATCTGGACCGGCTTTCTGGTCCAATTCCTTCGGCGGAAACCACTGCTGGTCCGACATCGGTGCCTCACCGAGGCAAGGTTCCGGAAACCAGACGTCAAGCACTGCCCCGCTCGGGGACTTAGAGGCCAGACCGTGTCCCCAGGCCTTTTGGTTAATTTGCACATCACTCATTGCAACCAGAATACAGGTAGCCTTAATCACATGTCAGCCTTAGACCCTACTCAGACGCTTGTCGAGCTCACCATGGCAATTTGCGATATCGAGTCAGTCTCGTCCAATGAAGCAAAGCTTGCCGATGAGATCGAGCAGGTTTTGACCACGGCCTCGCATTTATCGATTACACGCGATGGCAACGCGGTGGTGGCAAGGACCAATCTAAACCGAGACACTCGAGTCATCATCGCCGGCCACATCGACACCGTGCCCGTGGCAGATAACCTGCCCTCAAAGCTTCATCATTTTGAGCGGGAGCAAGTGATTTTTGGCCGTGGAACAGTAGACATGAAGGGCGGCATTGCAGTTATGTTGAAGCTTGCGGTCGAACTCCAGCAGCCCAAATTCGATGTCACTTGGGTTTTTTATGACAACGAAGAAGTGGCTGCTGACCTTAATGGGCTTGGACGACTTTCTAGGAATCATCCGGAACTACTGACCGGAGAGTTCGCGGTGTTGTGTGAACCCACCAGCGCAATGGTCGAGGGAGGGTGCAACGGCACGGTTCGAGTTGAAGTTAGAACCGTTGGCGTCAAGGCTCACTCCGCAAGACCTTGGATGGGTAAAAACGCAATTCATGCACTCGCGCACTCGCTAAACATCTTGAACGACTACCAACCAGCAACGATCACCGTCGATGGGCTTGCTTACAAAGAAAGCTTGAGTGCGGTGTTAGTCAGCGGTGGCATTGCGACCAACGTGATTCCCGATGCCGCTGTGCTGACCGTGAACTATCGCTTCGCACCGGATAAGTCTGCCGCCGAAGCAATTGCGCACCTTGAAATCCTGTTTAAGGGCTTTGAGGTTGTTGTCACAGATCAGGCAGAAGGTGCCAAGCCCGGCTTGAACCTGCCAGTAGCTCTTGATTTCATTGCTGCCATCGGCGCAGAGGTTAGGCCGAAGTATGGCTGGACCGATGTTGCAAGGTTTTCGGCCATGGGAATTCCCGCGGTGAACTACGGCCCGGGAGATCCTTCATTGGCTCATGCGGACAACGAAAATGTGCCGGTTGGTCACCTTGTTGATACAGAGGCCGGACTTAGGGCCTGGCTCAGCCATTAGATAAATTGGCGCTTCGGTGAGAAGTCTGGGATAATTATGACTTCTAAGACGAATCCAAGGAGTCCAACCTCATGGCAGCAATGAAGCCTCGCACCGGTGATGGACCTATGGAAGCAGAACGCGAGACAAGGGGACTAATCGTCCTAAGGGTTCCGCTTGAAGGCGGCGGCCGGCTCGTTGTCTCAGTAAATGACACCGAGGCGAAAGAACTTTTTAAAGTCCTAGAGTCCGTAGTTAAGAAATAGCCCCTGGTCTTCTAACGGCAACCAGTAAGCCATCCCCAAGCATCGAGATGCTTGAGATAAATTCTTCGGATTCTTCAAACACCCTGACTACCGCGCGCATAGCCGATGTCTCATCGTCTCGAAGCGCAGGGTTCGGAACCCTGTCACGCCATAGAGCGTGAGAGATGACAATTGCACCCGAAGGTCTTACCAGTCCAATGGCGTGAGGCAAAAGCTGTTCTAGATCAAAAGGCTCAATGTCCAAAAACACTAGGTCGTACGCGGCCTCTGTCATGTTTGCCATGACGGCCGCGGCCCTCCCCGTGATAACCCTTGCTCTACTTGCCGGGACATTGGCTAATTGAAAGTTGGTTCGAGCCTGATTTTGATACTCGGGCTCATCATCGATAGTGGTTAGAGTGCTGGTTTCTGATGCACTCAATAACCACAGGCCGGATACTCCAGCACCGGTTCCGGCCTCCACTATGTTTTTCGCGGAGAGCATCGCTGCAATGGATGCGAGCCCCGCACCGGTTGCAGGCGTCACCGACTCAACGCCGAGCTGCTCAGCGCTGTTTCGGGCAACAGAAATGTGATCGGGTTCGCGGTTGAAATTCTCCGCGTATTTCCAGCTTGAAATCTTGTCTATCATCTTGGTCCCAAGCATAGGTTGCCATGTGTAAAAAGGATGGATTGGTTAGTTGTAAACTCATTTTCATGTTTGGTCTTAGTGCTGAGAAGCTGCTGCTGCTAGCTCTCCTTGCGGTCCTAATCTTGGGACCTGAGCGCCTGCCCTACTATGCCAAGCAGTTGGGTGAGTGGGCTCGTAAAGGTAAGCGAATGGTCGACAATGCCCAAGTCCAAATGAAATCTGAGCTGGGCGAAGGTTTCGAAGACATGGACTGGAAGAAGCTAGACCCGCGGCAGTATGACCCAAGGCGAATTGTCCGAGAAGCACTGATGGAAGAAAAGAAAAGACCGGCTAACGCGGCCGAAACTCTGAATAGAGCCAAACCACCTCAAAAGCCACTTGAATTTGGAGAGTCTCCACCGTTCGACCAGGAATCTACCTAGAGCTTCCCCATCCACCTGACCATTTTGGTCATGATTGGCGCTAGCCGCAGATACTGCCTTGCTCTGGTTGGCAGTTTTATTGGAAAGTTATTGCTGACCCCAATTGTTCGGGATTCGGTGAATCTCAAAAGTCCTTGGGGTCCAGAACGTCGCCCCATCCCAGACTGCTTCATACCGCCCATTGGTGCTGCCATGGAGGCCATCGTGGCTCGATAGCCCTCGTTTATGTTCACTGACCCGGCCATGAGCTTAGAGGCGACCTGAAGTGCTTGTTTGCGATTCCCGACTACCGAAGCGTTCAGGCCATATTCACTGGCATTCGAGAGTTCAATTGCCTGATCCAGGCCCTCGTAACCCACGAGAGCAATTACCGGACCAAAAACTTCCTTGTGGAGAATCTCAGCACCTTGTGGAATCTGGGTGATGACAGTTGGCGCATAGAAATTCGGCCCGAGATCCAGCAGGGCACGTCCGCCTGTAAGCACGACCGCCCCTTCTTGCTTGGCTCGATCCACGAAGCCAGAAACTCTCTCGAGTTGAGCAGACGATGTAAGGGCGCCTAGGTCGAAGTCGAATTTATTCGAGCTACCCAATTTCAAAGACTCGACCCTGCGCTTCAGGACTAGCTCGAACTTTTGAAGATCATGGTTTGAAACATACAGCCGTTCGATGGCCACACAGAGTTGGCCGCTATTTCCAAAAGCTCCGCCAATTGCGATTTCCGCAGCTTTTTCCAAGTCTGCACCGGGCAGAACAATCATGGGGTTCTTACCGCCGAGCTCTAGGGAATAGCCCACAAGTCTGGAAGCTGCTCTTGCTGCAACTAATTTTCCGGTCGCGGTGGATCCGGTGAAGGCTACGAAGTCGGCATGATCGGTTACTGCATTGCCCACTTCGGTCGCATCCCCGTGGACCACTTGCCAGATGTCCTCCGGTATTCCCGCTTCAACACTCAAGTCCCTTGCTAACTGGACTGTTTTTGCGGTCTGGTTGTCGGCTTTTTGAACAACTGCGTTACCAGCCATGAGCGCTGGGATAACATCCATCATTGTCAGTGCGAGCGGGTAGTTCCAGGGGGTAATGATTCCAACCACACCCACTGGAGAGGGTTCTACAAAAGCACTAATCATGAACGGCACTCCAGCGCGAACGCGCTTTCGACGCATGAGACTCGAAACAGTCTTTGCGTAGTAAGCGACGGCACCAAGAGCACCCGTAAGCTCCTCGAACGCATGAGCCTTGGACTTACCGGTTTCTTTTTGAAGTAGGTCAAGAATTTGCTCTTCACGTTCCACCAGTAGTCCAGCAATTTTGCTGGCGATCCCAGCACGCTCTTTGGCACTTCGATTGGCCCATTCAACCTGAGCATCCCGGCCCGCTTGAAACTTTAGGGCCACTTCTGTTTTTGAGTGCGCGGCAATTTCGTGGAGCTTATTTCCCGTAAGTGGGTCGATAACGCTAATGGTTTTCATGCCAACACCTAACTCGGGGTTATCTTCAAAGATTTCCCAGCAAGTCCGCGTGGGGAATCCATTAGTAGTTTTGCAATTCTTGTAATCTCTACGGCTGCAGGATCGGCCGGGTCAGAAACCACAATAGGCAGCTGGTTATCGGCGGATATCCGGAGGTCCTGACTGATAGGAATTTTGCCCATCAGCTGCACTTGTTTTCCACTTATCTCGGTGAGTCTCGCGGCAACAGCATCGCCACCTCCAGACCCAAAAATCTCAATCGGCCCGTTCTCTGATGGGAGATAACTCATATTCTCAATGACACCAAGAATCTCTTGACCAGTTTGTAGGCCGATTGCACCGGATCTTTCGGCGACGATAGCCGCAGTGTGCTGAGGTGTTGTAACAACAAGCGTTTTAGCCTTGGACAGCAATTGCCCAAGGCTGATAGCAACGTCACCGGTACCTGGCGGCAGGTCAACCAGCAAGAAATCAAGGTCTCCCCAAAACACATCGGTTAAGAATTGCTCCACGGCTCTGTGAAGCATGGGACCGCGCCATGCCACCGGTTGGTTGTCCTTCACGAAAAAGCCAATCGATATAACCTTCACGTCGTGCGCTATGGGAGGCAGCATGAGGTTTTCGACCTGGGTTGGGCTTTGGTTTACACCAATCAACTGCGGAACTGAATAACCAAAAATATCCGCGTCGAGGAGGCCCACTTTTTGACCAAGGCCGGCAAGGGCAACCGCGAGGTTCACCGTCAAAGTCGATTTGCCAACTCCGCCTTTGCCGCTCGAGACGAAAATCACGCGAGTGAGATTATCTTTATCCGCGAAGGGATTGTACTTTGGAGGCTTGTCTCCGCGCAGTTTTAGAGTCAGGGCTTTGCGTTCGTCGTTGGTCATCGTGGTCATTTCGACCTCGACGTTTTTGAAGACCGCTGCGAGCGCCTCATTGACGTCGCGCTCGATGGATTGCGCTGCTGGACAACCAACAATTGTGAGCTTTATCTGAACCGAAACTGAATCCTCGGTCTCTTGGATCGGACCCACCATATCAAGTTCGGTGATTGGCCGGCGAAGCTCAGGGTCAATGACTCCGGCTAGCGCCGCTAAAGCGCGTTGGCTCATTTGGATTTCTTGCCAGGTTTTTTGTCTTCACGCAATTGCTCGAGCAGCTCCTTCATTGCGTCTCGGATCTCGTCTCTAACAAAGTCTTTAGTTGCCACTTCATCAACCGCTAGCGCTAGGGCTGCTACCTCCCGGGTCAAGTACTCGGTGTCAGCAAGGGTCCGCTCGGCGCGCTGTCGGTCCTGCTCGAACTTAACGCGGTCCCTGTCATCCTGTCGGTTCTGGGCCAGCAGGATCAGCGGTGCTGCGTAAGAGGCCTGCAACGATAAAAGCAAAGTCAGGAGAGTGAAGTTCAGTGCCCGCGGGTCGAACTGGGCCCCCTGGGGTGCCAAAGTGTTCCAGCTCAGCCAGAGCGCCACGAAGACCGTCATGAAAATCAGGAACGCGCCTGTACCCATAGCACGCGCGAACCTTTCGGAAACGCGTCCAACCGTCTCTTGCGAGATGTTCGGAATCCGGAACCGGGTCCGACGAGTCATCGGCTTCTCGAGCACTGATCTGTTTCTAGCCATCAGCGCTCTTCCTCACTTCGCCAGTCGTCAGGAAGCAGGTGGTCCAAAACATCGTCTACTGTCACAACCCCGACAAGTCGCTTTTCATCGTCGGTGACCGGCAAGGCTACTAGATCGTAACTTGCGAGATATCGGTGAATCTGAGCAATTGGAGTGTCCAGTGCCACTGGTTCTTGCTCGGTGTCCAAGATCGACCCAAGGCGCTCATGAGGCGGGTATCGCAAGAGCTTTTGGAAATGCACGACGCCCAAATAGCGTCCAGTTGGGGCTTCGTAAGGTGGGAGAGTTACGAATACTTGGGCTGCCAAGACTGGCTCGACTTCTTTTCGCCTAACTAGGGCCATTGCCTGAGCAATTGTGGTGTCGGCGGCGCAGATTATCGCCTCCGGAGTCATCATTCCGCCGGCGGTATAAGGCTCGTACTGCAAGAGCTGCCTTATGTCATCCGCTTCTTCATCGTCCATGAGACCCAGGAGCGTTTCTGCGCGCTCCGGGGATAGATTTGCCATCAGGTCGGCCGCATCATCCGGCCCCATTAGATCAAGAACTTCGGCCGCTCGCGCGTCATCAAGATCGTTAATGATCTCCAGTTGTTCCTCTTCGGGAAGCTCTTCCAGTAGATCAGCCAAGCGTTCGTCATCCAGCTCGTCCGCAAGGGCTAGCATTCGGTGTTCAGGTAGATCCAACACTGCGGTGGCAAGGTCAGCCGGGCGAAGGTCGGCCACCGTCGAAAGCAGCTGCCGGGCATCTTGGTCGGCTGGGTTCTCTCGGTTTTCAGCGACTTCCTGCCACTGAACGAACATGGTGGGACCCTTAGCAAAGGGTATGGCCGAATTCTTTTTTTGCTTTCTCACAAACAATTCGGACAAAACCCAATCGCCGCGCTTACCTTGTTCAATTGCAAAGTCTTCGATGCTTGCCAGACCGGCCCCATCGAGCAAGGTGACTTTCCGGCCAAGCATCTGGGCAATTGCCCTAACTTCTTGACCGCGCATGGTGAAACGGCGAAGGTCTATTAGGCCGTTGGTTATTAGCTGGCCCGGAGCGATTGCTGTGACTCGTGCAATTGGCAGAAAGACTCTTCTTCTGCCAGAGATTTCAATGATGAAGCCGGTGGCTCGCGGTGGAAGGGTGGTTCGGTATGCCATCAGCACGTCGATTACCTTGCCAACTCGGTCTCCCTGAGGGTCAAAAACACCACAGCCCACCAATCTGGCTACGAAGACTCTGGTTGCGCTCATAGAGATAACCTTATGCGGACATGCCTAATCCTGAAAGGCTTCTTGAATGTCTGATGCCAGAAAAAGCTCCAAAAAAAACAACTCTGCTCTCTCGATCCCTCGCGGACACAGCCTGGGCGAATTTCGAACCCACACCGAGGCAACCGAGTTTGTGAACAGGCTGGTCGCGGCAGATTTCAAGGCAAATAAAGTCACCATTCTCGGCCATGACTTAGTCATGGTTGAGAAGGTCAGATCAAGACTCGGTTACGGTCGCGTAGCCGCTTCAGGAGTCTTAACCGGCTTTTGGCTTGGCCTAATTTTTGCGCTTCTTATTGGAGCAGGTTTTGATGTCGGTGCCGATGGGGAGATCAACTACGCCCCACAAGAATTCCTGGCCGTTATTGTGATTGCAGCCGGTGTTGGCATGCTCGTGAACATCCTTCGATTCCTGGCCTCAAAGAACAAGCGCGGTTTTCTAAGCTCGCAGATGCCGGTGGCCGCAAGATACGAAGTTATCGTGCCCGAAGAAGATGCGGCAAAGGCCATGCAAATTGTGAATATGGCGCGCGACCTGAGCTAATCAGGACAGTTGGTCGGCGAACCAGTTCTCAACGTCGCTTGCGGTTCGTGGCAAAGCGGCGCTTAGGTTTTCATAACCAGACTCAGTGACCAAAACGTCATCCTCAATTCTCACGCCTATCCCACGGTATTCTTCCGGCAGATTCAGGTCATTTTGGTGAAAGTAGAGGCCGGGCTCTATCGTAAAAATCATTCCTTTTTCTAGGATTCCGTCTTGATACATTTCGCGCCTAGCTTTAGCGCAGTCGTGGACATCAAGCCCGAGGTGGTGGCTGGTGCCGTGGACCATATATCTGCGATGATGCTGGTTATCTTTTTCCAGTGCCTCTTCGGCTGTCACTGGAATGATTCCAAGCTCGGCCACTCGTCTCGCAATTACCTCGATCGCTGCGTTGTGAACTTCGCGGAATCTGATCCCCGGTTTCACAACCGCAAAGGCCGCGTCGGCGGCCTCTAGCACCGTGTTGTAGACCCAAAGCTGCTCTTTTGAGAATTGGCCATTAACTGGAATTGTCCTTGTTACGTCGGCTGTGTACAACGAGTCAAGCTCAGCTCCGGCGTCAATCAGTATCAAGTCGCCAGGTTTGACTTCGCCATCGTTTTTTGTCCAATGCAGGATGCAAGCGTTTGGCCCGCTGGCGGCGATTGTTTCGTAGCCGAGCTCAAAACCGTTTTGCCTTGCCACGCTGTAAAAGGCGGTCTCAACAACTCGTTCGCCTCTGGCCTGCTTGGTGGCCTTTGGGATAGATCTGGCAACTTCTCTAAAACCGGCAACGGTGATTCCGACTGCTTCACGCATTTGGGCAATCTCGTAGTCATCTTTTACAAACCTCAGCGACGAGGCGGCTTCGGCAAGTTCCGGATCCTCCATCTCCAGCACTGCCCCAATCGATTTGAGGTCGTGCTCCATCTCCTTTAGGTCTTTGGTTTCGATGCCTAGCTGTAATGAGACTTGGGCCAAGGTAGGTCGTGGGCCAACCCAGAATTCTCCGATCGCAGGGTTGGCGAAAAACTCATCGGAATCTCTTCCTGCAGTTGGCATGAGATACAGAGTCGATTCGCAATTTTCCTGCCTACCATCGATAAGCAAGACCGATCCAGGAACAGTTGCCGAGCCCCATCCTGTGAGGTGTGTAAAGGCTGTGTCTGGGCGATACCGATAGTCGGTGTCATTCGCTCTCACTTTTGGATTAGTGGCGGCAACCATTAGGACTTTGCCCACAAACTTTGCCGAGAGAGCCTCTCTTCGCCTCAGGCTGTGGTCGGCTACTTCCCAGCGGGTGATTGGCGGCGAGTCAATTTCTGCCCAGTTCGAGGAAATGAAATCCATAAATTGTTCCGATTGTGGAACGCGAGAACGGTTAGTTGGCTGAGAATTTTTCGTCATGGCACTATTCTGCTCCTGTGATAGACCTACATGCACACTCAAACATGAGTGACGGATTAGACAGCCCAACTGAACTCGTTCAGAACGCCGCGCTTGCAGGTGTCACGACGCTCGCAATTACAGATCACGACACCACTCTTGGCTGGGATGAGGCAATAATTGCTGGTCGTCAGAACCAGGTGCGCGTAATTCCCGGAATCGAAGTGTCGACCAGGCAGCTGATTGGGGAGAACCGTTCGATTAGCGTCCACATACTTGCGTATCTTCCAGACCCCAAAAACTCAGCGCTGGTTGAGGAGCTTGACAAGACCAGGCGTTCGAGAATTGAGAGAGCAAAAAAAATGGTTGCTCTTCTGGCTGAGGACTATCCAATTACTTGGGAAATGGTCCTCGCGCAGATACCAGAGGGTTCCACGGTCGGACGACCAGCCTTGGCGGACACTCTGGTATCAATGGGAGTTGTTCCCACGCGTTCGGATGCGTTCACGTCAATTCTTCATTCTCACTCGCGCTATTACGTTTCGGATTACTCGGTCGACACCACTGACGCCATAGCCTTGATTCGTGGTGCAGGAGGGGTGTCAGTTATTGCTCACCCGCTGATCGACTTTCCCGCCGGAGCGTCAATGACGGATTTACCAGCGGAATTTTTCAAGATCCTAATAGGTGCAGGCCTGAATGGCATCGAAATTGAGCACCGTTCCGTTCCGAAGCAAGCAAAGCAATGGCTGAAGAATTTAGCGGTGAAACATAATTTGATAACCACTGGCTCCAGCGACTATCACGGTATTGACGGGAAAGACAACCGGCTCGGTGAAAACCGAACTGAGCCTGCAATGCTTCAGCGAATTTTAGATCAAGCCTCTGGCTTTGAGGTTCCTTTATAGTTCCGGTTTCGGCTCCGATTACGATTTTGCTGAGGCGCAGACTTGCTCGGTGCACTTGACCTCGGAGGCTGGCTAGAGGTAGGGGCTGTTTTGACAGCAGACGAAGCTCTTCCGATTCGACCCTTTGTGCCAGGTTCGATACCGAGCTCCTCAAACAGGTGTGGTGAATTTGAGTAGGTTTCAGTGGGCTCTGGAACACCAAGATCAAGCTCACGATTAATGTGAACCCAGCGAGCTAAATCGTTCCAGTCAACGAATGTGACGGCTACTCCTAGCTTGCCGGCTCTTCCGGTTCGTCCGGTGCGGTGTAGGTAGGCTTTTTCATCCTCGGGAACGGAGTAGTTGATGACGTGCGTCACATCGTCCACGTCAATACCGCGGGCGGCGACTTCGGTGGCAACGAGAATCTCTTTCTTGCCTTCTCTGAAGGAAGCCATGGAGCGCTCTCTAGCATCCTGAGACATGTCTCCGTGTAGCGGAGCAGCATTGAAGCCTCTATCGATTAGCTCTTCGGCCAATTTGGCAGACTGCCTCTTGGTTCGGACGAAAATAATTGTTTTGCCCCGGCCCTGGGCCTGCAAGATTCTGCCCACTACTTCGTCTTTATCAAGGGCGTGTGCTCGATAGACATACTGCTTGATGTCAGCCTTGGTCTTACCTTCATCTGGATCGCTGACACGGATGTGGATCGGGCGGTTTTGGTAACGACGAGCCAGGCTCAAAATTGCCGCCGGCATAGTTGCCGAAAAGAGCATGGTCTGGCGCTGAGGAGGTGTCAGAGAAAACAGTTTTTCAACATCGGGCAAGAAGCCAAGGTCCAGCATCTCGTCCGCCTCATCCAAGACCATAAAAGTTACGTTGGACAGGTTCATAAGTTTTTGTTTAGCCAAATCAAGCAGGCGTCCCGGTGTACCGACAACAATCTGGGCGCCACCTTCTAGGGCGGCAACCTGGCCCTCGTAGGCCTTGCCACCGTAGATGGCAACAACGGTAGTTGGGCGGTTCGCTGTCGCAAGCATTAGGTCCTCAGAAACCTGAAGTGCCAATTCTCTAGTTGGAACGACCACCAGCGCTTGAACTCCAGGGGCTGGGTTTTCGCCCAGAGCCTGAATAAGTGGAAGGCCAAACCCAAGAGTTTTACCTGTTCCGGTTTTGGCCTGGCCGATTACATCGGTGCCAGATAACGCAACTGGAATAGCTTGTTCTTGAATTGGGAATGGACTGGTGATGCCTTTGGACTCTAGGGCTTCGCAGATGTCTGCATCTATGCCTAGTGATTTGAAACTCAAGTAATTCTCCGTATGTTTTTGGCTCTCGGTTTTCTACTCCTCGAGCTGAGCTATAAGCTTGCAAGGTGTTGGATTGGTTACGCAAGATACGTAAGGTTTCGCAGAAGCTCACGCTTCCTTCGCGAGACGCAACTGCTGGTCGCAGTCAAATCCAACTCAACCCTGCCAAGCTTACCCCTTCGTCGGAAATCTATCTGTCTTCTTTATCTCAGTTGAATCTTGTGATCTCCGACCTTCTGCAGCAGGACTCCCTCAAGGCACCTAATGTGAGCCAAAGCGAGGCCCAGGGTATTTTGGCTGGGGCATACAGAGACCGCTCGAAGCAGCTGGACGGTTTGTTGATTCGACTTGGTGCAAGTCAAATGGAATTGCAGTCGGATATTCGTGAGCGTCTTGAGCAGCTGGTTATGAGAACAGAAGGTGCCGACTGGTTCGAAGACCTGATGAGGATTTATGTCGTTTTTGGAATACTTCAAGACGGTGCTTCGCAAGTTTCCAAAGGCTTACCAGCTGCAAAAAGGCTGAAAGTGGATCAACTTCTAGAATCAAAGAAGTTGGAAAAGTTTTGCCACCGCCATTTGGCCGCCGGTATTGCCGCCGAACCAAGTCTGGGTCCAAGATTGGCAATGTTCGGACGCATGGTGGTAGCTGATGCGCTGCTGGAAATTCGGGATTCTGTTGACCTGTCGAAGGTTTTACCAAGTCCCGTGACAGACGACGCAGTCGCTCTTGCCAGGGAGCAGTTCAAGACGCTGGAACCATTCACTTCGGTGTTGATAGCCAAGCACACCGTCAGAATGGACTTACTGGGCCTTACCGCGTAGTCGGATACTCGCAAGCTCTCTAGATTCTTCTGATGCGCGTTTTGCGACTAGGAAATTCGTACCGAACCAACCGGCCGCCGGCATCGTAAGCATGACAATGAACCATATCCAAGCGCTGGAATAGCTGAACCCAACCCAGGTCAAAATCAGCCACAGGGCGCTGCCAGCAGACAATGCAATGCTCACTGGCACTAATTTTCCGTAGTGGTCGGATTTTGCAAGAACGAAAGGCCCAACCATTGCCAGAATTGCTGCGTAGGCGATGATTATTAGGATTTCCACTAGGCCAGGAATCCTACGCGCCTTGTTTCCTCGGCGCCTATTTCAACGTATGCGATTGAAGAGGTAGGAATCAGGATGATGCTGCCTTTTTCGTCGCTTAGTTCAAGCACGGGCTCCGAGGCTTCAATTGCCTTTTTTACCGTAGCCATCAGGTCTTTTGCGCTCAGGCCTGATTCGAAGCTGATGTCTCTTGCGTTGTCTCTGATGCCGATTCTGACGTCCATTATTCTCCTTAGTCAAAATAAGGTTACGGCAAGAAAAATGTCTCCAGAGCCAAATAGATTGATGACGTGAGAAATTCTTTTGAGTCGCCCAAGTCAGCCGAGACGGATCTTCCGGCTGAATTCGGTGATATTTTGTCCGGCATGGACGCACTGGTGCTTGGGTCTCCGGGGTCCGGTAAAACCAGCTTGATAAAGAATCTGGTAACCAAATTAGAAACTAGTGGCCTAGATCCAAGTGAAGTTTTCGTAATAACCCCGCAACGTGCCGCCGCATCCCGACTTCGAGACCAACTGGCGGTCAGCTCAAAAAAAGTAGCTACCTTGCCAAGGGCGCGATCAATTACTTCGCTGGCTTTTGAAATCCTGCAGTCGGAGCTTCCAGGCGTGAAGTTGGTCTCGGGTGCAAAACAACAGTCACTTATTGCCGGGCTTGTTGCCGATTCGCTCGCAAGTGGTACCACCAAAAGTTGGGGCCTTGATGCCGCGAGCGTTGCACTGTCCGGCTTTCATAACGAACTTCGAGATTTGTTTGCGGTATTGATTGAAAACCAAATAGACCAGGGCAGGCTCCTAGCGATTCAAGAGAGTTGGCCCAAGGCGAATTTCCGGGCCGCAATTGACCTGTTGCCGGTTTACGTTGACGCCCTGCAGGAAAATAATCAAGTCGATCCTTCCCAGTTGATTGTAATGGCGACCAAATTTGCAGCCGGTGCAAAAAGCCCAAAGGTTGTTCTTGTCGATGACGCGCAGGATCTCTCGCTGGCCGGAGTGGAATTCATTCTGCAGCTGGCAGGCAGTTGTCAGTTGATCGCCTGTGGTGATCCGGATACTGCCTCTCTCGGCTTTCGTGCTGCAGCGGGGGGTTTCGTATCTGAGCTCAGAAAAAAAAGAAAGAACCTCGTCGAAGTCGCGCTCACTGGCTATCGCAGGCAGCCAACGGACGTCAATGACCTTATGGCACGGCTAGCTGAACGAATACCCACCTCTGAAGCTTTTCGACATCGACCCAAATCCGATGCAAAATCCAGCATTGGTGAGTTTTCAGTCTTTGACAATCAGATATCGGAAACTGATTACCTTGCCAGTGAGCTTCGCAGGCTCAGAGTCACTGAAGGCTGGGAGTGGGGGCAGATGTGCGTTGTTGCAAGAACCAGAGTGCAGCTCGATCAGCTCTCCAGCGACCTAGCAGCAAGATCGATACCTGTGAGAATCCTCGGCGTGCAGAAAGCGCTGAGAGATCAGCCGGCCGCCCGATCAGTGCTCGATTTCGGTCAGCTAGTATTTTCCGAGCCAAAGCACTATCTAGTAACCGAGCTTCTTGGATCCAGCTTGGTTGGGCTTTCAGTGATTCAACAGCGTCGGCTTTTTCGACAACTCGCGTCGCTAGAGCAATTTGAGGGCAATAATCGCATCCAAATGCTCGAGTCGATCTTTGAAGCCGAGATTGACTTTGACTCAAACGAAGTTTCCAGGCTAAATCGAGCAATCAAAGTGCTTGGGAATCTTAAGAATAAAAACGAGATGGGTGCCTACCAGTTCGTGAGCGCAATTTGGGCTCTTTCCCCAGCCGGGAAGCTTGCAGAGCTCGCGAGGGGCGAGTCCGAGGTGGCCTTGGCCGCAAACCGTGATTTAGATGCAATTTTGCAGTTATTTGCTGCTGCAAACAGATTCGATCAGCAGCAGGGAATCGGTGCGCAGGCATTCTTAGCTGAACAGTTTGATGCTGCGGTGCCCGAGGACTCGCTGGCGCAAGTTGGATTGCGGGATTTGGTGGTTCTGGCCACCGCCTCTCAACTGTCCGGACTGGAATTTCAGGTCCTAGCTATGCCTCGACTGCAAGAGGGAATTTGGCCAAACCTTAGGCCTAGAAACTCACTGCTTGGAGCCAGTGGGCTGCAGGCATTCTTGACTGGAAGATCCGACGATCCCAGCAAGGCAGCCAGATCAGAGCTGGCCGACGAGCTTCGGCTGTTTTACAAGAGCCTAGGTGCGGTTCGATCCAAGTTGATGCTCAGCGCGATGCAAAGTGCGGACGAACAGCCCTCGCAGTTTTTCCAAATGTTGGGACTTAGTCCAGCCGCCAAGCAGGTGAATATCGAGTTTGATCCCCGCCGTTTGGTGGGGAGGCTCAGGGCCGAGCTGGTTGCCGGAGATGCGTCGGCGGCGCCGATGCTGGCGGCTTTGGCACTAACGGGTGCGAGCGGCGCGCACCCTAGGAGCTGGCAGGGTCTAATTCCAATTTCAACTACCGCCCCGGTAGTCACGGCGGACGAACAGCTGCGCCTAAGCGCATCAAGGCTCGACGCATTCGAGAAATGTCCACTGCATTGGTTTATTAATAATTTCGGTGGCGACGGCCAGTCCTTCGAGGCATCTATTGGGACCCTCCTACACGCCGCAATGGAGCTTGCGACAGATGGTGACTCGGTCGGGCAATACGTTGAATCCAACTGGCACACTCTAAAGTTTGAAACCGAGTGGCTGGCCATGGCGGCGAAGCGCCGCGCCCTAAAAATGGTGGGCTACATGTCGTCCTATTTAGAAGGATCCAATCAGCTGGTCGACATCGAGCAAGGCTTTGAAATAGATCTTGGTCGGCTGGTTGTCGCTGGAAAAATAGATCGGGTGGAGCGAACCGGGGATGGTTTGATAGCCGCAGATCTGAAGACCGGGAAATCACCAAGTGCTAAAGAGACAGTCGAACACCGTCAACTTGCGCTTTACCAACTTGGACTTCGCGAAAGTTACGACGAACCGGTTGCCGGCGGCCGAATTATCTCGGTTGGCTCGGGTTCATTGAAGGTTTTGGAGCAGCCGGCTCTTGCCGGTGAGTTCCAGGAAAGCATCATGGAGCTTTTATCTAGGGCCGAGAGCCAGATCGGTCAGGCCAGCTTCGTGGCAAATATTTCAGAGCACTGCACCGGGGACTCCAAATGCCAGCTGCTTATGGCTAAAGCGGTGACTCATGACTAAGTACTCAGCCCAAGAAATTTTTTCTGTTGTTTCAAAGCACAAGCTTACCGATGAGCAGGAAGCGGCGATCTCGTCCGCAAGCACAACGGCCCCCAGCCTCGTTATTGCTGGTGCAGGGAGTGGAAAAACTGAGTTGATGTCAGTCAGGACTCTCTACTTAGTGGCCAATGAACTGGCAAAACCGAGCGAAATCCTTGGTCTGACCTTCACCAGGAAGGCTGCAAGCGAACTGGCTTCCAGGGTCCAATCTGGATTGGTCAAGCTGAGGGAGTCAAGCTATTGGCCCAAGGACCTAGGGGACGATTTTGATCCACCCAAAATAACTACTTATAACTCCTTTGGAAATGAAATTTTTAGATCACTTTCGTTACAGGTTGGCTTCGAGGCTGATGCTGTCCTGCTAACTGAAGCCGGTGCTATATCGCTTGCGAGAGAGGTCGCTGCCAACGCTAGAATTTCGGAATTTTCGGAGTTATTAAACTGGGACAAGACGCTCGATTACTTGACGGAAAAGGTCCTAAGTGCCGGTGGCGCGCTTACGGATAATCAGCAGTCAGCTGATGAGGCAATCAATTACCTTCAAGATTTTGCTCAACAGATTGCAGCCCTTCCGCAGTCCGACAAGGGCGGCGATGGGATCTACGCCTACCACCAGACGCTCCTAGATACCATGCACTCTTCAACTTTGGTATTCGAGTTGGCAGGGCAGTATCAAAGGCAGAAGAAACTTAGGGGACTGGTCGATTTTTCAGATCAGGTTGCCTTAGCGCTCAGGGCTCTTGAGAAGCAAGACCTTGAGCTTCCTCATAAATTTGTACTTCTCGATGAGTATCAAGATACCTCTGGCATTCAAACCATGTTGCTCTCAAGGTTGTTCGCTGGAAAGCCGGTTATGGCGGTAGGCGACCCCAACCAGGCGATTTACGGTTGGCGCGGTGCAAGCAGCGCGAACCTGAGTGGTTTTGCAAGCGACTTTGGCGCCGCGGAGCAGTTCTCATTGAGCACAAGCTGGAGATCTGGCCAGGCAATTGTGGATGCGGCAAATTTAGTGAGCGAGCCGCTCCAAGACGATTCGTTTGTGAGCCCAGTAAGCCTGACTGCCGGGCTTGATCAAGACGGCAGCGTTTCGGCGATTGTCTGTCAAGACGATGTAACCGAAAGCGCCAAAGTGGCATTGTGGCTCTCGGAAAGAATGAGCGATGAAACCAGTGCCGCGGTTTTGTTCCGTTCAAAACAAGCCATGCGTCTATTTGCCGACGCTCTTGAAGATAAGGGCCTCGAGGTCGAAATAACCGGGCTTTCGGGTTTGCTTGAGCAGCCAGAGGTGCTGGATCTCGTAGCTGGATTGCGGGTGGTCGCCGATCCTGAAGCGGGAGCGGAGCTGATGCGTATTTTGTCGGGTCCTAAATTCAGAATTGCACCAAGAGACATTGCCCAGTTGCATAAATTCGCACGAAAACTTACCCGCATGCGAAAAGAGGTGACTGCAGAGATTCCGCTCACATTGGTTGAGGCTCTTGACGAAATTCGTAAACCTAGCTCCAGACAGTTTGCGGAGATTTCGGAGGCTGGCCTTGAGAGAATGATTCACGCCAGCGAATTATTTCACCTGATGAGAACACAGCTTTCCCTTGGCGTTAGCGAATTTTCTTGGGCCGTGGCACGAGAGCTGGAATTAGACATTGAGCTCTATGCACACGCCCGCACTAAGTCGCCGCTGGCAAATCTAGAGGGTTTTATTTCCCGTATTTCGGATTACGAAGTCAGCGCGCTGCGCCCATCAGTTTCAGGCCTACTGAGCTGGCTCGATTATGCGGTCAATAGTGAACGATTTGAAATGCCAAAAACTGGAGCTAAGGCTGGAGTTGTGCAGCTGATGAGCGTTCACGCCGCCAAAGGTCTTGAGTGGGACTTTGTGGCGGTTGCAGGGTTGGTGCAAGGATCTTTTCCGGTTGACTCTCGGGACTCAAAAGGCTGGCTGGCAATCGGCAAGCTTCCTCACGAAATAAGGCAGGACAGCGACTGGATACCTCAACTGTCTTGGCGTCAAGCAACCACTCAAAAGCGACTGAAGGCAGC
Source organism: uncultured Aquiluna sp. (assembly GCA_913057795.1). Taxonomy (GTDB): domain Bacteria; phylum Actinomycetota; class Actinomycetes; order Actinomycetales; family Microbacteriaceae; genus Aquiluna. The sequence goes on from CAJXOD010000004.1 coordinate 65,765, forward strand.
CACTGAGGATTTCGCGGGGGAAAACAGGTCCAAGCATGACATCGAGGAACGCAGGCTCGCCTACGTTGCAATCACTCGGGCGGGTCGGGACCTTTTGTTGTCGGCCAGTTATTACAAGTCAGGGATCCTCAATTCGCGCCCTTTAGCGCCCTATCTGGAAGAGCTAATTAGCGCTGGGCTTGCCCAATTGCTTGAACCAATTCCAGAACCTGCGGTAGCGAACCCACTTGCCAACCAGGCCCAAAGCGAGATTTGGCCCTTTGATCCCCTTGGTAATGGCCGCGCTTCGCAGCTTTCTGCTGCCGAAGCTGTAATCAATGCGACACCGACGAAGGTGAGTGAGAGTCTGCAGCTAGCCGCAATCATCGAACAGGCCGAGCTGATTAGGAACCCAAAACAAGTTGAACTTCCATTGCGGTTGTCTGCGTCCAAAATTGTCCAGCTACTGAATGAGCCCGAAGCCTTCTGGGCGCAGACCGCTCGCCCGGTGCCCGTGTCGTTCTCGGAGGCTGCTGCAAGAGGAACACAGTTCCACGAGCGCCTAGAGGAGGCGTTCGATTTGGAGGCCGATTTGGATATATCTGATTGGCAAGAGCAAGATCAGAAACTTGGACAGGCTTACCTAGACTCTAGGTTCAATAACCTGGTGCCCTTATACGTCGAACAGGCTCTCGAGTTTGAACTCGGAGGAACGGTTGTTGTTTGCAAACTAGACGCCGTCTATCAAACAGCTGATGGCTTCGAAGTTGTCGACTGGAAATCCGGTTCTGCACCAAGGTCAAAAGCGGAAGTTACCGATAAGGCTGTGCAGCTGGCGCTTTATCGGATTGGACTATCGCGATGGCTTGGGGTTGGTGTCGAGAGGGTCAAAGCATCATTCTTTTTCGCAGGTGACGCTAAAGAGATATCGCCCGAAGTTCCATCTGAGGCAGAGCTGATCGAAAAGCTAAGGGCTTTTAGAAAAGCTCCTCTTCGTTTTTAGTTTTCCGGTCCGCATCCTCAATAAAGTCGGCTTCGAGTGCCTCCCCTTCGGCCGAGTTCGCATCTTGCTGCTGGATGAGCTCTTGGGTCTCGAGGTCTTCTTCTTGAAGACCAGAAGCTTCGCCTTGGGTCTCCGCAGCTGCACTGAGCGACGCAATGCCGGCGAAACTTGAGGCCCTTAGGCTTCTAAGGTTGCCGCTCTCGAGCTGATCGCGAAGTTCGGCAATCATGTCTTCGGCCTGACTGATTTGCTTCTCGTCTTTGTTGGCGATGCAGTAGACCAGCCAGCTGCCAAGCTCAAGCTCAGAGTAGAGCTGCGCTCGTTGGCTAATATTTTCGTCGGCAGTTTCTCTCGTCGCACGGTAGTTCAGTATCGTGTCCTCAAGGGTTGTCCTAAGGGCTCCACCGGTCAGCCAACGGAGGTCTTCAGCGGGGTCACCGACTTTCAGGGAGCTCCACCCGGAAAGGCCATTGACCTTCTGGGCACTGACCATGACTGTTTCTTGGCTAACGTTTCCATGAATAACTGTTGGGTGAAAACGAAACAGACCAATATCTTCTGTGGCCGCCTCCCATCTTGAAAGCAGAGCTGCCGGAACTCGGCCGGTCTGCGCAATGCTGTCTATCTCAGCAACCTTGTGCCTCAAGATGCTTGCTGCGTCATACTCCAAGAGCCCGGCTTCTCTGATGATGTCGGGGCTGAGATTATGAATTCGAGCTAGCACCTCACCCACGCTTTTGGAAAAGAGACCAGGAGCATATTTTGCTAGGTCTGTGGTTTCGCCACCCAAGAGAGTAAGCAACAAAGCGCCTGCTCCATCGGAGTCCATGCTTTGACCGATAAGTCGGGGGGCCTCTATCCCGAGGAGTTCTTGGTGAGGCTCAATGATTTTTAGAGCCTGTAGCTCTATGGCAACTTCAGATTCCCCGGCTGGCGTGGCAGGAATCAACAGCTGATACGAGGCACCGTCTTGGTCCCAGAGCTGTAGCTGATCAATGTCAGGGTTGGTTTCGACCCTCCGATAGCTGCGGAAGGTGAACCCCGGGGCAGCGTCGGCTGCCAGCGCGGCTAATATCAGACTAGGTCTTCCCACGGTCACAGGTTAGATTGTTCACCGGGTTCTTGGGGTAAACGCCACGCGCAGCATAAGGATTGCTAATGAGTTCAAATCTGACTCCGAGCCAGCTTTTGGCCGGACTGGATGATGATCAAGCTGCTGCTGCCCAGGCCCTGCGAGGCCCCGTTGCCATAATTGCAGGTGCTGGTAGTGGAAAAACTAGAACTGTCAGCCACCGCATTGCCTACGGTATTCAGACCGGGAGCTATGCCGCCAACCGAGTATTTGCTCTTACTTATACCAACCGCGCAGCTGCCGAGCTAAGAACAAGACTCAGGTCTTTGGGAGCCCAGGACGTTGCGGTCAGGACCTTTCATTCTGCAGCGCTTGCGCAACTGCAGTTTTTTTGGCCTCAACTAACAGACAGCTTTGCCCCGAAACTCGTCACCCACAAGGGGCCTCTTGTTCAGGAGGTTCTCGAGCAAATGGGTATTCGTGCAACTGCCGAATTGAAGTCGAGCCTGCAAGCGGAAGTCGAATATGTCAGGTATTCGATGCGGGACCTAGATAGGTATCAAATTTCAAGACCCGAGGGCTCTAGCCTTGGCGCTGAAAGATTCAGCGAGTTTTTCCGTGCCTTTGAATTGCTCAAGCAAAAGCGACGCGTTATCGACTGGGAGGATGCCTTGTTGCTTTGCGTTGGAATGCTTAGAGACCAGCCGCGAATGCTGGCGCAAGTCCAGCAGCAATATAGGTTTTTCACCGTGGATGAGTACCAGGACATTTCGCCACTCCAGCAGGCTCTTCTCGAAACCTGGCTAGGGGAGAGGCAAGAGCTCTGCGTAGTCGGGGACCCTAGGCAGACCATTTACACATTTGCGGGTGCCCGCAGTGATTTTTTGACTGGCTTTCAGGACCGCTACGAAAAAGCTCAAGTCTTTGAATTGAACCGAAACTATCGATCGAGCCAGGAGGTTGTTGCTCTCGCAAATCGAGTCAGCCCCGCCACGCCTCTGGAGGCAATTCGCCAAGTTTCTGAAAAGCCTGTCTTTAGAACCTATAAGAATGCCGGCGACGAAGCGGCTGGTGTGGTGCAGCAAATAACCGACTTCCTCGAAAACGGCGTTGGCCGCGGTGAGATAGCGGTGCTATCTCGAACCAATGCTCAGCTCGTAAAAATTGAGCAAGAACTAAAAAATTCCAGCATTGATTATCAAGTCCGCGGTTCCGGCAGGTTTTTTAAGCGGCCAGAGGTTATGCAAGGCGTGGGCGCGATTAGAGCTCTTCAGACCTCGGAGGTTACAGAGCCGTTATTTATTGAGGTTTCCAAAATAATTTCTGCGCTGGGCTGGAAATCACGAGCAGATAGGGATGAGAAATGGCTCGCTCTGAACTGGTTTTTAGAGGTTCTTGAAGAGCTTGATCAGCCGAACTTGGACGAGTACCTGAGGGAACTAGACGAGCGGGAGCGCTCAGGACATGAGCCAATGCGTGACGCGGTTATGTTGGCAACCATCCATGGGACAAAGGGTCTGGAATTTGCCAAAGTCTTTCTAATCGGCGTGAATCAGAACTATTTCCCCATCGGGTATGCCAAGACGGAGGCTGAAATTGCAGAGGAGCAGCGACTTTTCTACGTTGCAATTACGCGAGCTAAGGACTTTTTTCAGGTCAGTTCACGACTAGATAAGCACCCTTCGGATTTTATAAAGCGTTTCGGCAGCCACACTCCGACCAGTTAGCTTTGCTGGTTACCACGTCTCCTGAGCGCTCCAGACGGATCATGTCCAGGGGCTCCTGATTTTTTAGTCCGTCTAGGTAGTTCAAAGACTTGGACAAGGCAATCCCTCCGGAAAATAACATAAGCGCACTATCCGCAAGATCACGGTCAAGGCTGGTCAGCTGGGTCGCTATCTTGATCCAGTTGGGCACGTTGTTTATTCGATGAAGTTCAATGCACCCAAGACACGGTGTGACGCCTGGGATAACGATGTGAGATATCTGCACCCCTGATTCATCAAAGCAAATAGCTAGGTGCGGGACGTCACGTGATAGCCAGGGTTGGTAGTCGGCGGGGTGGATGATGTCGTGGCACACAAGGATTGCTAAATCCGTTTGGTCAAAAGCTGTGCTCACTCGGCTGTGAAGCTGAATGCTGAGCTCATCCGCCATGGATTTGGCAGCCCTCACTCGCTGTGTTCCCAGTAGGGACTGCGGGTAGCCCATTTCAAGAGTGTCTCCCGGTAAAACTTTTGAATGGTCATTGGTAAAGACATTTGTAATCGCGGAGGCGTTTAGGGTCTTGAGAAGTGTGAGACCAGTTCGGTCGAGTTTGGAGAGAAAAACGCGAAGGCTTTTTCTTGCTCGCATGGTTTCCGCTGGATCATCGAGCCCTATGAGGTAAAGCCTCATTATTTCGGAGAAGCGTCTTGAGATTTCATTCTCTGTGAAGGTGGGCATAAAAGACGATGTTCGAGAAAGCAGCGGCCCGAGGCGTTCGAGAAGTCCGTTGGTGACATCCGTGTCGGCGCTCGCCATTTTAGGCAAAAGCGGGAGCTGGTTGTCGCTAATGCCAGTCTCTAAGTAGTCCAGTGCTCTGAATTGCGCATTCGAGAGATTTGCCAGTACTACTTCTGAGTTGGCCCCATACTGTCTCGTCGTATCGTCGATCCATAACCTTGCCAGGCCGGGGTTTATTTGTCTTACCACGTGAGGTAGTTTGCAACCAACGAGCCATTCCCGTGAATGGTTCTCCACAGCAGGAAGCTAGGCTCCACGAATAAATTTGCGTTAGTCAGTCAGAAATTTGCGGAGCTCATCTTCAAAATCATCGCCATTATTTTTGATCCTGGAAATCAATGAGTCTGGATTTTCAATTTCAAGTGCGGTGGGCATTTGATCAGGGTGTGACCAAAGGTCATCTGAAGCGTTCTTGCCGATGTCAGCTACTACCCGCTGCCACATCAAGGTGGCTTCCCTCCTGAGTCGAGGTCGCATTTCAAGGCCAAGCAGTGCTTCGAAGGTTTTGGCAGATGCCCCACTGGTAGCCCGTTTGCGATTAAATATTTCAACCACTGCTTGAATGTTCGGCAGCCTTTTGGTTGCCTCCAGCGAGGTCGCGTCGACCCATCCTTCGATTAGTGCCAGAACAGTTTCTATACGCTCCAGGGCTTGCTCCTGCTCGGGGCTTCTCGGTGACACCATTGCGCTGGCTTCAATGATTTGCTCCATTGACCCCGGATCAGTTGGGTCGATTCGAGAAGCAATTTCTTCGATGCCACTCAAGTCCACAGTGAGTCCGGCGGCAAACTCCCTGACCTGAGTGATGATTTGCTCTCGCAGCCAGCCGGCTTGGTTGTAAAGCGAAGCGATTGCAAGCTCACGGGTCGCAAGGTAAATCAGGACCTCACTCTTTGGAGTCTCGAGATCCTCAAGAAACTCTCCCAAGTTCTGAGCGATGATCCCGGGCCTGAGGGTAAGAGGAATTCCAATTTCGCCTGATAGCAAGACCTCTGAGGAAAGCTTTCCGATGGCTTGACCGAGCTGCATGGCAAATATCGAAGCTCCGGCATTACCAATAAAGTTTTGAGCTGGTGCCAGCATCTCGCTTAGCTCAGGCGGCAGCGTGTTCCCTAAGTTCTCATTTAGCGCTGCGGCCATGCTGTTGGCAACTGGCTCCGAGAGTTCTCTGAAAAGCGGCATCGCTTCTTGTGCCCACATTGACCGAGTAAGTTTTTTTGGTGGGTTTGGGTTCGTAAATTCGGTGGCCTCGCTTAGCCAGAGACGAGCCATATCAAAAGCAGTTTCCAGTTCGGCTTCTAAGGCAGAATTTGCCGGCTTCTCAGTTTTCTTTGAAAGTTCGAGCGCTTGATTCAGCGCAAGCTTCCAGTTCACTGGTTCACCGGATTCGCCAGTCATCGCCGACACTTGTCCAAAAAGGTCACTCAGCATCGAGGGGTCTGCACTGAATCCGGCTATTTTGGCAAGATCTTCCGGATCCAATTGACCTGATTCCATCATCTTTCGGATCAAGCGTTCTAGTTCTTCGCGATTTGGCTGTTCTTCCAAGGGGCACCTCTTCTAATAGAAAACTACCTTGCCCTAGGCGCGGGAGGCTGCAAATCCGCTGCCAAACTCCTTCTGTTCGCCTAGGGCGTTAGCGTCTTTGGCGTTATTACGGGCTGGACTGCCTAGCATTGGGGCAATGACTTTTTTCGAAGCACCGGAACCGCCCAAACGAAGACGCTTCGCTGGTTGGATCGGTCTTGGGGTCGCTTCAATCGTCGCCGTTGGACTTTTGGTAGTGCCGACCGGTTTTGTAATCGAACGTCCTGGGCAAGTTTTCAATGTCATGGGGCAAATCGACGGGACGAAGGTTATTAGCTCCCAAGAGGTCGAGACATTTGAATCCGAATCACGATTCGACGTAACTACAGTCTCCTTATTAGGCAATCGCGAATCGACACCGAGTTGGGTTCAGGTTCTCTACGCATGGGCTGATCCCAATCAAGTGGTGTTGCCCCTAGACGAAATCTTCCCTCCAAGCTTTACGGCCGAGCAATTTAGAGCCGAATCGTCGCTGCAAATGGAAGTTTCTCAGCAGGATGCGATTGCTGTCGCTCTGAAAAAGCTGGGTTATCAGGTCCCAAGGGCGCTGTACGTAAATACAGTTCTAGAGGACGCCCCATCCTCCGGAATTTTGATCGCTGGCGACCTCATCACCTCGGCTGGGGGAGTGCCGGTCGATACATTCGATGCATTCAAGGCGCAAATCCAGCTGGCTGAAGGCACTCCTTTGATCATAAAAGTCATCAGGGATGGCGAAGAAACCTCCCTTGAGGTGACCCCCTCACTGAACGGCGAAGCCTGGGTTATAGGCTCAACAATCGGGTACACGTACAATTTTCCATTTGAACTTGCACTCCAACTTGGAGACGTTGGTG
>CAJXOD010000005.1 GCA_913057795.1 uncultured Aquiluna sp.
GGCAAATGCCACGAGCTGACCTCCTCCAGTCCGAAATAACTCGCTTATAAGAGAGCATTCCGCACAGAGCGCGAGCCCATAGGAGGCATTCTCAACATTGACGCCGGTGATGATGCGGCCATCGTCGCAGATTGCCGCGGCACCGACCGGAAACTTCGAGTACGGTGAATAAGATTTTGGAAGCACATCAATGGCTTGTTGGGTTAGGTTATCCCAGTCAATTTTCATCCACTAGCCCTTCACGTATGGCACGGCTAGTGCCTTCGGCGGCCTAGATTTCCCTACAAAGCCCACAACCGCAATGATCGTTACTACGTATGGCACCATCGTAATAAAGTCAGTTGGAATACCCGGACTGACTTGGTTTGCCCATACCCTCAGAATGATTGAGAACCCAAACAACAGAGCTGCAAGTGCCGCATAGATTGGGTTCCAGCGACCGAGGATAACCACCGCGAGAGCGATAAACCCAAAGCCTCCAGACATCTCTCGGCCAAAAGCGCCAGCGTTACCGATTGTGAGGGCAGCGCCGCCAAGGCCCGCTATTGACCCGCCGATAGTCACCCACCAGAACCTGGTTCGTCCCACATTAATACCTACTGTGTCAGCGGCCAATGGGTGCTCACCAACCGCCCTAGCTCGAAGTCCCATTCTGGTCTTGAATAAAACGAACCAGATCGTTGGCACGATCAAAATGGCGAGGAAAACCGTGATGCGGTTTTCGAAAAACACGGGACCCAAGATTGGAATATCGCTCAACACCGGAATCTTTATGATGTCCATGGTTCCGGGAAAGTTCACGCTCTGGGCATCCTCTGTCAGCCATTGCTGATACAGGAAGTTAGTAATACCGATAACTAGAACATTCAGCACAACGCCAACAATGATCTGCTGCGCCAAGAACTTGATCGAAAATATCGCCAAGATCATCGAGAGCAAGGCGGAAGTGACCATGGCTGCGATGATTCCAAACAGGAAATTGTCCGTGATTGAAGACACCACTGCGGCCATGAATGCTCCGGTTAGAAGTTGACCCTCAATAGCAATATTCGTAATTCCCACGCGCTCACTCATGATTCCAGCCATCGCTCCGAGGATGATTGGGACTGCCAACACCAAAGCTGTACCAGCGATAAAAGCAATAGGAACTGATGCTTCGGCCGCCAGCCAGCCAAGTAGCGCTGTTACTCCGACGGCACCAAAAACAATCGAAACCCAGGTCGGAGTCTTGAGGTTCTTTATGGCCCTCGAAAGCGAAAATCCCGCCAAAGCGAACATCGCCAAGCCGGAGAGGATACCCAGCAGGCTGGAGTCGATGTCTAAGGTTGGGAGCTGAAGGGAGTCAGTTCGCCTAGAGATCTCGAAGGCAACCATTCCGTCGCGTCCCAGAAGCCCCAAGAACACGAGTGTCAGGACACCTATTGAGCCCATTACTAACGGCGACTTAAAGCCAACCTTGACTTCAATTTCTTTTGGAGTGGTCATTTGGAGCCTCCCCCGCGTGTGAATATTCGTTTTCGGAACGCTTCGAGGGCGTGGGTCGTCTGTGGCTTGGGCAGTCTGAACAGTGCTCGAATTAGAGGCGGGGCGGCTATGAATAGCACGATTGCTCCCTGAACGATTCCGAGTACCTCCGGGCTTACCCCGAAGACCTGCATGGATGGCGCACCGGCCTTGAAAGCCCCGAAGAGCAAGCCGGCAAGCAGAATACCGGGTCCTGACGATCCGCCTAGCAGGGCTACCGTAATTGCATCAAAGCCGATGTTCGCGTGACTCGAAGGAGTAACACCGATTGCGGTTCCCAGAGTCTGGTTGGCTGCGGCCACCCCAACAAAACCCGCCGAAAGCGCCATGGCCAAAATGTAAGTCTTTTCGACATTTATTCCGGCGGCCCTGGCAGCATCTGGATTAAAGCCCACCATTCTGAGCCGATACCCAATGGTGCTTCGCTCCATCAGCCACCAGAACACTACAACTGACAACAGAGCGAAAATTAGGCCCCAGTGCAGCGAGTAATTATCTCCGAGCAATTTAGGAAGCAATGCCGTTTCGGCAGCAGGGTCCGCTTTTGGGTTGCCGGACGCTCGAGATTCCTGCAACAGCGCAGGGTCTCGCATCAAAAACGTGAAGAAATAAAGCGCGATGTAGTTGAACATGATCGTCAAGATCACCTCATGGGCACCCGTTTTGGCCTTCAGGAAACCCACAAATGCGCCCAGAAGTGCGGCGCCGACTATTCCGGCGATGAGAGCAACGACCATGTGGAGCACGAAAGGCAGTTCAAGCCTCGTCGCTACGAAGGTCGCAAAAATCATGCCGAAGATTAGTTGGCCGGTGCCACCAATGTTGAATAGGCCCACTCGAAAAGTAAGCCCGATACCGAGTCCGGCAGCAATGAGAGGTGCACCCAAACGCAGAGTCTCCGTCAGCGGTCTGATGGCTTTCTCAAAGGTTTCAGCATCGGCGTTATAAATAGCTCCACGGAAAAGCGCTCCGTAGCCATCATTTACAACAGCGAAGGCCGCCCCAAGTGCGTCACCAGGCCTGGCCAATATGTATCCGAGGGACTCAATAAATTCCTTGTTTGAGCCGATCATGAACAAGGCGCCGACCAAAAAACCAAGCAATATAGAGATCACGGTTCGGACCAAACCACCAGAAAAGATTTCACGCATTACCTGTGGCATCGTGTTGTCAGCCTTGTTGATTTCACTCATGCGGTCACTCCAGCCATTAGCTTGCCGAGATCTTCTCTCGATGTATTCGGCTCTACGATTCCAACTATTTTGCCGCGATACATCACTGCAATTCGATCCGCGAGAGCCAAGACTTCATCGAGTTCTGAAGAGATCAAGATAACGGCTTTACCAGCATCTCGCGCAGCAATTATTTGCTCGTGTATGAACTCAATAGAGCCGACGTCTACCCCTCGGGTTGGCTGGGAGGCGATCAAGAGACTTACCTCTCTAGACATTTCCCTGGCAACAACTACTTTTTGCTGGTTGCCGCCGGATAGCTTATGAGCAACGGTTTCCGCGGATGGAGTTCGAACATCGAACTGCTCGACAAGCTCTTTGGCAATCCGCTTGCGAGCTACAAAGTTTATGTTCAGGCCCTTTGTGAACCTCGATTTGTACGACGAGTTCAACATTAGATTTTCAGCAATCGTAAACTCGGAAACTAAGCCATCGCTCTGGCGATCTTCCGGAATAAACCCGACGCCACTTTCCAATACTTCGCGCACTGACTTGTTTGTTATCTCTTTGCCGTTTAGGTTCACTTTGGCTTTTTGGCCCAGGGGTTTCCTCAATCCAAGCAAAAACTCGGCGAGTTCGGTTTGGCCGTTGCCCTGAACTCCGGCAAGGGCCAGAATCTCTCCACCTCGAACCTCAAAGCTGACATCATTCACCGCCTTTTGCGATCGATCATCTAGGACGCTTACGTGCTCAACTTCTATAACCACATCTCCGAGTGCTGCCGGCTTCTTATTCACCGTAAGCATCACTTCGCGGCCCACCATAAGTGATGCAAGTTCCGAGGTCTCAGCGTCAGGCTTGGCCGAACCAACGACTTTTCCTAACCTAATAACAGTGATTCGGTCGGCCACTGCTTTTACTTCGCGAAGCTTGTGGGTGATGAAAACAATAGAAGTGCCGCTTTTGGCAAGCTGGCGCATAATCTCCATCAGCTCGTCAGTCTCCTGAGGAGTTAACACTGCTGTTGGCTCGTCCAGCACGAGGATCTTGGCCTCTCTTGATAGCGCCTTGATAATCTCGACTCGCTGCTGGGCCCCTACCGGAAGGTCCTCGATTAGAGCGTCCGGGTCGATATTGAAGCCAAACCGCTCCGATATTTCTAAAACTTGCTTTTTCGCTTGAACTAAGTCGATTACCCCAAACGCTTTAGTCGGCTCGTGGCCGAGTGCAACGTTCTCCGCGACAGTAAATACGGGGATGAGCATGAAGTGCTGATGCACCATTCCGATTCCGGCCGCCATGGCGTCGCCTGGGCCGGAGAAGTTCTGCTTCACGCCATCGATTTCGATGTGCCCCTCATCGGCCGTGTATAGACCGTAGAGGACGTTCATCAACGTGGACTTGCCCGCGCCATTTTCACCGAGCAGAGCGTGGATCTCACCGGGCTCAATAACTAGGTCAATATCTTCGTTCGCAGTAACTGCGCCAAAGCGCTTCGTGATTCCGCGTAGTTCAAGTTTCAAAAGACACCCCTTTGAGCAATTACTTTATGTCAAAAACTAGAAACAAAAAGGCCGTGGGATTTACCCCACGGCCTTTTTGTTTTTTTACCTAGCTCTTTGGATCAATTTCACCGGAGTTGATTCCGGCTTCAATCTCAACTAGTCGAGCCTTTAGTTCGTCAGAAAGCTTGGAGTCGAAGTCGTAGAACGGGCTTAGGCCAGTTCCGCCATTCGCAAGTGTTCCAACATATGCCTCACCGTCGAATGCCCCACCAGCTGAAAGCTCAGCAATGATGTCGTAAACGGCGTTGGTCATGCGCTTCTCAGCTGAAGTAAGCACGAATGGTGCATACTCCGGGGCGGTAAGGGCTACGTCCTTGTCCACACCAATAATGACGCCATCGATGCCGGCTTCCTTAATGGCTTCGGTTGTGGCACCGAACTGGTCGCCACCAACTGGGAACAATACGTCAGCACCATCGTTGATAAGTGCGGCAGCAATTGACTTTGAGGTTCCTGAGTTAGGAACGAAGTCACCGATGAACTGACCGGTTTGGGCCATTGGGTCCCAGCCAACAACAGTCACGGGAACGTCGTTCTCATCGCCCCAAGCCATTGCGCCGTAGTAGAAACCGTCCATGAAGTCAGTAACTGCTGGAATCTGTAATCCACCGTAAGTTCCGACAACCTTGCTTGTTGAGTAAGCAGCAGCTGCATATCCAGCAAGGTAAGACGACTCAGCCATGTTGTAAGCGACTGGCTTTAGGTTCGCGTTGCCCTCTGAGTAGCCATCGATAGTTACGAAGTTCATGGTTGGGTTAGCCGCTGCGACTGCGTTCACGTCACCGATCAAGTTGAAGCCAACTGCGAAAGTGATGTCGCAGTTCGCGTCAACCATGGCCTGCAAGTTAGGGGCAAAATCTTCGGAGGAGTTTGACTCAGCGTCGTTAATCTGTGCTCCAAGATCTGCCACAGCCTTTTCTAGGCCGTCGTACACAGACTCGTTGAACGACTTGTCGTTCCAGCTACCTTCGTCAGAAACTGCACATGCTAAGTAATCAATGGCTGGTGCTGCTTCTTCGGTTGCGGTAGCGGCGGCTGTCTCGGTTGTCTCGGCCTCTGGGGCAGCAGCACAGCCTGACAGCACTAGTGCTGAAACGCCCATTAGGGCGAAAGCAGCGGATGCATTACGTAGCTTCAAGGTTCCTCCTGAAATAAGTTAAGGCGCCGGTCGCGCCTAGTTTATGGATACTCTAGCGCCAGAATTCGTAGCTGCAACCCATATTCCAAAGCTTTACATTATCGAGATGTTTGTCTAAAGAAGGTCAGAGTGGCCGGTTTGCTTGAGCGCTTCGACCATAGCTTTGACCTTTTGAGCGTGGGCCTTTGTAGTGATAAGAAGCGCATCCGCTGTGTCCACCACAATGATGTCCTCAAGTCCAATGAGCGCCACCAGTCGGTTAGTGTCACTGACCAATATTCCTGACGACGAATCGGACAGGACCTTCGCTGAGCCCAGCACCGCCAGGTTGTTGCTGTTGCCCTGTGACTGAAGCTCCGCGATTGCCGCGAAGTCTCCAACGTCATGCCATTCAAAATTGCCGGGCACTACGGCCACCAGGCCCAGCTTTGCAGCTGGCTCAGCGATCGCGTAGTCGATTGCGATCTTGTCGAGTCCTGGCCAGATTGAATGCAACTTCGCGGCTCGATTCTCAGTGTCCCAATGCTCAGCAAGCTCCATGACGCCCGCGTGAAGTTGTGGTTGCGTCGTTGCAAGCACGTCGAGCAAAAGTTTTGCAGGCGCGATGAACATTCCAGCGTTCCAGAGATACTTTTTTGAAGCTACAAATTTTCCGGCTTTTTTTATGTTCGGCTTCTCAATGAAGTCAGCCACCTCAAATCCTTCGGTGCCCGAAATTGGGGACCCTTTTTTGATATATCCAAAAGCCACGGATGCTTCGGTCGGAACGATGCCAATGGTGACGATCTTTCCAGTGGCGGCTATTTCAATTGACGCTTCGATTGCCGTTAAAAGCTTTTCGTTATCCCTGATCACATGGTCTGCGGCGAAGGAGCCGACTATTACCTCCGGATCTCTTTTATAAAGCACAGCAGCTGCCAGGGCGATAGCTGCTGTCGAGTCCTTCGGTGAAGGTTCAAGAATTAGATTTGCCTGGTCCAAGTGAGGCAGGTGCTGTGCAACCGTTGTGGCATGCACATCGCCGGTCACAACCATCATCCGATTGCCCACTAGGGGCGATAGGCGATCCCAGGTGTCTTGAAGTAACGTTTGGCCGGAACCGGTTAAATCGTGCAGGAACTTTGGGGCACTGGCTCTAGAAAGTGGCCACAGCCTCGACCCCACGCCACCGGCCGGAATTATTGCGAAAAAATTGTCATGGCCAGCAGTCGTTTTTTTATTCACGAAATCACTCTAGGTGTTATTCGCCTAGATTCAAAAGGTTGGCTTTTACTGGGTTAGACTTAAAACTCATTCTGTTCTATCCATGGAGGCTAGCTTGGCAATAAAGCCAGCAGGAACCCTGTACCGAGGCAAAGTTGGTATGTGGTCCTGGGTACTGCACCGCATCAGCGGCGTGGGCATCTTTTTCTTTTTACTCGTCCATGTTTTGGACACTGCGCTCGTTCGAGTGAGTCCTGAGGCTTACAACATAGTTATCGAGTCCTATAAGACCCCGGTGGTTGGGCTAGCAGAGCTAGGGCTGGTAGGAGCAATCTTGTTTCACGGCCTGAATGGTCTTCGCGTGATCGCGATTGACTTCTGGTCGAAGGGAACGAAATATCAGAGCGCGATGTTCTGGGTTGTCATTACTGTGACTGTCGTCGCGGTTGCAGGCTTTACTCCAATGCATCTTGCACGAGTATTCGGACACTAGGGGGTCGATGATGAGCGTAACTATCGAAGTACCAAATCGTCCTCGGACTCGCAAGCAAGCTAACTGGGAAAAGTACGGCTGGCTGTTCATGCGTGTCAGCGGTCCTTTACTAATCGTTCTTATCTTCACCCACCTAGTGGTGAACCTCGTTCTCGGTGATGGCATCAAAGCCATCGACTTCGCCTTCGTGGCTGGGAAGTGGGCGGACCCGTTCTGGCAGGTTTGGGATCTAGCGATGCTTTGGCTCGCGCTGATTCACGGAACCAACGGAATGCGCACCATAGTCAATGACTACGCCGGCCAGGTCAAGGTCCGTCGCGCCCTCACCACAACACTGTGGGCAGTCTGCGCGCTTCTGATTTTGCTTGGAACTCTAGTAATTTTCACATTCGACCCATGCCCAGCTGGCGCATCTGCTGAGCTGTTGGCCTCATTCTGCCCAGCGCAGTAAGTAAGGGAAATAAATTGGCGGAAAAAGTAGCGGTTGACGACAACATCACCTATCACTCGTTTGACGTGCTAATCGTTGGTGCCGGAGGTGCCGGCATGCGGGCCGCAATCGAAGCTGGCACAGACCTCAATGTCGGTGTCGTTTCAAAACTATTTCCAACCAGAAGCCACACTGGAGCTGCTCAGGGCGGAATGGCCGCAGCACTTGCAAACGTCGAGGAAGACAACTGGGAGTGGCACACATTCGACACGGTCAAAGGTGGAGACTACCTAGTTGACCAGGACGCAGCCGAAATCTTGGCGAAGGAATCGGTTCAGGCGGTAATCGATCTAGAAAACATGGGGCTGCCCTTCAATAGAACCCCAGACGGCAAGATTGATCAGCGCCGATTCGGAGGTCACACCAGAGACCACGGCAAGGCGCCAGTTAGGCGAAGCTGTTATGCAGCTGACCGGACTGGCCACATGATCCTGCAGACCCTGTACCAGAACTGCGTCAAGATGGGAATCAATTTTTTCAACGAGTTCTACGTTCTAGATTTAGTAATGAACGACGGCAAGCCGGCAGGAGTCGTTGCCTATGAACTTGCCACCGGAGACATTCACGTTTTCCAGGCAAAGTCGATCATTTTTGCAACCGGTGGATTTGGGAAGATCTACAAAACCACCTCGAACGCTCACACCTTGACCGGCGACGGAGTGGCGATTGCCTTTAGAAGAGGTATCCCTCTGGAGGACATGGAGTTTTACCAGTTCCACCCGACCGGCCTTGCCGGCTTGGGAATTTTGCTCTCCGAGGCCGCTCGCGGTGAGGGCGGAATTCTAAGAAACTCCGCCGGTGAAAGATTTATGGAGCGCTACGCCCCGACCATTAAAGACCTTGCTCCAAGAGACATGGTTGCAAGAGCAATGGCAAACGAGGTTCGCGAAGGCCGCGGTGGCGGACCCAACAAGGATTATGTTTTCCTTGACCTAACGCACCTTGAGCCTGCGGTCATTGACGCGAAGCTCCCAGACATCACAGAGTTTGCAAGAACCTATCTTGGTGTTGAGCCTTACACCGAGCAGATACCAGTTTTTCCAACCGCTCACTACGCCATGGGTGGCATCCCAACCAACATCAAGGCCGAAGTGCTCTCGGATAACGACACTGTCATTCCAGGTCTCTACGCGGCTGGGGAGTGTGCTTGCGTTTCGGTACACGGAGCAAACCGTTTGGGCACTAACTCGCTACTAGACATTAACGTGTTTGGAAAGCGCGCCGGACAGTATTCCGTCGAGTATGCAAAAACCGCAACTCAGGTTCCGATGCCAGAAAACGCCGCCGCCGATGTCATTGCAATGATCGACAAGGTGCGAAAAGCAAAGGGCAAGGAGAAAATCGCTCAGCTTCGTAAGGAGCTACAGGAGACGATGGACAAGAACGCTCAGGTTTTTAGAACCGAAGAAACCCTGAACGAAGCTTTGGAGAAAGTCCAGGAACTTCGCAAGCGCTACGAAAACATATCTATTCAGGATCAAGGCAAGCGATTCAACACTGATCTACTGGAAGCGATCGAATTAGGCTTCCTGCTGGATCTTGCCGAGGTCACTGTAATTGCTTGCCGCGAGCGCCGAGAATCACGCGGTGCCCACCTGCGCGAGGACTACACGGAGCGAGATGACAAGAACTTCATGGTTCACTCCATGGTCTACAAGCAGGAAAAAATAGAAAAGAATACCGGTACAAACATGAGAATCGGCTGGAAGCCGGTTGTTGTAACCAATTACCAACCAATGGAGCGCAAGTACTAATGGCTGAACTATCCGTCCCAACGATTGAGTCCTTCACGGTCACACTTATCGTCAGACGCTTTGACCCAGAGAACGACACTGAGCCAAAGTGGGAGGATTTTGACGTCGAGATGTATGGAACCGATCGAGTTCTAGACGCGCTTCACAAGATCAAGTGGGAGCAGGATGGCTCCCTCACTTTCCGTCGCTCCTGCGCTCACGGTGTTTGCGGTTCCGACGCAATGCGTATCAACGGCAGGAACCGACTTGCCTGCAAGACGCTAATCAAGGACCTTGACATCTCTAAGCCCATCTATGTAGAGCCAATCAAGGGCCTGCCCGTAGAAAAGGACCTGATTGTTGACATGACGCCGTTCTACAAGGCGTATTTGGAAATCAACCCATTCTTGGTTGCCACCGATAAGCCCAAGAAGGAACGCCTGCAGTCTCCGGAAGAACGTGCCCGCTATGACGACACAACCAAGTGCATCCTCTGTGCCGCGTGTACAAGTAGCTGTCCAGTGTTCTGGACCGATGGTCAATACTTTGGCCCGGCCGCAATCGTGAACGCTCACCGCTTCATTTTTGACTCCAGAGACGAAAACGCAGAACTGCGTCTGGATATATTGAACGATAAAGAAGGTGTCTGGCGCTGCCGCACTACTTTTAACTGCACCGAAGCATGCCCGAGAGGGATTGAAGTGACTAAGGCCATAGCCGAGGTGAAACAAGCCATCTTGCGCGGAAGAGCTTAGACAATTTATTTGTTGACAACTCAATGACCGTAAATAGACGAACTGCCCTGACTGGGATTGTCGCCACATCCGCTGCTTTTACCTTGGCCGCCTGCGCTTCTGAAGCGCAACCAGTACCAACAACTTCCCCTAGCGCCACATTGGAGGAATCAAGCGCACCGCCCGCATCAGAACAATTACTTGGAAAAGCCAGTGAAGTGATGGTCGGATCCGGAATGAAGTACAAAATAAGCGATGCGCTCACCATCTTGGTTACGCGCCCAGCTCTTGAAACCTTCCGCGCCTTCAATGCAACCTGCACTCACGCCGGATGCATCGTCACTGGCGTTCGCGAAGAACAGATAGTTTGTGGTTGCCACGGAGCAAGATTCGACACCGACAGCGGCGAACCTCAATCTGGTCCGGCAAGAAGTGCTCTGGGCAAAATAACCATTGAAGTGCGCGGTGAAGATCTCTACGCGCTTATCTAGCTCCTAGATTGGTGTAGATGCTAAAAATTGCAAGCGTAAACGTAAATGGAGTCCGAGCCGCAGCCAGGAAAAACATGGGCGAATGGGTTCAAGAATCTAACCCCGACGTGCTTTGCCTTCAAGAGGTTCGAGCCCCTACCGAAGATTTGGTAGAGCTTTCTACTAATGGCCCGCTGGCGGTTGCTGAGGGCTGGAACATTTTCGATGACCTCGCGACTGCTAAAGGCAGAGCAGGAGTCGCGGTGCTTTCCAAGCACAAGGTCCTGTCCTCCTCAACAAAACTTGGCGCTGATGACTTTGATTCCGCCGGGCGATGGCTAGAGGCCGAGATCGAGGTTGGTAACCAAAAGGTAACTGTTATCAGTTGTTACGTTCACTCCGGCGAAGTAGATACCCCTAAACAAGTTGAGAAATACAAGTTCCTGGACGCAATGACAATTCGCATGCAGGAGCTGATGGATTCGGGTCAACATGCGGTCGTCGTTGGAGACCTAAACGTCGGCCACACCGAACTAGATATAAAAAACTGGAAGGGCAATCTGAAAAACTCCGGCTTCCTGCAAGAAGAGCGTGTGTATTTCGATGGCTTCCAAAAAATGGGCTGGGTAGATGTGGGAAGAACAAGTCACCCCGACCAACCCGGCCCCTACACCTGGTGGTCCTATCGAGGTAAAGCTTTCGACACAAACGCCGGCTGGCGAATTGATTACCAACTAGCTACCCCTGCATTGGCAAAACTCAGCCAGACTTATCAAGTAGATCGGGCACCGAGCTATGACACGAGGTGGAGCGACCACTCTCCCGTGGTCGTTGAGTATGAACTGTAGGAACACAAGATGACTAAACCAAACCTGCTCTCAGGAATGCAACCATCGGCGGCGAGTCTTCACCTCGGAAACTATCTGGGTGCACTCACCCAGTGGGTTGCAATGCAGGACCAGTTCAACGCCTTCTACGTAATTGTTGACCTGCACGCGATCACGGTGCCGCAGGATCCGAAGCTGCTTCTAGAAAACACCCGCCGGACAGCGGCTCAGTATCTGGCAGCAGGATTAGATCCAGACAAGAGCTCGCTGTTTGTGCAGTCTCATGTATCGGCTCACGCTCAATTAGCCTGGGTGCTGAACTGCATCACCGGCTTCGGAGAAGCCTCGAGAATGACACAGTTCAAAGACAAAAGCCAAAAGGGTGGCGCAGACAACTCATCCGTCGGTCTATTCACATACCCAATCTTGCAAGCGGCGGACATTTTGCTTTATCAACCAACCGCAGTTCCAGTCGGCGAAGATCAGCGCCAACATCTCGAACTTACTCGCGATTTGGCGATGCGCTTTAATTCCAGATACGGCGAAACTTTTACCATTCCAAAAGCGGAAATCTTGAAAGAAACCGCCAAAATCTATGACTTGCAAGTGCCGACAGCAAAGATGTCGAAATCAGCCCATGACCCTAAGGGTTTGATAAACCTGATGGATGAGCCTGCGCAGATAACCAAGAAAATCAAGTCCGCCGTCACCGACACCGATGGCGACATCCGCTTTGACCGAGAAAATAAGCCGGGTATCTCTAACCTGCTCGGTATCTACTCTGCACTTACTGGCGAGCCGGTCGCGAAAATAGAGGCCGGCCTTTCAGGTGGTGGGTACGGAACACTAAAGGCCGAAGTTGCTGACGCCGTAGTTGCAGCACTTGAGCCAATCAGAACTAGAGCCAATGAACTGCTCGAGGATCCAGCGGAATTGGATCGCCTGCTTGCCAAAGGTGCAGCCAGCGCGAACCAGACTGCGGAAAAAACACTGAAGGCCGTGTATGCAAACCTTGGGCTGGTGACCCCGGTCTGAGGAATTTCTCAGCCCAAAAGAGTATTGTTTCAGGTAAGCACAGTTCTTCGGGGTCAGTGAAAATCTGAACCGGCGGTTATAGTCCGCGACCCGACTGGAAACATCGCCACCAGCGATGAGACTCCAGGCGGTTGACTTGGTGAAAATCCAAGACCGACGGTTAAAGTCCGGATGAGAGAAGAACTAGGGCGCTATTTGCGCCCTCTTATTTTCCGTTCCCGCGGTTCTGTGTTATCGGAACTGAAAGGGAAAGATGCCGAGCGTAGAGCAATACGAATCCGCGATGCGCCGCGCCCTGGAAATCTCGCTCAACGGTCCGGCTGTTGGGACAAACCCTCAGGTTGGCGCCGTAATTTTAGATCCAGCTGGTTTAGTAGTAAGTGAAGGCTGGCATAAAGGCGCTGGCAGCGACCATGCCGAAGTTATGGCCCTTGAGCACTTCGCAGAAAACTTTCCAGGTGTTTCCCTGAAAAATCACACCGCAGTGGTCACGCTAGAACCCTGCAACCACGTCGGCAGGACCGGTCCTTGCGCGCTGGCTCTGATCGAGGCTGGAGTCAGTCGAGTTATATTCGCATCCGCTGATCCCGGGGATCAGTCAAGCCAGGGATCTCAAACCCTGAAAGATGCCGGAATCGAAGTAATACCCGGCGTACTTCTCAAGCAAGCCGAGGAGCAAAATCGAGTCTGGCTCCGCTCTAAGCGCCTGGGCAGACCCTTTGTGACCCTGAAGTGGGCAAGCACATTGGATGGCCGCAGTGCAGCTTCCGACGGTACCAGTCAATGGATTAGCGGCCCTGACTCGAGGGCTGATACTCATTCGAGACGCGCGAACGCGGACAGTATTTTGGTCGGAACGAGTACCGCAATTGCCGACGACCCCGAACTTACGGCCAGGAAGCCAGATGGTCATTATTTTGAAAATCAGCCAATCCGAGTAGTTTTGGGCGAATCGGTAATTCCGAACAATTTGCGTCTGTTTAATGACAGAGCCAAAACTATTCAAATCCAAACGCGTGACCTGAACGATGCTCTTCGGCAACTTTGGGCTCAGGGCATAAAGCATGTTTTTGTTGAAGGTGGGCCAAAGTTGGCGAGTGCATTTGTTGCAGCCAAATTGGTAGACGAATTCATTGTGTATTTATCGCCAATGCTTTTGGGTGGCCCAAACATGGCACTTGGCCAAATAGGGATTACCAGCATCGAAGACGCAGCACGACTAGAAGTGCTGGAAACCAAACAACTTGGAAATGACATATTCATCAGAGCGAGGAGCGCGTAATGTTCACCGGAATCATAGAAGAGCTTGGAACCGTAACTGGAATTACCAAGCAGTCAGATGCATTGCGTCTAACGATAAAAGGAAATATGGTGCTGGGAGACCTAAAGCGAGGAGACTCGATCTCCTGCTCAGGCACTTGCCTAACAGCTATTGAGATTGACGAGAATGGCTTCACCGCTGACGTGATGATGGAAACCATCAAGCTAACCAGTCTCATGGAGGTGGTAGTTGGTGACCCAATAAACCTGGAGCGAGCGATGAACGCACAAACTCGTTATGGTGGCCACGTTGTCCAGGGGCACATCGACGGTGTCGGTGAGTTTGTCTCGCGTGAGACCAGTGAAAACTGGGATTGGGTCAGAATCAGAATTCCGCGCGAACTCTTGCGCTACGTAGTGATGAAGGGGTCGATTACCTTTGACGGCATCTCACTCACCGTCAATGAAATATCCGACGATGTAATTGGCCTTTCTCTGATTCCTGAGACGCTGCAGGTGACAACGCTGGGTTCCAAAAAGCCTGGCTCAAAGGTCAACGTTGAGGTTGATGTAATGGCGAAGCACATCGAGAGACTCATGGAGTTCAAGTAAATGGAAATTATTGAATCAAGTATCGAAGAAGTTCTCACTGCCCTTCGGGCCGGCAAACCGGTTTTGGTCACCGACGCCGAAGATCGAGAGGACGAGGGTGACGCGATAATTGCTGCTGAGTTCGCAACTACCGAGTGGATGGCCTGGATGATCCGCTACACCTCAGGATATATCTGTGCTCCCATGACCGAGCAACGAGCTAACGAACTTGACTTGCCCTTGATGTGGGTAAAAACCCAAGACCCTCACCGGACTGCCTACACGGTGAGCGTCGACGCTACCGACCGCGCGACAACCGGGATTTCAGCTGCCGACAGAGGCCTGACCGCCAGAGTACTGGCTGACCGAAGCTCCGGACCTCTCTCACTGATGCGCCCCGGTCACGTTCTTCCGCTGCGGGCGAAAGACGGTGGTGTGCTAGAAAGAGCCGGCCACACCGAAGCGGCAGTTGACCTCATGAAACTAGCGGGCCTTGAGCCGGTCGCAATGATGGCTGAGATGGTCAATGACGATGGAACAATGATGCGCCGCGAGGAATTATTTCAGACCGCCCTAAGGTTTGACTTACCTATGACTAGCATTTCGAACCTGAAGGAGCACTTGGCTAAGCGTGCCCCGAAGCTGAATCCCAGCACTAATAGGATTCGTTTCGACGCCGAAGCGAAGTTGCCCACTACGCACGGTGATTTCCGCGTTAGAGGCTATTACGATGTGCAGACAACTGCAGACCACGTAGCCATCATCTCCGGCAATCCGACTGGGAAAAATGTTCTTGTTCGCCTGCATTCAGAGTGCATTACAGGAGAAGCCTTTGGGTCGCTGAAGTGTGAATGTGGCCCACAGCTAGAAGGTGCAATGGATGCCATTGCCGCCGATCCAACAGGTGGGGTAGTCATTTACCTGCGTGGCCAAGAGGGACGCGGTATTGGACTACTAAACAAGCTGAAAGCGTACGCACTGCAAGAACAAGGCTTGGACACCGTGGATGCGAATCTCGCACTTGGACTCCCAAGCGAAGCACGCGAGTACGGAGCAGCCATTGCTATCTTGCAAGACTTAGGCATCGAAAGCGTTCGCTTGCTAACAAACAATCCTGAAAAGCGGGAGTCCTTGGAGAAAGCTGACATAGCTGTTACCGAGACAGTTCCCCTAATTGTGGGCTTGGCGGAGCAGAACCTTGGGTATCTAGCAGCTAAGCGCGAGCGCATGGGGCATGAGTTACCCGCTAATCTGGACAAGTGAGCGGTAGCGGAGCACCAAATCTGAATGTTTCAGCAATCGGCAAAAAAGCCGTCATTGTTGCAACCTCTTGGCACCCGAAAATAATGGCGGGCCTGATATCGGGCGCGCAGAAAGAACTCGAAGTTGCCGGAGCGGCTAATGTCCAAGTGACTATGGTTCCCGGAGCATTCGAGCTTCCGCTTGCTGCCAAATGGGCTTTTGAGCAAGGGGCAGATTTAGTTATAGCTCTTGGAGTCGTGATTCAAGGGGGCACCCCTCACTTTGACTACATTTGCTCTTCCGCGACAGAGGGCCTAACCCGAGTCCAACTTGATTCAAACAAGCCCTTGGGCTTCGGCTTACTTACTGTAAACAACGAACAAGAGGCCCTTGATCGAGCTGGTCTCGAAGGGTCAAAGGAAGACAAGGGAGCTGAAGCCGTTCAGGCTGCGCTTGCCATGTCGGCCATAATGCCCGGCTAGCGGTCCCTGTAATCCAATTCAAATAAGAAACAAGTTTCTTCAGGCAAATAGCCTCAGTCGTACCCAAACAAAACCGGCTGTCCTTGAGCTTTCCCTTTTTTCGCATAAAAATACGAATTTGTCTGGTCCCTTAGCAAGGAACTTTGGCGATGGCACTTGTATCTTTAGTAAATGACTAAAAAGCTTGGTAACCGCAGGGTTAGCGGAACCGAGCAGTACTACACCCCCAAAGACCTCGCAGGTGAACTAGTCGAACTGACATTAAGAACAATCTCTCGCGCGACCGAAAAGTCTTTTCTCGAACCCGCCGGTGGCACCGGAAGTTTTATTGAAGCTCTCAATAGGGCAGGCATAACGGCGATCACCTCGGTGGATAAGTACCCGATGCACCCAAGCGTGATCCAGGCCGACTTTCTAGAGTGGGAGACAAAACGCACGGACCTACTCACCATTTCAAATCCTCCGTTTGGCAGAAATAATGCTCTCTCCGTGCCCTTTTTCAATCGAGCCGCCGAATTTTCCAGCCAGATAGCTTTTTTGGTGCCCCGATCTTGGCGTAAGTGGTCGGTCCAAAACCGGCTGGACCCGAGATTCCACCTAGTTTTAGATGTTGACGTCGCTGTTCAGTACGAGGATGCTTTCGGCGAAAAAATCGCAAAGCGCAACGACCTAAGAACCTGCTTTCAGATTTGGGAAAAACGCCTGGATCTACGCGCGACAATAGCCGTTCCTGACAACGGCTTTATCCAAAAAACAACTCCCGACAACGCAGATCTTGCAATAAGGGTTTTTGGCTACGGCTGCGGAAATGTGATGAGCGACTTTCCGCGTCAGCCAAACACAACATTGATGTTCCTGAGAGTTTTGGATAAAAGCATCAAATCGGCTCTACTGGACTTAGATTATGAGAGGTTTTCAATAAACACCGCCTACACAAGAGCCCTTTCTTTTCAAGAAATAAACTTTCTGATTAATGAACGGGTCTTTGGGGACGGGTTCCACGAGAAGTTAGGTTTATAAAGCAGTGAGTGAATATTACAAGGATCCATCCCAAAACCCGAAGAGCCGAGAATACCGTGGGCCACGGGCCAAACTGACCGACCTTCTTCCATACCTAAAAGACCACCGCCGAACCTTGGTTCTCGCTCTGGCCCTATCGGTCTTGGGCTCACTCCTCGCACTCGGCCAACCATTGCTAATTGGCCAACTGATAACGGCGGTTCAGGAGAGCCTTGATACGAGCGTCCTTGCGTGGCTCATCGTGGTTTTGGTTATCACCTCTGCGCTTGTAAATGCCTTTCAGTACTACCTGCTCTACAAAACTGGAGAGGGGGTAGTTCTCTCCACGAGAAAAGCCCTGATTGCCAGAATGCTTCGTCTCCCGATCTGGCAGTACGACCGCCGCCGTATCGGAGACCTCGTGTCTCGGGTTGGTTCTGACTCAACTCTTTTGAAGGCAGTGCTTACTCAAGGACTGGTTGACGCGCTTGGAGGCCTGATTCAGTTTGTCGGCGCAATCGTGGTCATGGCATTCATTGACCCGATCTTGCTAGGAACCACCCTCGTGGTCGTTTCTATCGCGGTGGGTGCGATTTCACTCACCGGTCGCCGGATTCGCTCAGCAACCACCAAGGCTCAAATGCGAGTCGGTGAAATGAGCGCTGCGGTTGAGCGTGCACTGAGCGCAATTAGGACCATACGCGCGTCTCGAGCGGAAGAGCGCGAGACCGAAGAAATTTACAAGAGTGCCGAAGCCGCTTACGACCAAGGTCTCAGCATCGCAAGGCTCTCAGCCGTTGTTGCCCCGATCGCACAAGTTGCCTTCAACAGCGCATTCATAATCGTGCTTGGGCTGGGAGGCCTGAGAGTAGCAAGCGGGTCAACGACAATTGCATCGCTAGTGACCTTCGTGATTTTGCTTGTGTTCATGATTGGCCCGCTGATTTCTGCCTTCGGCGCTTACACATCGATCATGGGCGCCCTGGGCGCCCTGGCTCGAATCAAAGAGATCATGATCCTTGATGAGGAAGAGACCGGGAGCGACAATGTACCTAGAAAAAGCACCAACTCAACGGCCATCGAATTTCAAAATGTTCATTTCCACTATGCACCAGATGAAGGCGAAGAATCCGACGACATAATCAAGGGCATCGACATAAAAATTGCCCGTGGTGCCCGCGTGGCACTGGTTGGGCCTTCCGGAGCCGGTAAGTCGACAATCTTCTCGCTAATAGAGCGCTTCTACGAGCCGACCGAAGGTCGGATCCTGCTTGACGGCCAGCCGGTAACTGAATTCTCTAGAGAGTCACTGCGCCAACAGCTGGGTTATGTCGAACAGGATGCTCCAGTGCTTGCGGGGTCCCTGAAAGACAACTTGCTACTCGGAAAAGCGGACGCGACCGACGAAGAGCTAGAAAGCGTGCTTAGACAAGTAAACCTGAGCGAGGTTCTGAAGCGCGACACCAAGGGTCTTGGTGCTCAGGTGGGCGAGGACGGCATAATGCTCTCTGGTGGCGAGCGTCAGCGATTGGCTATCGCTAGGGCTCTTTTGGCTTCCCCTGAGATCTTGCTGCTGGATGAATCAACCAGTGCCTTGGATGGGCCGAATGAACAGCGTATGCGAGAAGCAATTGATGCGGTAGCTCACGATCGAACGCTGCTGGTGATTGCTCACAGGCTGTCCACCGTTGTTGACTCCGACCAAATTATTGTTCTAGAACACGGCAAAGTAGTCGGAATTGGCACGCATTCTGAGCTAGTCAAAACCACCCCGCTATACGCCGACTTGGCGAAGCACCAACTGCTGGTTTAGCAATAGAGTATTGACATGACTGCTCATAATCAGATCACTGCCGAACAGGTATCGATACTCGACGCTAACGATCCATTGGCAAGCTTTCGCGACGAGTTTGTAATTTCGGACCCCGAGGTTTGCTACCTAGACGGCAACTCACTCGGTCGACTGCCAAAACGCACAATTGAAGAAGTTAATAAGTTCTTGACCAATGAGTGGGGACCGGAGCTAGTTGACGGTTGGTCTCACTGGATAGACCAAGCTCAACCCGCTGGAGATCTTCTGGCGCGTGCCGTGCTTGGAGCAAGTGCGGGTCAAACCCTGGTCTGTGACACCACCAGCGTGAATTTCTACCAGCTTTGCGTTGCGGCCATAAAGGCTAGACCGGGGCGCAAGACAGTCATTATCGATTCATCTAATTTCCCAACAGACCGGTATATTCTGGCCGGCATCGCCGACTCAATGGGGCTCAACCTTGTGACCCTTGATACCGACGGGTCTGGTGGACCTGGGGCGGTGAAGATCGAGTCTGAGTTTGAAAGAGTGACTGCTTCAGAGCTTGCTAAGCACCTAAATGACGACGTGGCGATGGTGACCCTACAAGCAATCAACTATCGATCCGGAGCAAGGCAAGACCTTAAGGCCATAACCGATTTAGTTCGCCAGCACGGAGGGCTTGTGGTGTGGGATTGCTCTCATGCCGCCGGTTCTATCCAACTAGATTTCGAGAAAAACGGCGTTGACCTAGCTGTCGGGTGCACATACAAATACGGTAATTCCGGGCCCGGTTCACCAGCATGGCTATTTGTCTCAAAATCAATTCAGACAGAGCTAAGAGTTCCAATTCAGGGCTGGTTTGCTCAAGAAATGCAGTTTGAAATGGGGCCAGACTTCGAGCCGGCGGACACAATTCGTCGCTACCAGATTGCTAGCCCCTCTATCATCGGCATCAGAGCTGTTGAGGTTGCGTACGAGATGATCGAGCGCGCCGGCATTGAACTTATTGAACAGAAGGCCGCCAAGGGCACAGAGCTGATGATGGATTTGTT
Source organism: uncultured Aquiluna sp. (assembly GCA_913057795.1). GTDB lineage: Bacteria > Actinomycetota > Actinomycetes > Actinomycetales > Microbacteriaceae > Aquiluna. The sequence goes on from CAJXOD010000005.1 coordinate 19,803, forward strand.
CAAGCAATGGTTAGAACCACTTGGATTTGAAATTGCATCGCCCTCTCAAGCCGAGCTCAGAGGTGGTCACATAATCCTGACTCACCCGGACGCCAGGCAAATCGCATACGCGATGCGAAAGATTTCAAAGGTAATACCTGACTATCGAGAGCCCAACGCAATCAGAGTAGCTATTTCTCCGCTTGCAACCAGTTACACAGAGGTATTCGAGGGGTTTTTGCGATTGCGAGACTTGGTCGAAAGCGGAAAGTACATGAGCATCGAGCAAGATGCCAACCGGGTTACCTAAGCCTCGAGTCTCCTCTTAGACAATAAAAAAGCCAGAAAGCTGGCAGGGAACAGTCAGACACAGCGAATGGATAACAGTGGAACAGAATAAGCACGTCACTTATATTTCTTACCTCAAAATTGATGAACTGCTCGCGCTACAACAACCGCTGAGCGATGGCCCGGAGCATGACGAATTGCTTTTCATAACCATCCACCAGGTCTATGAACTCTGGTTCAAGCAGGTCCTTCACGAAGTTGCTGCACTGCAGGTCACGCTAGAAGCCGGCAACTCACACCGATCCATGGCACTATTAGGTCGAATCCGAACCATTATGAAGACTTGCGTCTCTCAGCTGGACATCCTTGAAACAATGACGCCCCTGCAATTCAATTCATTTCGTGAGCGCTTGAGTTCAGCAAGCGGCTTCCAGTCCGCACAATTCCGCGAGCTCGAGGCCGTGCTGGGGAGACGAGATCAGGCTGGGGCAAAAGCCGATGCCAAATCGGGCATGGGGATGGCCGAGCACCTCATTGCCGGCTCCCCCGCTCGAGCAAAAGTAGAAGCAGCAATGACGAGGATGTCGTTGTGGGATTCGGCGCTGCACTATTTTAATTCGCGAAAAGCTATACCCAAGGAGTTGCTATCTAGAGACGTCACCGAGGCCTGGGAGCCTCACGAGGGTCTCCAGGACATTCTTATTGAACTGCACCGCAATGACCCCGAGGCCTCCATGATTGGCGAGGCTCTGGTCGATTTGGATGAGGGGCTGCAGGAGTGGCGTTATCGTCACGTCAAGATGGTTGAGCGTACCATCGGGCACAAAATAGGTTCCGGGGGCTCGGCCGGAGCAGGCTATTTGGCAAGCACACTTTTCAACCCGGTCTTCCCGGATCTGTGGGCTATAAGGTCGCGTTTCTAGCGGGCAGCCAGTACAACGTTTCTAACGAGCATTGCGCGGGTCATCGGGCCCACACCGCCCGGATTCGGAGACACATAACCGGCAACCTTCGCAACCGTAGGGTCGACATCGCCTAGGAGCTTTCCGTCGACTCTGGTTATTCCAACATCCAGAACCGCAGCACCGGGCTTTATCCATTCGGGCTTGATGAAATGCGGGCTACCCAAAGCCGCCACCACGATGTCCGACCTTGAAATAACTTCTGCGATGTGCTTCGATGCGCTGTGGAGAAGGGTTGGCGTCGCATCGATGCCCTTGCGAGTAAGCATTAGCCCGAGCGGTCTTCCCACGGTCAGGCCTCTCCCAATAATTGCAACCTCTGCCCCTTGAAGTCTGACGTCGTGGCGCCCTAATAATTCGATAATGCCGCTTGGTGTGCAAGGCAGTGGACTTTTCATCTGACCGCCGGTGTTCATGACCAAACGGCCAAGATTCACCGGGTGCAGTCCATCGGCGTCTTTATCGGGATCAATTAGTTCCAGCATTTCGTTAGCATCGATTCCACTCGGCAAAGGCAATTGCACGATGAAGCCGGTAACTTCTTTAGCCTGATTAAGGTCTTCTATCGCCGCCCGCACATCGGCCATGGAGGCAGTTGCCGGGAGATCGATGCGAATTGACTCAATTCCAACTTCGGCGCAATCCCTATGTTTGCCGGACACATAAGTAAGTGAACCCGGATCATCGCCCACCAAGATAGTGCCGAGTCCAACGGCTGTGCCTCTGGACTTCAGACTAATAACCTCAGCTGCAAGCTCTGTCTTTATGGCCTTGGCTGTTGCTAAGCCATCAAGTATTAGAGCGGTCAACCAGCTACCTAGTTTCTAGTCCGTCGTATAGAGGGAAAGCTTCGGTCAAAACTCGAACTCTGGCCTTCAGGGCAGGAAGATTAGCGCCTGGAATAAGAGCGTTCGCAATGATGTCAGCAACCTCTACGAACTCATCATCACCAAAGCCTCTAGTTGCTAGAGCCGCTGTTCCAATGCGAACTCCAGAGGTCACCATTGGCGGCCTAGGGTCGTTAGGAACTGAGTTCTTGTTAACTGTTACACCGGCCTCGTGAAGCAAGTCCTCGGCCATTTGACCGTCAACCACAGAATTCCTAAGGTCAACAAGCACCAAGTGAACATCGGTTCCGCCTGTCAATACTGCGATTCCAGCCCCGGTGACATCGGCTTGGTTCAACCTGTCAGCAATAATTCGCGCACCCGAAATCGTTCGCTCTTGGCGCTCTCGAAATTCTGGCTGCATGGCTGCCTTGAAGGCCACTGCCTTGCCGGCGATTACGTGCATCAACGGTCCACCCTGCTGTCCAGGGAACACCGCGGAGTCAATCTTCTTTGCCCACTCCTGCTTACAGAGGATTAGACCGGAGCGGGGGCCGCCAAGAGTCTTGTGAACGGTGGTAGAAACCACGTCCGCGAAAGGAACTGGGCTTGGGTGAACTCCTGCAGCAACAAGTCCTGCGAAGTGAGCCATGTCGACCCAAAGCTTTGCACCAACCTCATCGGCGATCGCCCTAAAGGCTGCAAAATCTAGATGACGGGAGTAGGCGGACCATCCCGCGATCAAAACAGCCGGCTTTACCTCTATTGCGCGCTGACGGACGGTCTCCATGTCGACCATATGTGTCTCTGGGTCTAGCTCGTATGAGTGCCCCTCGTACATGCGCCCAGAAAAGTTCAGCTTCATACCGTGAGTCAAGTGACCACCGTGGGCAAGGTTGAGACCTAGAATACGATCCCCCGGATTTGCGAGGGCCATGAGAACAGCCGCATTGGCTGAAGCTCCAGAGTGTGGCTGAACGTTTGCGTGTTCGGCACCAAATAATTCTTTTGCACGCTCTCTAGCCAAATTTTCGGCGATGTCTACTGCTTCACAACCGCCGTAATAACGCTTGCCCGGATAACCCTCGGCGTACTTATTTGTTAGCACTGATCCTTGAGTTTCCAAAATCGCGGCGGACACGAAGTTCTCGCTCGCAATCATTTCCAAGGTGTGGCGTTGGCGATCAAGTTCTTGCTGCAAAACCGCGGCAATTTCAGGATCAACTTCGCTTAGCGGGGACATAAATTTCACTGATTTAGTAAGCATCACTCAACTTTACCAGACTTATTTCAGTCAGAATGGTAGGCGCCAATAGTATTAGGGAATGCAATCTGTCAAAGAACATTGGGTTCTGACTTTTATCTGCCCAGACCGACCCGGCATAGTGCACGCAATCTCCGGAGCCGTGGTTGCAGCCGTTGGAAACATCACCGAGAGCCAGCAGTTCACCTCACAAGATACTGGCCGCTTTTTTATGCGGCTGCAGATTGAAGCCGACATAACAAAGGCAGATTTCGAAAAGCAATTTGAGAGCATCGCCGAGACTTTTCAGATGCAGTACGTGCTTGATCATGTAGGTAGGCCAATGCGCACTGTGGTTTTAGTTACTAAGGCCGATCATTGTCTAAATGACCTGCTCTACCGTCAGCGTGCTGGGCAAATAGCAATCGAAATCCCTAAAGTCTTCGGCAACTCCGATGAACTGGAAGAGCTCGCCAGTTTTTTCGGGGTCGATTTTGAATCTTGCCCAACTAAGAATCTCAGCGACAAGGCCGCTTTCGAGAAGCGATTGCGCCAACTTATTATTGAGCACGACATTGAACTTATTGTTCTGGCTCGTTACATGCAGATTCTTTCCGCCGAATTCTGTGCTGAATTTGCTGGAAAGATAATTAATATCCACCACTCTTTTTTGCCTGGATTTAAGGGTGCTAACCCTTACGCCCAAGCTCATGCTCGAGGTGTGAAGCTCATCGGTGCAACCGCCCACTTTGTGACCGAAGATCTCGATGAAGGTCCGATCATTGAACAAAACGTGACCCGAGTGGAACACGCGTCGACCAAGTCACACTTGGTGCAGATTGGTCAGGACGTTGAGTCCAAGACTCTTACCCAAGCCGTTCGATGGTTCGCGGAACATAGAGTGCTGCTTGATGGTCAACGCACCATCATCTTTCGATAACCAATAAAGGCCAGAATTGCGAACAGTGTGCCGCCTGCCAACCATGGTGAAATCTGGTTAACAAGATTCCGCCCCGCCGGCTTTTGGGTTCCTGATACCAACTCGGCGGCATACGCTGCCTGAGTAGGTACTGAGCTCGTGTCTAGTAAGTCTTCTTCCTCATTTGTCGCCTCGACTGGGCTCTCAAAATCTCCAGGCTCGAGCTCAGAAGTGACCCGTAAAGGCTTTGCCTGAATCTGCGGCGAGTCTCGTTCGTTTGACTGAGTCGGAGTTGGGGTGACCGCCTCACTTTGCGATTCCCGATCAGCGGGAAGAGGCTCTTCATTTTCAATAAATTCCAGAATCTCTTCGACAGCGTCTGGGTCTATCAGCTCTGGGGCTTCCAACTCTGGGTCTACCAACTCTGGGTCCTCGACGGGTAACTCAATGTTATCCGGGAGCTCTGGCGCGATATCCGGCTCTGGTTCAAGTGGGGATGGGGCGGGTGCCGTAAGCGTTAGTTCGAGCACTGAGTCGCTAGCTGGGCCAGAGTTTCCAGCCGGATCGATCAAGGAAAAAGCAGGCAGCGTCCAGCTCATGCTCCCTGCGGCGCACCCTTCGTATTTGAAGGTTATTTCCCCTTTCGCGGATGTTGCAACTGGAAGACAGCTGATTTTATTGGAGAGAAACTCGACCGCCGCGTCCTCAATCAGGGAACCTTCATGTCGGAGCGAAATTACCAAATTAAATTTGCCCTCTACCTCCGTAATTTCAGGTGCCAGCCAGTGCGATGTGGGAGCAATCGTGTCTCTCGTGAGTTCAAGAACGGCGGGTTCGGAGGGACCCAGGTTGCCCATTGGGTCACTCGCAACGTTTGACGCAAGAGTGACTGTGATGTCGCCCTCCTCGCAATCGTTGAGGCTTAGCCTTTCGTTCACCAGTACCACTGACGCACAACCGGTGACAAAAATGTCCTCCGAAGACAACCCTGAATGGATCTCGCTGCCAACAAAGTCAATTAGATAATCCTCGTCAATAGAAGAAATTCGAACAAAGGCGAATTCTGGGCCTTCCAAGTCAAGCTGAATCTCAAGCGTTGCGGTTACCTCATCAACTAGCAACGCGGCTGCTTCGGAAGCCAATACTGCTTGAAATGACGAGTCGACACAGCCCGTAATTCGAAAGGCGTATGTCGATGCGTTTACCCCGGGTTCGCCCACCACGCAGGCAGCGTCCCGAATCTCTAGGTCAGTAGCCTTTGGGGTGAAACTACCCTCTACCTCCATGCTGATCAGAACATCGTCGCGACTTTGTTGGGTGCCGGTAAATCTAGTTATTTTCGATGGAACCTCGTAGCGAATAATCACCTGACCCGCTGCATTTTGGACCCCGGCTTGATGGCTGATATTTGTCACAAGCGACGTGTTTGCATATGAAGAACCGCCTCCTCCACCACCGGCATCAGCACAGCAAGAATCGTCGTCTGCTCCGCCGCCACCGCCACCGAACCAGCCGCCGCCGCCACCGCCACCGCCGGCGTTCCAACTACTACCTCCAGTTCCACCAACTCCAAAACCACCCGGCTGTGAGGAGCTGCCGCCGTTAGATGCACCACCGGACCCCCCAGAGTTTTCACGACCGCCACCACCTCCGGAGCCTTGCCCGGAGCCACCGTTTTCGGCAACCAGATTTCCGCCGGCACCACCGGCAGCTCCGGCATAGCCGCCGGCACCACCGCCACCCCCTGCCACGACGATTCGCTCATTTATGTTGGCACCGGAGCGAATGTCACTGGCTCCCCCGCCAGAGCCCTCGTTGCCCCTCGACCCTCCAGCCCGACCGCCACCGTTGTATCCGCCGGGGGCCTCGGCATTAGTAATACCCGCACCGCCTACGAACACCCAGAACCCAGCTGGGGCGTCGATGAACTGGCCGGTTACCTGGCCGCCCATGCCACCTCTACCTCCTGCCGCGCCCCGGATTTCAAATGATATATTTTTTGCGTCATCGGGAACCGTAAAGTGCTCTCCGCTGCCCGTGTGTTCAAAGACCAGTTCGCAGATTCCAGCTGGACATTCTTCGGCTTGAGCCGGCACGGCTCCAAAAACCAAAAATGAGACAAAGATTAAAGCTATGAGTGATCGAAGTTTCATGACACACAAACTAAAACTCCCCACAGTTTCCTGCAGGGAGTTTTCCACAAGCCGCTAGCGGCCTGGGTGGTTTAGGCCATTTTTGACTGAAGGTTCTCGGCAAGCGATGCCATGAACTCGTCAGTTGACTGCCAAGGTTGTTCTTTTCCAACCAATGCGGCCAAATCCTTTGTCATTTTGCCAGACTCAACCGTTTCGATAATTACATCCTCAAGAGTCTGCGCAAACTTTGCTACCTCAGGAGTGTCGTCCAACTTCGCGCGATGCATCAAGCCCCTTGTCCAGGCAAAGATAGAGGCAATTGGGTTGGTTGAGGTCTTATTGCCCTGCTGCCACTGTCGGTAATGACGCGTCACGGTTCCGTGAGCAGCCTCGGCCAGTGCCGTCTTACCGTCTGGAGTTGTTAGCACTGAGGTCATTAGACCCAAAGAGCCGAAGCCCTGAGCCACGGTGTCGGACTGAACATCACCGTCGTAGTTTTTGCATGCCCAAACATATCCACCCTCCCACTTCAAAGCAGCTGCAACCATGTCGTCTATTAGACGGTGCTCATAGGTTAGGCCGGCTTTTTCAAACCTGTCCTTGTACTCGGCGTTGAAGATCTCCTCAAAGGCGTCCTTGAAGGCTCCGTCGTAGGCCTTCAAAATTGTGTTCTTAGTTGACATGTACACCGGGTAGTTACGAGCAAGGCCGTAGTTGAAGGAGGCTCTTGCAAAATCGCGTATGGAGTCCATGTAGTTATACATTCCCATGGCAACTCCACCGTTCTCCGGGAAGTCAGCGATGGTCATTACCTGAGGCTCTGAGCCGTCGGCAGGTGCCCAAGTCATGGTGACCCTACCCTTGCCAGGGATTTTGATGTCCGTGGCCTTGTACTGGTCACCGTGTGCATGACGACCAATGATGATTGGCTTAGTCCAGCCTGGTACTAGCCTCGGAACGTTAGAGATGATAATTGGCTCGCGAAATACAACACCATCGAGAATGTTACGAATGGTTCCATTCGGAGAACGCCACATTTTTTTCAAACCGAATTCGACAACTCGGTCTTCGTCCGGAGTAATTGTTGCGCACTTGACCCCAACGCCGTATTTCTTGATGGCGTTAGCCGCATCAATAGTGATTTGGTCGTCGGTTGCATCGCGATTCTCAACAGACAGATCGTAATACTCCAGGTCGATATCCAAATAAGGGAGAATCAGTTTGTCCTTGATGTCTTGCCAGATGATGCGAGTCATCTCATCGCCGTCCAGCTCAACAACTTTGCCAACAACACTGATTTTGTTCATTACTCTCCTGATTACCGCATGATTCGGGCCTAAATGACCGTTCTTAGCCTATCGGTTTCAGTCGATGGACCCTAAACCAATGAATCCTTCCAGGACTTGTAGAGCTTCGAGAATTTACCTCCCGAAGCGACCAGCTGTTCCGGTGAACCATCTTCAATAATTTTTCCGTGCTCCATTACCAAAACTCGATCCGCTATCGAAACCGTTGAGAGTCGATGCGCGATGATTACGGCTGTCCGACCTGCAAGCAGTGTCTTTAGTCCAAGCTGCACCATGGCCTCCGAGGGTATGTCCAAAGAGGAAGTTGCCTCATCGAGAATCAAAACCGCGGGGTCCGCCAGGAAGGCACGTGCGAAGGAGATCAACTGGCGCTGGCCGCTTGAAACTCTTCCGCCGCGCTTGTTCACATCCGTCTCGTAACCGTAGGGCAATTCCAGAATAAATTCGTGCGCGCCCACTGCCTTGGCCGCCTTGACTACATCGTCCATCGACGCGCCCGGGCGACCTAGCTGAATGTTCTCAGCTACAGACCCGGTAAATAGATAAGCCTCCTGCGTCACCATCACTACCTTTTGACGAAGGTTTACATTCGAAATGTCTCTTAGGTCGTAATCGTCGAGTCGAACAACGCCTTCGCTAGGGTCGTAGAACCTTGAGATGAGCTTCGCAAGAGTCGATTTACCAGCGCCCGTAGTCCCGACCATCGCGATTGTTTGACCGCCAGGAATATCCAAAGAGAACGGGTGCAGGACAATATCACCGGTGTTGTATTGGAACTTCACCTTGTCAAAAACTAGACCGCCCTTGATGTTTCTAAGCTCCACCGGGTTCTCAGGTTCTGGAACCGAAGGCTCCTCTTGCAAAACACCAGAAATCTTCTCCAGAGCAGCCGATGCCGACTGGTACGAGTTGTAGAAAATTGCTATCTGTTCCATCGGGTCAAAAAACCTTCTGGCGTAAAGAATTGCAGCCGTCAAAACTCCAATGCCCAACGTGCCGTCGAGGACCCGAAATCCACCCACGAGCAAGATGGCAGCCACAGTCGCGTTGCCGATTAAGATCAACGCTGGATCGTAGATTCCGAAAAGCTGAATTAGTTTGGCGTTCAATAGCCGGTACTTTTCCACTAGGCCACCAAAGTGCTTCTCATTGCGCTTTTCCTTGCGGAAAGCCTTGACGGCGCGGATACCCGTCATGGTCTCGACAAAGTTTTGAATCAAGGTGGAAGATGCAACCCGCTGCGCCCTAAAACCTCGGTTTGTGTTTATCTGGAACCACCGGGTCACAATCGCAAGCGGAATAACTGCGGCCATAAGGACAAGGAAGCTGATTGGGTCCAGTATCAAGAGTGCGCCGGCGGTGAAAACCATGAAGAAGATTCCAACCACCAGTTCGCCCAGGCCGCCGGATAGTAGCTCGGAAATCGACTCTAGGTCTGAGGTCTGCCTCGCGATTACTCTCCCGGCGGTATAGCGCTCATGGAATTCGACCGAAAGCTTTTGTGTGTGGATAAACATTCTGTTCCGCAATGCAAGCAGCATGGACTGAGCAATTTTCGCCGTGAGGATCATGAAGTAATAAACCATCAGTGCACTGAAAGCTGCAGCTCCCAGATAAAGCAGGATTAGCATCCATAGGGGATAAAAGTCGTCTTCGATGGCCCTAGGAAGCGCCCAATCAATCGCGAACGCGATTAGGGCTGGGCCTGCAACCCTGAGCGTCGTGGAGATAAAAATCATTACTACGGCTAGCCAAAGTCTGGCTCGGAGCGGAAGCAATAACGAACCCAAGAGCGTTCTAGATCGCTTCCTGATGAACCTAGATTCGGTTTTGTTTAGGTCTGTTCTTTCTTCGTTATTGGTTCCGTAAAGACTCATACGTTCACCTCACGCTCTTTCTGGTCGGTGTCCAGAGAGGTAATGACGTGGCGATATTCAGGACTGGTGTCTAGAAGTTCACGGTGAGTACCGAAAGCAATAATTTTGCCATCTTGCATCAGAGCGACCTTGTCGGCGAGCATTACGGTCGAAGGTCGGTGAGCCACTATTAGGGCCGTAGTCGATTTCAGCACATGTCGAAGCGCGTCTTCGACCATCGCCTCTGTCTCCACATCGACAGCCGACAATGGATCATCCAAAACCAAAATCTGAGGCTTCGCCGCAACTGCTCTTGCCAAAGCCAATCGCTGGCGTTGACCGCCTGAAAGACTTAGACCTTCATCGCCAATCGGCGTGTCAAGGCCCTTCGGTAAATCGTAGGCAAACTGTGCTTGAGCAATCTCGAGAGCCTGCTTTAGATCATCCTCACTTTGATCTTTATTGCCCAAGAGCACGTTGTCGCGCACGCTCGATGAGAAAAGAGTGGCGTCCTCAAAGGCCATAGCGATGTTTGATCTAAGATCTGCTCGAGTCAAATCTCGAATGTCAACCCCATCGATAGTTATAGAGCCACCCGTTACCTCGTACAACCTTGTTGTTAGAGCAGTCAGAGTAGTCTTGCCACTTCCGGTGAGCCCAATGAGAGCTACCGATTGGCCAGGCTCTATTCGAAGGCTGACACCATCGACCAAATCCCGATTTTTTGGGTCGGCATCGGGGTAATGAAAATGAACGTCATGAAACTCAAGCAAACCCTTGGGGTCTTTTATCGTCTTTCGGGAAACAGGATCGGAAATTAGATCCGGCTCATCCAGCACTTCAAAAATTCTCGTGGTGGCGGTTTTCGCCTCAAGTGTCATACCCAGCAGGAATCCAAGGGACTCTGTTGGCCAACGAAGGACCATGGCGGTTGCAACAAAAGCCACGAGTGTCCCAACGGTCATCTCGCCGTTAGCCGTAAACCAAATCCCAGCCAATAAAGCCAAGCCGAGGGCAAATTCAGGAATCATCATTAGGTAGAGCCAGATGTTTGCGACGGCTTTTGCCTTGCTAATTTCCGTGTTCTTAAGTTCCGAAGCCTGGGTTGCGAATTGTTCAGCTGCAAAACCTCCGCGGCCAAAAGCCTTTAAGACTCTGACGCCATGAACAGATTCTTCTACCCTTGTTGCAAGGTCTCCCGACTGATCCTGAGCGAGTCTGGCAATAGTGCCGAAACCGCGCTCGAAGCGGAATCCAATGAGCCAAATCGGGATAGACGCCACTGAAAAGATAAGGCCCAACCAGAAGTTGTATGTGAAGAGAATCAGCAGTCCAACCACGAGTGTTATGAAGTTAGCTATAAGTAACACAATTCCGAAGCTAAGCCAGCGCCTGATTAGGCCGAGGTCGGCAACCGCCCTGGAGAGCAACTGCCCCGATGGCCATCGATCATGAAATGCAACCGGCAAATCTTGGAGCTTGGCGAACAAGGTATTGCGCATGTCGGCCTCGACGAATGTTCCAGGTGTAAGAACCAGCCAACGCCTGAGAAGCACGAGGCCAGCCTCCAGAATCCCGAGCAAGAGAATGAAACCAACCGCCGGAAGTAGGGCGTCCTCACCGCCGTCGACCAGTGAGTTGACCAGTGACTGCAAGAACTGCGGGATTGAAAGAGCGATCATGTGGGCGCCAATTGCGGCGAGTATGCCAAGGCCTATGCGCCATAGTGCCCGCCTTGCAAATGGGACCAGACGCCAAAGGGTTTTTATCGTCCCCAATTCAGCCTGTTGCATAATTCTCTCTGCTGTAATTTTGGCCAATCGGCCTTACTCGTAAACATTTGGTGCGCTGGGATTATTTCTAGTGGAAAAAATGTCTTTCGCCCGTGAAGTACATGCTAACGCCGGCTTCACTAGCAGCGGCGATCACTTCCTCGTCTCGAACGCTTCCACCCGGCTGCACAACTGCCGACACTCCGGCATCTATAAGCACCTGAAGGCCATCGGCGAATGGGAAAAATGCGTCCGACGCCGCGACCGAACCCACCACTCTTTCACCAGCCCTTGCGACCGCGAGCCTACAAGAATCCAGTCTGTTGACCTGACCCATACCAATCCCAACAGCGGCCTGATTCTTAGCTAGCAGGATTGCGTTAGATTTCACGGACCGGCAAGCAATCCATGCAAACTCTAAATCAAGCATCTGAGCGGCATCGACGCCCTTGCCGGCTACCAATTGCCAACTCTGAGTGTCCAGGCCTTCAAAGCCGTCTGAGTCCTGCACAAGCATGCCGCCCGATACCTGCCGAATATCTAGCGCGGCTCTGACATAAGAAGTCGAAAGCTCCAAAATTCTTAAGTTCTTTTTCTTTTTCAGTATTTCGAGAGCTGTCGGAACGAACGAAGGCGCGATTATGACCTCTGTGAAGACTTCAACAACGGCAAGGGCCATTGCCTCGGTAACTTCGCTGTTGCTGGCAATCACACCTCCGAAGGCAGACACCGGATCGGTGTTATGTGCAGCCTGGTAAACGGTCGCAACATCTTCACCGGTGGCAATTCCACAAGGGTTAGCGTGCTTGATGATCGCAACCGCGGGGGCCTGAAAATCGAAGGCTGCCCTAAGAGCAGCATCCGCATCAACAAAGTTGTTGTAGCTCATCTGTTTGCCGGAATGCTGAATGGCCGTTGCCACACCAGAAGAGTCGGCGGACAAATAAAGAGCTGCCTGCTGATGAGAGTTCTCGCCATATCTCAAGTCTTGGTCTTTCGTGAGAGAAATGTTGATCGATTCTGAGGTCGTCTCTTCACCGAATTCGCGAGCCAGGAAGCTTGCGACGGCCGAGTCGTAGCCAGCAGTGTGAGCAAATGCTTGCTGAGCAAGTTGTTGCCGAAACTTTAGGCTCGTGCCACCGTCATCAAGCGCTTCGATCAAGAGCTGGTAGTTCTTTGGGTTGACGATTATTGCCACATTTGCGTGGTTTTTGGCGGCAGCCCGAACCATAGCGGGTCCGCCGATATCAATCTGCTCGATGGCCGCATCGCCGGTGGTTCCGCTAGAAACGGTTTCAACGAAAGGGTAAAGGTTCACAACCACGAGCTGAAACGCTTCGATGTTTAGCTCTGCAAGCTCTTGATTATGCTTTTCAAGTCTTAGATCGGCGAGAATGCCGCCGTGAATAGCCGGGTGTAGCGTCTTTACCCGGCCGCCCAAGCTTTCAGGAAAGCCGGTGACTTCACTGACTTCTCTTACGTCCATACCAGCCAACGCGATTTGTTTAGCAGTGGAGCCGGTTGACACTAGTTGGACACCGGCCGCAGTCAGAGCCGTCGCTAGCTCAATCAAACCGGTCTTATCCGACACCGAAATCAACGCCCTTTTTATGGCCACTACATCAGGCACTTTGCTCCTTTTCGGCAAGCAAGAGCACTCCGGTTGCAATGTCTTGAACCACTTGAACTAGCTGCTCTCGTTCCATAAGTTTAATCTGATCATGCAAATCAATTTCTGAGATGCCAGGAGTGACAGCCATGCTGGCCTGAGTCAAAATCCTGCCAGTGTCCACCCCTTCATCGACGATGTGAATGGTTGCGCCAGTCACCGAGGCCCCAGCTGCTAAGGCGTCGGCAACGGCATGTGCGCCTGGAAAATCGGGTAACAACGATGGGTGCAGATTAATCATTCTTGGCGTGAGCTTGTTGACGATGTTTGCCGGCAGCACCTTCATGAATCCGGCTAGAACCACTAAATCCGGCTTGTGGAATTCTATATTTGAAAGCAAGACCTCCGCCCAGGCTTCACGACTTTCAAACCTTGAAGGTTCAACAACGAAAGTTGGAACCCCAAACTCCTCGGCGTGCTCTAGACCCGAAGCAGCCTTATCGGAACCAACCGCGACCACCTTAGCCGGGTAGAGCGGGCTGGCCGCCGCCGTCAAAAGCGCACGAAGATTTGAACCGCCACCTGAAATAATCACTACGACCGAGAACATTGCCTCAGTCTACTTTCGCTCGGAAGCGTCGCCGTATGGCTTAGCAATTACTAGAGCGGCTAAGAAGCTCGGCACTAAGACCTCAACAAACACCACCGCGGCGAACATAAGCGGATTGGCCCCAACGGTTTCAAACCGACCCGGGCCAAAGCTACCTGATGCCGCCTGGCTTACCAGGAAGACAGTGATAGCTGCGCTAGAGGCAGCAACCAATGAGATCGACAGAGCCCCGCTTAGTCTTGTGCCATATTCCCAGCGCAATTGATCCGCATGTCTGGCAACGAAAAACGTTGCCAAAAGTGCGGCCGCTACAGGAATCAAGACGAAAATAAGACCTCGCTCAAACCCTCCGGTTGGTAACGCCGCAAACACTGGGAGCGCCGGAAGTGGCCCGAGCTCTGAGGCAAAAGGCGACACGTGGGAGCCAGTTCCGATTGCAAATCCTGCACCGGAAATCCAAGATGCTCCATAGACAATTAGGTTTGGCAGAATTGCCAACTGACCAATAGTCACCATGACTCCACCTAAAATACTGAGCCCCAGACCTTGGTAAAGTCCTATCACTTGAACCCAACCGAAACCTAAACCAAGAGCAATCAGAGCCGAGCTTGAAAAAATCAAAACTGCCACAACCGACAACCCGACTCTGACACCCGGATTTAGTGCGGTTCGAATTGACCAGTGCAACTTCGCGTATGCGTTAGCAAAAAGTCTTCTGACCCAGATGCGCTCCCTGGCCTCTGGACCATTGGCGCCCTCGAACAGCTCAAATCTTCGACCGATCACGGAAGACGCAATCAGTATTAATCCAAAAAATATTGCCGGGTAATAAAGCGGTTCCCAGGTGCCCGCAATCACCGAATCGTCTGCCACCAGTAATGAGGCGCCGTAGCTGATTCCACCAAAAGCCAGCGAACCACCTAGCCAGGCTGGCCAAAGCGAAGCGGCGGCCGATAGTCGATGACCGATTCTGATTGCCATGAGAACGATCAGGCCGGTTAGCCCCAGTGGCAGTGCTGTGAGGAAGAAGGCCCCAAAACTGATACCGAGGATCTCACCGTCTGCGAAGCCAATGGGAACTCCGCATGCTAACAAGAAAGCGTAAACAGCCACCCTGAGCGCCAAGACCCATTCAACTTGTCCATTGCCCTCGATAAACCAAGCAAGTGTGAGAGGAGCAATTATCAGCCCCACCACAGTGGCAATGATGATCAAAGCCTGCAGAGCGGCTATTGCAAAACTAAGCCCCCGGTTCACGGCTGGCGCTATAGGTTGGCGATAATGTCGCGCATCAAGGTGGCGGTCTCCGATGGCGTCTTGCCAACCTTGACACCTACTGCTTCGAACGCCTCTTTTTTGCCTTGGGCCGTTCCAGCGGACCCAGAAACAATCGCGCCCGCGTGTCCCATGGTCTTGCCCTCTGGGGCGGTAAATCCTGCCACGTAGGCAACAACCGGCTTGGTGACGTGCTTAGAAATGTACTCCGCTGCCTTCTCTTCGCTGTCGCCGCCAATTTCACCGATCAAAACAATCGCCTTGGTCTCTGGGTCATTCTCAAATGCCTCTAGAGCATCGATGTGAGTGGTCCCAATAACAGGGTCTCCACCAATACCGATTCCGGTGGTGAAGCCAATGTCTCTTAGCTCAAACATCATCTGGTAGGTGAGAGTTCCGGACTTAGAAACCAAACCAATCGGTCCCTTACCAGTGATGTTCCAAGGGGTGATTCCAGCATTTGACTCACCAGGACTAATGATTCCAGGACAATTTGGGCCAATGAGTCTGGTCTTTAGTCCCTTTTCGACGTTGTATGCCCAAGCCGAAGCTGAGTCGTGAACTGGGATTCCCTCCGTGATAGCTACTGCGAGTGGAATCTCGGCATCAATCGCTTCGACGATTGCCTGCTTCGCAAAAGCCGGCGGCACGAAAATAACAGAAACGTTTGCCCCGGTTGCCGTCATTGCCTCTGCGACACTGCCGAAAACCGGAAGGGACTTGCCCTCGACTTCGACAGTTTCGCCGGCCTTGCGAGGATTTACTCCGCCAACGATGTTTGATCCACCAGCCAGCATGCGCTGGGTGTGCTTCATGCCTTCAGCACCAGTCATGCCCTGAACGATGATTTTAGAATCTGAGTTTAGAAAGATTGCCATTTTTTAGCCCCTTAGCCGTTCGCAAGTTCAGCGGCGGTATTAGCCCCACCATCCATGGTGTCCGCAAGTGCCACTAGCGGGTGGTTGAATTCCTTCAAAATGGTGCGGCCTTCTTCAACGTTGTTTCCGTCGAGCCTTACAACTAGCGGCTTAGAGGCCCTGGCGCCAAGAGTATTGAGGGCTCCAACGATGCCGTTAGCAACGGCGTCACACGCCGTGATGCCGCCAAAGACGTTCACAAACACGCTTTTGACCTGTGGGTCGTTCAGAATTACATCCAGACCAGCGGCCATTACCTCTGCGGAGGCTCCGCCGCCGATGTCCAAGAAGTTGGCGGGCTTCACTCCGCCGTTTGCCTCTCCGGCGTAAGCTACGACGTCCAGCGTGGACATAACAAGTCCGGCACCGTTTCCGATGATCCCCACTTCGCCGTCTAGCTTCACGTAGTTCAGATCCATCGCCTTAGCTTTGGCTTCCAGTGGGTCGAGCGCATCGCGCTCCATGTCATCGCGCTCGTGACGGAAATCCGAGTTTTCATCGAGGGTGATTTTGCCGTCGAGAGCAAGAATTTGGCCGTCTTCGGTAAGAACAAGCGGGTTTACCTCAACCAAGGTCGCATCTTCTTTTACGAAAACGTCATAGAGCTTGAGGATTACATCACTCACTGAGTCAATGAGTTCTTCTGGGAACCTGCCGGCCATCGCAATTTCCATGGCCAAAGCCTTGTCTATGCCGGTAACAGCGGAGACCGGAATCTTTGCCAAAGCGTCTGGGCGTTCAACGGCAAGCTGCTCGATCTCCATGCCGCCCTCAACAGAACAAAGTGACAAGAAGGTTCGGTTTGAGCGATCCAGAAGCACTGAGAAGTAAAACTCCTGAGCGATCTTGGCGCCCTCCGCAATCATTAGGCGCTTTACAACATGGCCTTTGATGTCGAGTCCAAGAATTTCTTCGGCTTTTTGCCGGGCCTCGGCTGGGCTGTGAGCCACTTTTACACCGCCGGCCTTGCCGCGCCCTCCAGTTTTTACCTGGGCTTTAACAACGACAGTGCCGCCAATAGCGGTAGCTGCTGCCTCCGCTTCTTCAGGTGTGTCTGCAATTCGACCCTGTAAAACCGGAACTCCGTGTTTTTCAAAAAGGTCGCGGGCTTGATATTCAAATAGATCCACTTTGGTCTTTCAGTTTTTTTAGCCGACGTTTAATCTTCTAAAGTCTAGTGATTGAAAAAAAGCATTTCCAAACTAGAGCTTGGTTATTGGTGCCATTTTGACCAGAAGACGTTTTGTGACCCCCGATTCAAAACGCACCTCGGCGGTTTGTCTCGGATTTTGACCCGAGACACTGACTACAGAGCCCTCACCGAAAGTGTCGTGATTGACTCGATCACCCACTGAAAGCTCAAGGTCCTTGTTGTCACGGACCGCACTCGGTGAGTTAATCGCGCCCTTCCACTTGGAAGGCTCTCTTGTGAAGCCAACCGACCGCTCATAAGCTCTATCGGTTGATCGTTCGGTTCCCTCGGCCTCAACTAGCTCCTGGGGTATGTCAGCTAAGAACATGGAGGTCGTGAACCCAGAGGTGTTTCCAAAAACTGTTCGTTGGAGGGCATGAGAGATGAACAATCGCTCGCGGGCCCGGGTCATACCGACATACATCAACCTGCGCTCCTCCTGCAGGCCACCGGGTTCATCAAAAGACCTGATGTGAGGCAATGTTCCCTGCTCCAGGCCAATCATAAATACAACCTGATACTCAAGCCCCTTGGCGGTATGAAGGGTCATCAGAGAAATGCTGCCGGATTCATCTTCAATCTCATCGGCAGCTGCCGAAAGCGTGACTTCAGCAAGATAGTCAGCGACAGTGCCCTCTGGGAACTGAGCTTGCCACTCGAATAATTGCCCGAGCAAGGCATCTAAGTTTTCAACCCTGGCTTCATCTTGGGGGTCCCTGGATAGCTCGAGCTCAGAGCGATACCCGCTCCTAGCAAGCGCTACCTTCAAAACCTCGGCTGGGCCATCAGTAACGGTCATTGCCTCTAATTCGTTCAGCAATTCCCCAAATGCCATCACAGACGCTTGGAGCTTCGGCCCAAGTTGCAAGTCGGCGGCAAACAAGAGTGCTTGTCGGAAGCTCATGTCGTTTGTCCTGGCAAACTGAGCAATCTTTAGCTCAGTCTTCTGCCCGATGCCACGGGTTGGGATATTTATGACTCTTCTTACAGCCTCATCGTTACGCCCATTTGAAATTGCGGACAAATAGGCCAATGCGTCCTTGATTTCTCGGCGCTCGAAAAACTTCAAGCCTCCGATAACCGCATACGGAATCTGCTGACTCTTGAGTTCAGCCTCCAAAGATGGGGTTAATGAGTTGGTTCGATAAAGGACAGCTATGTCTCGATAATTAATGCCCTCGTCGTGCAGCTTCTTGACCCGATCGACGACAAAAGCCGCTTCATTTCGTTCGTCGTAGGCAGTGAACATGGTTATCTTGTCCCCGGCACCCGAATCAGTCCAAAGGTTTTTAGCCGGCCGATAAGGGTTTTGTGAAATAACCGCGTTCGCAGCCGAAAGTATGTTTTGAGTGGAGCGGTAATTTTGCTCGAGCAAGATAGTTTCTGCTCCCGGGAAATCGCGCTCAAACTCTGTAATGTTTCTGATCGAAGCCCCACGGAATGCATAAATTGACTGGTCCGAGTCTCCAACCACGGTTAGATCAGCCGGGCCAAGCACTTCGCCGGTTTGCTCGTCAAAAATTGCATGTTCCTCTGGCAATGGCCTGGTGAATTCGCGAATTAGTGCGTATTGGGCATGGTTAGTGTCTTGGTATTCATCGACAAGCACATGACGGAATCGTTTTTGATACCTAGCGCGA
Source organism: uncultured Aquiluna sp. (assembly GCA_913057795.1). Taxonomy (GTDB): domain Bacteria; phylum Actinomycetota; class Actinomycetes; order Actinomycetales; family Microbacteriaceae; genus Aquiluna. Next base: position 38,334 of record CAJXOD010000005.1, read on the forward strand.
AGTTCCGGAAACGCCTGAAATAGGCCAACTGTTTCGCCAATTAGGTCATCAAAATCAAAAGCATTATTTCGGCGCAGTTCGGAAGTGTAGGCCTGGAATACCTCGGCAACCAAACGTTCTCTGGGGTTCGAACGATCTGCGTTTCGAGCGAAATCGTCGGCGTCCTTCAATTCGTTTTTCGCATTAGAAATAATTGCGGCGGCCTGCGACGGTTTTATGTCCGCGTCTTCCGCACCGGCTTCTCGAAGGAGTCGCTTGAGTAAGGCACGAGTGTCACCAGTGTCATAGACGCTGAAGTTTGAGTCATGGCCGAGGCGCTGGGCTTCGCGCCTAAGAATTTGAAGGCAAGCAGAATGGAAGGTCTTCAGCCACATACCCTGCCCGGCTTGCCCGATAAGGCTCTCTACCCGTTCTCTCATTTCGGCTGCAGCTTTATTCGTGAAAGTAATGGCGAGAATCTGAGATGGCCAGATTTCCTTATTGGCTAGCATGTGTGCCATGCGGTGAGTTAGCACTCTGGTCTTACCGGAGCCCGCTCCAGCCACAATTAGCAGTGCTCGTCCGCGGTATCGCACCGCCTGCTGCTGCTGCGGGTTTAATCCGGTTAGTAAATCATCCGGGTTCGGCTGCTCAAAAATCTCTAACGACATCGCACGTAGTTTAGGTCAGGTCGGCTACGGTTTTAAGTAACAGGTCAGGCTGATCGGCAAAGATTCCATCGACTCCAGTCGAAACAAGACGTTCAAACCATTTTTCGACATTTCCTTCGGCTGTCTCTAAGCGAGCCGTGAAGGCATAGATATCGAGGCCCATCTTTTTTGCCCTCGCCACAAGGTCACCAGTCAGGACCATGGACATCGCAACAGAAACAGCATCGAAGTTGTCGGCAATTTCGGCGAGTAACTCGTCCGTTAGTTCGGTGACGCCCTTAGGGAGGGTGTCCCTAGCGCTTAGAAATACGTAATTAATATCCGAGCCAATCTCAAGTTTCGCTCTGAGTAGAAATTCGAACTCAAAGCTCTCGAGGCTAATTTTCATACCGCGGTTGGACCAATCGCTCTGCTTAAGCAGTGCCTTTACCTCCTGGATTGGATCGACTCCAATAGCCTCAAAATGCGCACCGTGCTTTATTTCGATGATCAGATGCTTGCCATTGAATTGCTGGTTTGCCAACAACTGGCGGAGGGTTGGCACAAAGTACTTACCATCTTGGCTCGCTGAATCAACCCTGCCATCTGGATACCTCTCCTTGGCTCGTAGCCTTGAGACGTCTGCCTTTGTGAGTTGGTCAATCTTGGTAGACAAAAAGCTGTGGTCGTTGATGTCGGTAGTGCTAGAAAGATCTAGGTCGTGGCGAATAATTGCTTGACCGTCCTTGGTGAAGACCACATCGAACTCCACGGCATCCGCACCCTGTTCAAAAGCGAGTTCCATCGATTCGATGGTGTTTTCCGGAAGATATCCGCACGCCCCGCGGTGACCAAAAACCAGCACGCTACTCCCACTCAATCGTGCCCGGAGGCTTTGAAGTGATGTCCAACACGACTCGATTGACATCGGGGACTTCATTGGTAATTCGATTAGAAATCTTTGCCAACAGGTCGTAGGGCAACCTGGACCAGTCTGCAGTCATTGCGTCTTCCGAAGAAACCGGCCGAAGCACAATTGGGTGCCCGTAGCTTCGGCCGTCTCCCTGAACCCCCACCGAGCGCACGTCTGCCAAAAGGACTACCGGGCACTGCCAGATTTCAGCGTCTTTTCCGGCTGCCGTGAGCTCTTCTCGAACAATTGCATCGGCCATACGAAGTAGATCAAGTCGTTCTTTTGTAACCTCGCCGACAATTCGTATTCCGAGACCGGGGCCTGGGAACGGCTGCCTGGAGACTATTTCGTCCGGAAGCCCTAACTCGGAACCGATTGCCCGCACTTCATCCTTAAACAATTCGCGAAGAGGCTCGATGAGCTCGAATTGCAGGTCCTCGGGAAGACCGCCGACATTGTGGTGGCTCTTAATTCCAGCTGTTGCCCCGCCTCCAGATTCAACTACATCCGGATAAAGCGTTCCCTGAACCAAAAACTTTATTGGTCTATTATCAGCTTTGGCCTCGGCGATGAGCTTCTGCTCAGCCTTCTCAAAGCTCCGGATAAACTCGCGTCCGATGATCTTGCGCTTTTGCTCTGGATCACTGACACCGGCCAGCGCCGATAAAAAGACATCTTCAGCGCTTTCGGTTACTAACCTGATGCCCGTTGCCGCGACGTAGTCGCGCTCAACCTGTTCTTTTTCGCCCTCGCGCAATAAACCGTGGTCAACGAATACGGCCGTTAGCTGGTCCCCAATGGCCCTATGAACAAGAGCCGCGGCAACCGCAGAGTCGACCCCTCCGGACAGTCCGCAAATAACCCTGGCATCTCCAACCTGCGCGCGAATTTTCGCAACCTGCTCGGCGATTACATTTCCAGAATTCCAAGTTGGCTCAATACCCGCCCCAACATATAGAAAGTTTTCTAGTACTCGTTGACCCTGGTCAGAGTGAACCACCTCTGGGTGCCATTGAACTCCGTAAATTTTGCGCTCTTTGGACTCGAAGGCCGCAACTGGGGTTGTGGCGGTGGAAGCTAAAACATCGAAACCTTCAGGAGCCTGAACGACCTGATCACCATGACTCATCCAGCAAACCTGGGATAGTGGTTGGTCACCCAAAAGCGTTCCAGACTGGTTCACCGTGAGATGCGTCCCACCGAATTCTTTCTTGCCAGTCTTGTCTACTCGACCACCTAAATGATATGCAAGAACTTGAAAGCCATAGCAAATACCGAGAATTGGGATTCCAAGTTCCAAGATCTTTGGATCAAGCGATGGCGACCCCTCTTCATAGACACTGGAAGGACCGCCGGAAAGAATAATTGCGGCCGGTTCCTTGGCTGCAATCTCAGCAGCTGTGACACTGTGGTGGACAATTTCAGAATAAACACTGGCTTCCCTGACGCGCCTCGCTATTAGCTGGGCGTACTGAGCACCAAAGTCAACGACTAGAACCGGCTTCATTTGCCCTCCAGTTTTGACAGCTGCTCATGAGCCATCTTGGCGTAGCGGTTCTCGGTATAAAAGCTCAGGAACGGAACAACGCCTCCGAGGGCAATCAGCAAGAACCTGGTGAATGACCAGCGCATGAGGGTCCAGATTCTAAAGTCGGCGAATAGATAAACCACGTAGAGCCAACCGTGGATAATTAAGATCCAAACTGTCAGATTGAAACCGACATCGGGTAAGCCTTCGCCATCAACGCCGTATTGTTCAAAGCTAAAAAACCCATTTGGGCCGAGCAGCCAAAGATCAAAACCTAAAAATGGCAAGCGTCGAATACCCCACGTAATCATGAGCAAAATCAAGAACCCACCCGTTACATAAGAAGATGCTTTATAAAAACGGAGAATTTTTTTGATTTGAGGAACTTGAGCTGGATTCGGGCTTGACATGCTCTTGAGTTTACTTGGCTGAGAATGCCGCAAGGGCTTGAAGGGCCGCAGATTTTGCCTGATCGGCGTCCAGGCCAGTAAGGGCCGCCTCAAAAACTTCTTTGGCCTGTTCCTTTGTCACAGAGCTCAAGGCCTGTCTCACGATCCCCACCTGCGAACGAGACGAAGACACTGACTGAAACCCCATGCCGGCAAGAACTACGGCGAACGCCGGATCTGACGCGCTCTCACCGCAAACTCCGGAAGAAACACCAGCCTTTTGGCTGACGGTAGCAATTTGCTCCAGCGCTCTCAATAGCGCCGGTTGCCATGGATTTAGCATCGCCCCTAAGGCGGGATTCATGCGATCAGCAGCAAATAAATATTGTGATAAGTCATTGGTGCCCACCGAGATAAAGTCCAGGACGCCAGCCAACTGCGCAATCTGATAAACGATGCTCGGTGTTTCCACCATGATTCCAACCTTGAAGTTTCCGGCTTTCCTGGCAAGCTCCGCGAACTCAATTGCCTCGGGGTAAGTCGAAACCATCGGGGCCATCACCCAAACTTCTCGTCCAGATTGCTCTCTTGCGACTTCCAGGCTTTCTAGTTGGTCGACAATGAAGTTTCGGTGATTCTCTATCAGGCGATATCCCCGGACGCCAAGTGCTGGATTTTCTTCGTCGCCCATGTCCAAAAACGGAACCGGTTTGTCGCTGCCGGCATCGATGGTGCGGACAACAATTGGCCCGACTGGGGCCGCCTTCAGAATCTCTGTGTAGCTAGCGACCTGAGCCTGCTTAGTCGGCTGGGTCTTGGCGGACAAATAAAGTAGCTCAGTTCTAAATAGCCCTACCCCGTCAGCCGCCGAAGCACTGGCGGCAATTGCGTCCTCCAGCGAACCAATGTTTGCACGCACCGGAATAATTGGGTCGTCGCTTTTTGCGATGAAGGACAGAGCTTCGGTAATGTCGCTTTCTTGGCCATCCACCACAACTCGATCGCCCACCGGGTCAACTAGCACTCGCATTCCGTCAACCAGGTCTTGGGCCTGCTGGCATGAAACTACCGCTGGAATCGATTTTGATCTGCAGATAATTGCAGTGTGAGAGGTTGGGCCACCCTGAATGGTGACCACTCCGACAACTGCCTCAGTGAATTGCGCCGTATCAGCCGGTGAGAAGTCCTCGCCCACGATTACAAACCTTCCGGTGGTCGGAATATCCAATCCGAGTGAGATGCCAGCAATCGAAGCAGCAACCCTTCTGGCAAGGTCACGGATATCGTTTAGTCGCTCCTCGAAAGTAGCGTCTCCTGCAAAAATATTCGCGTATTCTTCGACCGCGTTAATAAAAGCGGTGCCCGCATTCCAGCCCTGGGAAATCTGGACCGAGGCGGTTTCGAATAGCTCTTCGTCTTCCAGAAGCATGATCAGCGCTTCAAAAATTTCAGCCGAAATATCGCCGGCCTCTTCGGCCAGAGCATTCATCTCCAGTGACACTGCCGAGATGGCAGCCTTTAAGTTTTCTAGCTCCAGAGCTTCGTCACCAGAGTGCTTGGCTGCCAAAGGCAGCGTAGTAACTGGCTTTACTCGAAATACTTCGGCGGCGACGGAGCCAAGGCCCACGCCCATGCCTGTAAGAATTGTGCCGCTGTCTAGCAAATCTAACCCTTCAAAAACTCTTGGACCTGGGCGATCAGGTCAGTGGCTAATACTTCGTCATCAGAGTCGACTTCAATATTCAACTCTTCGCCCGTCTTGGCCTTTAGGGCCATCATGCGAAGCGGGGAGTTTGCTTTCGCTAACTCCTGGCCGGCTTTCCCAATTCGAACTTCAAGCCCTGACTCCTTGACCAGCTTCACGATTTGGCCGGCTGGTCTTGCGTGTAGGCCGATTGGATCCAGCACGGTAATGGAGCCTTTTATTGTGGCCATTGGTTTCTCCTTCAAGGTTCTAATAAAAAATACTAACTAACTCCCGGCGTGATGCCGGCTGGTCATTTGTGACTAAGTGTCCCCTGATGTTTTGCGATTGCCTGCTCTAGCGAGGAAGCCAATGGATGATCATGAGGGATTCCACAGATCTGTGACGCGAATTCCCATGGTGACAATTCGCCAAGCTTGGAGCTCAGTAACTTCACCTCAGGGTCGTTTTGACTTGAGAATTCCAAAGATGCCTCAACCACTTCTAGCAGCGCGCTGGGCTTCTCGCCCAGCTCAGCCAAAAGCGCTGCCGGCCCGATAAGGCGCTCGAACCTAGACAGCTTTCTCAACGGCTGCCTACCAACTCGCTCGACCTGGTCATCCAGCAAAGGGTTTGCAAGGCGCAGTAGGGTCTTGCGGACATAATTTGCATGGTCACCCGAATCAAAGCCGTGCTTAGTGACTAGAACCATGGAAGTCTCTTCCATGACTCTGGCAACAATATCTCGAACAATCGGGTCCCTTATTGACTCGGCAATAGTGCCATGGCCATGACGCTGACCCAAGTATGCAATTGTCAAGTGCGCCGTGTTCACCGTATAAAGCTTGCGCTCAATAAAAGGCTGTAGATCATCGACCAAGGTTGCCGCGGGAATCTCTAGGTTTGTACCAGCTAGCCCACTTTTATCGATGACCCATTCGCAAAACTTTTCCGCAGCGACGTCTGGCTCAGTGTCTGCCCGTTGCATTGGGACGATGCGGTCGACAGCGGTGTTAGCAAAAAAGACGTTTTTTGGGAGTCTCTCAAGTGTCTCTAGAATCTTGGAGCTCAAAACATCCGTGGCATTAATCGCATTTTCACAGGCCATAATCACAAGCGGCGAGTCACTCATGCGTGCTTGAATTCCCCGCGCAATCACTGACGCAATAGCGGGCAGAATATTCGTACCAACCGACGCGGTAATGACATCGGCCTGGCCGATGGCAGCTATGAGCGCGGCTTCGTCGGAGGTTGAATCTAAGACTTCAAAGTTTTCATAATGAGTTTCTTTTTGTGCTTCACCAAGTTCAATGAGGCTGTACCCATTCGAGGATCGCAACTTGTCGATCAACTCTTTATTCACGTCAGCGAAAGTCACAAAATAACCGGCGTCTTGCAGAACTGCCCCGATGAAGCCTCGCCCGATGTTTCCGGCTCCAAAGTGAACTGCCCGCATAGTTTTTCTCCTGTAACTGTTCTGAGTGCTACTAGATTTTGTCTTACTCAGTGGCTCTTCGATTTATTCTTACGTTGATTCACGGCTAGTCGGTGCCAAGAAGCAGCTGTGCAATTTCCTCGGGGTTCTGAGAGTTTTGCAAGATTGCCAACTTGTCCTCGTCTTGAATCATTTCGGCTAAGTTGCCAAGTAACTCCACGTGTCCATCGCCTTGGGAAGCGATGCCAAGAACGCAAGTAACTTCGTCATCAGCCCACTCAATTGGCTTAGCCAATCGGACAAACACCAGCTGATCGAAAATAACGTGCACTCGCGATTCGTCGGTTCCGTGTGGAATCGCAAAGCCCATGCCTATAGCGGAGGGAAAGATTTCCTCTCGCTCCCACATCGCTTCCGCGTAAGCGTTCGTTACAGCGCCTAGCTCGACGAGCAGCTTGCCGCAGATGTCCACAGCCTCCTCCGGAGAGGAGGCTGTGGCATCTAGCTTTATTCCGGCCTGTTGGACTAAATCAGTCATCGCTGATGTCATCGCCCGACTTAATTCTTGACACGATTTCAGCGATTTTTAGATCGCCTAGGAACATGTCAAACATGATCACAACCGAGTTCGGCACCGCTTGCTTGGCCCTCGAGCCAAGCCCGCGGTGACAAAGAACTAAATCGTGCTCAGTCTCAGTCAGTTGGTTCACAGGGGAATGAGTCACTGAGACCTCTTGGGCCTTTAGTTGCTTAGCAAGCTGCTTCGCAACCATTACAGATGAACCCATACCAGCCTCACAAGCAACAACTATGTTCTTGACCGAGGCACCCGATATTGTCGCCATAATTACGCAGTCTCTCCGGTCTTCATAGCCTTGCTCTGTGCCTTTGATGCGTCTAGATCTGCAGAGTCGCCTCCAGCGCGAGTTGCCTTCAAAATAAAGAAAGCCACAACGAAGGAAACAGCCGCTGACAAAGCGATGCCCAGAAGCACGCCGAAGTGGTTACCCGGAGGAGTCATCGCCATGTAGGCAAAGATCGATCCTGGTGATGGGGTGGCAACGAGGCCGACTCCAGTAGCCGCGAAAGTGGCAACGCCAGTTGCACCACCGGCAATCGCTGCAAGAACAACGATTGGCTTTAGTAGTACGTACGGGAAGTAGATTTCGTGGATTCCACCGAGGAAGTGGATAACGATTGCACCAGGAGCCGAACCACGAAGAAGCTTCGGTCCTGCCAACCAGAATGCAACTAGTAGTCCAAGTCCTGGACCTGGGTTTGACTCAAGCATGAACATGATTGACTTGCCAGTTTCTGCGGCTTCAACTGCTCCGATCGGAGCCAGAACACCAAAGTTGATGGCATTGTTCAGGAACAAGATCTTTGCTGGCTCAATCAAGATTGATGCCAAGGGCAAGAAGCCAGTGTCAACTAGAACCTTCACACCGTTTCCAAGAACATCGGAAAACGCGTTTACGGTTGGTCCAATTCCTAGGAATCCAAGGATTGCCATAAGCATTCCGGTGATTCCGAGTGAGAAGTTACCAATCAACATTTCGAAGCCGGTTGGGGTTACTGGGTCTAGCACAGCATCGATCTTCTTCAATACCCAAGCAGCCAGTGGACCAATAAGCATGGCGCCAAGGAACATAGGAATTGAAGTTCCAACAATCACACCAACGGTTGCAACGGCACCGATGACGGCACCACGCTGACCGTGAACCAAACGTCCACCGGTGTAACCGATGAGGATTGGCAATAGGTTGATGATCATCGGGCCAACCATTGAACTTAGCTGCTCATTTGGTAGCCAGCCGGTTGGGATAAATAATGCAGTCAGCAAGCCCCAGGCGATAAACGCGCCTATGTTTGGGATCACCATGCCGGCGAGGTTTCCACCGACTTTTTGAACAAACGACTTCCAGCCTGTGTGAGTGCCGTCACCCGCGGGGATAAAATTAGCCATGGGTACTATACCTTCCTAATAAGGGGTTGTATTTATCAAATAGAGTCAGGTCAATTGCGTGCTTGCAGGCACGCAATTGGCTTATCTCCGTCCATTTCCGCTGGCTTCTCTGCCAGTGAAATTTATTGTTGGGCCAGAGCAATCTGGACCCCACTTCCCGCAAGCGCATCCGTGAACGAGGAGTCAACATCGACGTTCGTCACTATGCGGTCAAAACCTGAAAAAGCCGAAAATTTAGCCGGATAAGTCGAGCCAAACTTGCTGCTGTCCACTAAAAGGATTCGCTCCCGAGAGTTAGCCATCATGGTCTTTTTCACCAAGGCCTCATCGGTGTCAAATGAAGTGGCCCCTGCTTCTAGAGAAAAACCGTTGGCGCCAATGAAGCTCACCGCAGCATTTAGCTCGCGCAAGTCCTCACAAGTCTTAGCGCCCACTGCGCTCAAAGTGGCGGGCCTAATTTTGCCGCCAAGCAAATAAGTCTGCGTAGTCGAATCGGCGATCTTTCCGGCCAAGGTCAAGTTGTTAGTTACGACCAAAAGACCGGGCTTGTCTCTAAGGTAAACAGCCAGGCACTCAGTAGTTGTGCCACCATCAACAAAGATGCAGCCCTCATCAGGGATAAAGGAGGCCGCAACGTCGGCCACGAGACGCTTTTGATTGGGATTCTGTCCATAGCGCTCGGGGATTGTAAACTCGTGGGCAAATCTCTCAAGCGAAATTGCTCCACCGTGTACGCGGCGCAAAACACCTCTGCGCTGAAGAACATCTAAGTCTCTTCTAACGGTCTCCACTGCAACATCTAAGTTCGAGGCAGCTACGTTCGCGTCAACACGACCATCTACTCGAGCCCACTCGCTCAGCTGTAACCTTCGCTCTTCTGCCAACATCTTTGTTATCTCCGAAATTGTCTGGTTCACGTGATAACAGCTAAATTAGCAGTCTTTTCTCAGCCAAAAAGATAGAAACGGGCAGAAAACCACAATAAAAAATAACAATTCGGTCACGTACTGAGTCGCGCCCGCTCATCCTGAACTAGTCGCCACCAAAGATAAAAGGCCACAAGGGCGAAAAAAGCCCACTCAATTGCGTAAAAAGCGGTCAACCAGTTGACCTCTATTTCTTGAGCCTTGATGTCGATCGATATCCTCTCGACTGGAAGATCTATGCCCTCGCTGAGAATCAAATAAATCGGGTAGCTAACTACCTGTTCAGGACTATAGAGATTTACAAGCTGGGCGAGAGATACCGAACCAAGAAAGTTTTTAGAGTCTGTTTCTTTCACTGGTTCGTTTGGCTCAACGTAGCCCGTGATGCTGTGCTTAGAACTATCCAGTTCGCTCTGCAGACTAAGAAGTTCAGAGACATCCTCCGAGTAGCCCAGAGCGAGTGTGAGGCTCACTAATTGGTCACCAATTTCGACAAAAGAGTTGGTAATTAGCCAATAGCCGGGAACCAAGTCAGTGCCGACCAGCTGAAGACGGTCTTGCACAATAAATGAGTTTTCTGGATCGAGAAACACGTTCACGGTTGCAAGGCGATCGTAAGCTCCAGGAGTAATGCCTTCGAGTCCGGCCAGTTCACTTAGTGGAACGGGTGCTAACTCTTGCTCACTGACTCCGACATAACTAAAAGTTCGCTCCAACTGCCATTGCATCAATAAGGCGAAAGAAATCGCCACCAAAGCGGCTATCGCTAGCCCCCCAAGCCATTTGGGCTGGCGAGCAATCGAGAAGAAACTCGGTTTCATTTAGATGTATGAATTCGCAACTACATCAACGCGCTGGAATTCCTTCACGTCCGAATAGCCGGTGGTGGCCATAGAACGACGCAACGCCCCTATTAGATTTGCGGTGCCGTCTGCAGAGCTAGTTGGGCCCATCAAGATTTGTTCGAGTGGAGCGTGTGAGCCGACCCATACTCGCTGCCCTCTTGGGAGTGAGGAATTTACCGCCTCTGGTCCCCAGTGCCATCCTTGACCTGGAGCTTCCCCGGCTCTTGCAAGAACCGTACCCAGCATCACGGCATCCGCTCCACAGGCAATTGCCTTAACCATGTCGCCGGATGTGCCGAGGCCGCCGTCAGCAATGACGTGAACGTAACGGCCGCCGGATTCATCCATGTAGTCGCGACGGGCCGCAGCCACGTCCGCAACGGCTGTCGCCATTGGAGCATGAATGCCAAGAACTTTTCTGGTGGCGCTAGCCGCTCCGCCGCCAAAGCCAACCAAAACTCCAGCTGCACCCGTGCGCATCAGGTGCAAGGCCGCGGTGTATGTAGCTGCTCCGCCCACAATCACGGGAACATCAAGCTGGTAGATGAATTCCTTGAGGTTTAGCGGTTCTGCGCTTTGCGAAACGTGCTCCGCAGAGACCGTATTTCCACGAATAACGAACATGTCAACTCCGGATTGCAAAACGATCTCGGAAAACTCTGCTGTTCGCTGTGGAGAAAGTGCTCCAGCCACCCTGACACCGGCGGCCCGAATTTCTCCAAGACGAGCCTTGATGAGCTCGGCTTGAATCGGTTGAGAGTAGACACGTTGCAAAACTGCCGTGGCGTCCTCGTCTTTGGCGTTAGCGATTTCAGCCAACTGCTTGGTTGGATCCTCGTACCTGGTCCAGAGACCTTCCAAATCCAGAACACCGAGGCCGCCGAGCTTCCCGAGTGCAATCACGGTCGCAGGGCTCATGGCCGAATCGGTCGGCGCAGCAATTACGGGCATATCGAACTGGAACGCGTCAATGCTCCAACTGGTTGAAACATCTCTTGGGTCGCGAGTCCTTCTAGTTGGGACAATTGCAATGTCATCGAATGCATATCCGTTGATTGCGCGCTTGGATCTGCCAATCTCTACTTCATTCATTTTTTTATTGCCTGCCTAGCGGGCGCCGTAGTTTGGCGCCTCAATGGTCATCTGGATGTCGTGCGGGTGAGATTCGCGAAGCCCGGCAGGGGTAATCCGCACAAACTTGCCGTTCTGCTGCAATTCAGGGATTGTGGCCGCGCCGACGTATCCCATCGAAGCCCTCAGGCCTCCAATTAGTTGGTGAACTACGGTTGGAACTGTCCCCCTGTAGGGAACGCGTCCTTCGATGCCTTCTGGCACAAGCTTTTCTTCCTTCAGGACGTCGTCCTGGAAGTAGCGATCTTTTGAATATGACTGCGCTTGCCCTCGAGACTGCATTGCACCGAGCGAGCCCATGCCGCGGTATGTCTTGAATTGTTTGCCGCCCACATACGTAATGTCTCCGGGTGCTTCATCGGTTCCAGCCAACAGAGAACCGAGCATCACTGAGTTGGCACCGGCCACTAGGGCCTTTGCGATATCTCCTGAGTACTGAAGTCCGCCATCGGCAATAACGGGAACGCCCGCCTCTCTGGCCGCGAGCGCCGCCATGTGAACTGCGGTGATTTGAGGGACACCCACTCCGGCGACCACTCGGGTTGTGCAGATTGACCCCGGGCCAACGCCCACTTTCACGCCATCCGCGCCGGCTTCGACGATTGCCCTGGCACCCTCGGTTGTTGCCACGTTGCCACCTAGTACATCGGTGTGCCTGGCAAAAGGCTCGTTTTTTAACTTCTTGATCATTTCCAGCACAGCTGAATTGTGACCGTGAGCCGTGTCGACAACAAGAATGTCTACGCCGGTCTCCACAAGAGCCATTGCTCGCTCCCAGCCGTCGGGCCCGACGCCGACAGCTGCGCCAACCAACAGTCGCCCTGCGCCGTCTTTAGAGGCATTTGGGTACTTCTCGCTCTTGTCAAAATCCTTCACGGTAATCAGGCCCTTGAGCTTGCCGTTGTCATCAATTAGTGGAAGCTTCTCAATTCTGTGCTGAGCAAGCAGTGCCATCGCCTCATCCGGGTGGATGCCAGCCTTGCCCACAATTAAAGGCATCGAGGTCATAACATCCTTGACCAATGTCGTCGTCCGCTGAACCTCCAGCACGAAACGCATGTCGCGGTTAGTGACTATGCCAACTAACTTGCCGTCCTCGTCTATAACTGGAAGCCCGGAGACTCGGTAGCGGCCACAAAGATCATCTACTTCTTGAATGGTTGAGTATGGAGTGGTTGTAACAGGGTGGGACACCATCCCGGCTTCGCTGCGCTTTACCAAGTCCACTTGGTCGGCTTGCTGCTCAATTGATAGGTTGCGGTGCAAGATACCAAGTCCGCCTTGGCGGGCCATGGCTATTGCCATGCGAGACTCGGTCACAGTATCCATAGGTGAGGAAATTAGAGGAATGTTAATGCTGATGTTCCGGGACACCATTGTGGAGGTGCCGACCCCAGAGGGAATCACATCCGACTTACCGGGCATCAATAAGACATCGTCGTAAGTTAACCCGATTAGGGAAAAGGGGTCTGGTTGTTCCAAAATAACCTCGCAACGGCTCGGGACTGTGTACTGCAATCCTACAGAGCTAAGCCTCCTCAAATAAGTATGAAATTTTTATTACAAACAGGTATCTTCACAATTGTGTACTCTTATCCATTGGTATTCTTTTCCAATACCCCTTTTAGGGTCAATTGTGGGCGATGCAGCTCACCCAGATATGGAGGACCGGTGAATTTCCTCTTCGTGGGCAATCCAAAACGTTTCTTAAAGCTCGTAATAGTCGTGTTTACCGCTCTCATAATCGGCCTAGGTCTGCTGGTGTCTCCAGCCCAAGCCGACAGCGTCGGAGAAGAGTTTGACCACGCCGTGCTGGGAAACGTCAAAATTAAGGGCGAGCCAGTTGGTGGAGTCCGCATTGTGGTCGAAGGCCCTTCCTATACCGCTTCGGTTCTCACCGGCGATGACGGAAGCTGGCTAATTGGGGTCCCGACCAAGGACACCTACTCAGTGACTCTTGATCAAGACACACTGCCTGCAGGCGTTGCTGTCCTGGAAGGTGGAGCCACTCAGGAAGTTGACCTCGGACTCTCCGATCGCGTCGTAAAAAACTTTTTCATTGGCCAGGGTGAGCGAAATGAAGTTTCATTCTTTGACCAATTTGTTGCGCGTCTTATTTATGGAATCAACTTCGGCCTCATGCTCGGGCTCGCCTCTGTAGGCCTGTCTTTGGTATTTGGAACGACAGGGCTTTCTAACTTTGCTCATGGAGAGATGGTCACCTTTGGAGCTGTGGCTGCCTTGATTCTCGGTGTGGTTCTAGAAGTACCAATTTGGGTTGCAATTCCCGCGGCGGTGATCATTTCTGCCGGGTTCGGGTGGTCGATGGATGCCGGATTATGGAAGCCTCTGCGGAAAAAGGGCCTGGGCATCGTTCAGCTGATGATCATTTCAATCGGACTATCGCTAACTCTTCGCTACATAATTCAGTTCTTCATCGGTGGTGGCACCGAGCAGCTCCCAGGCTTTGACTCACCGAAGATCAATCTCTTTGGGTCCGTTGCACTGAGCGTCAATGACCTTTACTCGATGGGTATTTCCATTGTTGCGATCCTTGCATTTGCCTTCTGGCTACTTAGAACCAACACTGGAAAAGCTACGCGCGCAATCTCGGATAACCCGGACCTGGCCGCGGCCTCTGGTATCGACGTGGATAAAGTAGTGCGAATTGTCTGGATCGTGTCGGCTGCACTCGCAGGACTCTCGGGCGTGCTCTGGGCCTATTTCCGACCGGGCATCAAATGGGACATGGGAACGCAGATCCTGCTTCTTATCTTCGCCGCAGTTACCCTTGGCGGTCTCGGAACCGCATTCGGTGCATTGATTGGAGCTCTCGTTGTGGGAATTCTGGTCGAGACATCTAGCTTGTTCATCCCTTCAGATCTGAAATATGTAGGCGCGCTGGTCGTGCTAATTGGAGTACTACTCTTTAGGCCACAGGGCCTTATGGGACGAAGACAGAGAGTCGGATAGGAGGTAGCTCATGGACTGGGGAACAATAATAAATAACACCTTGGCAGGGCTGCTAACGCCCACCACAATTGCGTTCGCACTTGCAGCACTTGGCTTGGCAATGCACTTTGGATTTGCCGGCCTGTTGAACTTCGGTATCGCAGGATTCATGGCCATCGGTGCCTACGGGTACGCAATCTCGGTTCTAACTTTTGGTTTCCCTTGGTGGGCCGGCATGATCGTCGGCATCATCGGATCTATTTTGTTCGCGATTCTGCTGGGCGTTCCGACGCTGAGGCTTCGTGGAGACTACCTGGCAATTGTGACCATTGCGGCTGCTGAGATTGTGAGGCTGTTGTTCTTAACCACAGCATTCACCGATGTCACTGGAAGCGCCGACGGTCTCTTTGGCTACAACAACTCGGGCGGGTTCACTAGTGCAAACCCATTCCCACCTGGATCATACGGTTGGGGACCTTGGACCTACAACTCCGAGACTCTTTGGGTTCTTACCTTTGGACTTGGAGTCTTAGCTGTTTGTGTGTGGTTCCTGTGGGCTCTTATGCGATCGCCCTGGGGAAGAGTCATCAAGGGCATCCGCGAGGACGAAGAGGCAATAAGGGCTCTTGGTAAAAACGTCTTCGCCTACAAGCTTCAGGCACTCATCATCGGTGGAATCTTCGGTGGAATGGGTGGAATTATTTACGCTGCATTCGCCAACGTTTCTCCGGGCGTGTATGTGACCTCAATCACCTTTTTCATCTGGACATCACTGCTACTCGGTGGCGCCGCGACAATTTGGGGTCCCGTCATCGGTGCAGTTATCTTCTGGACACTGCAGGCCTTCTTATCAAACATTTTGCCGGAGCTCGCACTAGCGGGCATCTTGCCGGTGACCGGAACTCAAGCGGCAACATTGAGATTCGTGCTGGTAGGCATCGGGCTGATGTTGCTTGTGATTTACAGGCCTCAGGGTATTTTCGGAGACAAGAGGGAGCTGACCTTTGTCAAATAGTGACTCACCAAAAAAATCAACCGGTCTACACATCGGAGAATCCGGACCAGGCTGTAAAAAGACTGATCCAATGCTGGTTATTGACCATGTCAAAAAGAGCTTCGGTGGTCTAACAGCGGTCGACGTTGAGCACCTGGAGATTCCCAAGAACGCCATCACAGCGCTTATTGGACCCAATGGTGCCGGCAAGACAACACTGTTTAACCTGCTTACCGGCTTCGACACTCCTGACACCGGCGAGTGGGAGTTCCTAGGAACCTCGCTATCGGGAGTCCCGAGCTACAAGGTTGCCCAAATGGGTCAAGTTCGAACTTTCCAGCTAACCAAGGCCCTGAGCCTTCTGACAGTGCTGGACAACATGAAGCTCGGCGCCAAGAACCAAGTCGGCGAAAGCATATTCCGCGCTCTGTTTCCAAGATCTTGGAGAAAACAGGATGCTGAGATTGAAATCAAGGCAATTGAACTTCTAAAGCGGTTCAAGCTTGACACCAAACAGGCAGATTTCGCGGCGTCTCTATCGGGTGGTCAGCGCAAGCTTCTGGAAATGGCAAGAGCATTGATGACCGACCCCGTGCTGGTAATGCTCGATGAGCCAATGGCCGGTGTGAACCCCGCTTTGACTCAGTCCTTGCTTGGCCACGTGCTGGACCTGAAAAAAGAAGGTATGACCGTGTTGTTTGTTGAGCACGACATGCACATGGTTCGACACATTGCTGACTGGGTGGTCGTAATGGCCGAGGGCAAGGTAGTAGCCGAGGGTCCACCTGAAACGGTCATGAACGAGCAGGCCGTAATTGATGCTTACCTGGGTGCTCACCAGGACACTGATCTTGGTGTTGTCACCGGAAGAATTAGCATCATCGACCAGGAGAAAGACAAATGACCCGAGTTGTAGATGTCAAGAACCTCACCGCCGGTTACTTGCCCGGGGTGAACATTCTGAATGAGGCAAACCTCTACGCCGACAAGGGTGAACTGATCGGAATCATCGGACCCAACGGTGCGGGTAAATCAACCCTTCTGAAGTCAATCTTCGGGCTCGTAAAAGTTCGTGAAGGATCAATAACCCTAAACGGCGAGGACATCGTAGGTCAGAAGCCAAACCAGCTGGTAGCCAAGGGCGTGGGGTATATCCCGCAGAACAACAATGTTTTCCCGTCACTAACTATTGAAGAAAACCTTCAAATGGGTGTTTTCCAAGATCCGAAAAGCTACGAAAAGCGTCTTGAATTCGTCGTTTCGATTTTCGACGAACTCGGTAAGCGCCTCAAGCAGCGCGCAGGCTCACTTTCCGGTGGTGAACGTCAAATGGTTGCCATGGGTAGGGCGTTGATGATGGAGCCAAGCGTTCTATTACTCGACGAGCCTTCCGCTGGACTCAGCCCTGTTAGACAGGACGAGGCCTTCCTTCGGGTTTCAGAAATCAACAAGGCCGGCGTGACCTGCATCATGGTTGAGCAAAACGCTCGTCGTTGCCTTCAGATCGCAGACCGGGCTTATGTTTTAGATCAGGGCACTGATGCTGTCACAGGCACCGGTAGAGAGCTTCTGAACGACCCCAAGGTCGTAGGTCTCTACCTGGGGACTCTTGGCACCTAAAAAGACCCGTCCTCCAGGCTTATTCGTCGCAATAGGAATGACTATTGTTGTGGCTTTCGGCGCAGCGTTCGAAGTGACCACTCGCAGGTCCAAGTAGAGTTACCAACCCCGTTCAGTTGGAGCAAAGTAACCCCTCGGCCAGGCTGAGGGGTTACTTCTTTAAGCGCAAACAGCCACAAGTAGGTCTTGACATCGTTCAAGACGAAAGTGCCTGCCAGTCAGTCACGGGCTTTCAATAAAGTCCAAAACACTCAGTTAATAAGGAAATCCCCTCGGGCCTAAGCCCAAGGGGATTTCTTGAATGACACTAACTACTAGCCACGAATGGTAGCTGGAACGTTGTTTCCATCGAACTGCTGGATCAGGATGTTACCGTCTGTTGGGTCTCCAACGTCATTGAAGGTAATGTTTCCCGATGGACCGTCATAATCTGCGGTTCCACCACCGTTGATGATGTCAGCACACTCAGCAAAGCTGGTGCACTTGGTACCGTCGCCGGAACCTCCAGAAACTTCCTGAAGCTTCTCTGACATGTTGGCACCCTGGGTGCTACGCGCCTCTAGAGCAGCAAGTGCAAGCACTATAACTGCGTCATAGGTCTCAGGACCGTAAGCGTTTAGCTCCAAGGCTGCGTTGCCGCGTGCCTGCCAGTTAGCATCAAGCTTCGCAACGAAGTCAGCAATGTTTGCCTCGTTCACGCCTGGGTAAGTACCCTTGGCACCCTCAAGGGTGCCAGCAGCGAAGTCTTCAGAGTAGTTGGTTAGGTTACCGTCAACGAAGTAAAGCTTCTCACCAGGGAACTGGCTTGTTAGCTCAGGCACGATGGTCTTTGCCTCGTCGAATGTAATTAGAACGATTGCGTCTGGATCTCCGGCTAGTGCCTCAGCAATCTGAGCGGTGAAGTTGGTGTCACCAGTGTTGTAGGTAGGCTCCGCAATAACTTCGCCACCAGCAGCCTCAAAGGAAGCCTTGGTGAACTGAGCTAGACCGGTACCGTATGAGTCGTTTAGAACGATCATTGAGATTCTCTGGTGGCCGTCTTCCGCGATTAGGTTACCCAGAACTTCACCCTGAAGTACGTCTGAAGGAGCGGTACGGAAGTACAGGCCCTTGTCCTCGTAGTCAGTGAAAGCTGCTGAGGTGTTAGCTGGTGAGAAGTGAATTACACATTCAGCAATAACACGGTCGATGAACTGTAGTGATACACCTGAAGATGCAGCACCAACGATTGCCTGAGCACCTGCGCCTAGAAGACGTGGGATTTCAGTGTCGTAAGCCTTGTTGTCGGTGTCACCAGAGTCGCCAAAAGTAGCGTCAATTGTGAGCCCCTTGTTAGCAGCGTTGATTTCGTCAATCGCTAGAGCAGCACCAGCTTCTTCTGGTGGGCCTAGGAATGCGAGGTTACCGGTCAAAGGCAGTGCGGTACCTAGGTTTAGTACTAGGTCTCCATCTTGCTCAGGACCTAGCTCACAGCCGCCTGCGGTTGTTGTCGCTGCACAGCCAGCCAGAACAAGCGCCGAAACGCCTGCTGCAGACAAAGCCATGAGTGCACGCGACCTGTTGTTCTTTACGGTCATTGTTGCTCCTTGAAATAGCAATTTAAATGCGAACACAGGCAGGGAGCCCGCGCGCTAAATAAAGCATACTAACTGCATCATTTCGTGGAGGTTAACGCGCCTCCTAAAATCTCAAACCACTCGGCATCCTCGAGGGGATTAGCAGCTTAAATCAGATTCATAAACGATATCCGTTGAAAAAGACGGATAAATCAGGCTAAAAAGCCACTATTTTTGGACTGCTAAATTGAGTAACAATTCCATTCCGAATTTAAAGTGCTTCAACAATCGGCAAAATCGGCCTTCTTCGGAAGGCGTCTGCGGTCAGAATCGCCAGAGAAACCCAAACCAATCCAAAGCCGATCCACCGGACCGGTGGCATTTCCTCGCCCAATATGAAGTATCCGGCTGAGAACTGCAGCACTGGCGTGAGGTACTGAATGAACCCGATCATTGAAAGGGGGATCCGGCTTGCAGCAGCGCCGAACAAAATCAACGGAACCGCAGTCATGATTCCAAAGCCAATTAAGACCGCCGCTTCCATAGGACCACTTAGTAGCATTACCGGTCCAAGAGACGCCACGACAATTAGCTGAACTATCGCTATTGGAAGCACTGTCGCAGATTCGATTGTGAAACTCTGCAAGGCTCCAATGTTTCGGCCCACTCTGTTTTTAGCAAGCGAGTAGGTCCCAAAGCTCAACGCCAAAATAATAGCTATCCAGGGTGGCCGACCGTAGTCAATTGTGAGCACCACAACTGCGACAAACCCGACACTTAGTGCTACCCACTGCATTCGTCGTAGCTTTTCTTTTAGTAAAACCACCGCGAACATGACTGTTACCAGCGGGTTTATGAAATAACCAAGAGACGTCTCAATGACGTTACCGGTAACAACCGCAACGACGTAGACCTGCCAATTGATGAATATAAAAACAGCCGCCACTGCAACCCAGCCAAGTTTTTTTGGGGTTTTTACCAAAGATATAACTTGGCCCCAAGTTTTCGTAATCGTTACCAGCAGCGCGGCAAACAAAAAACCAAACACCACTCGCCAAACGACAGTCTCGAAAGGAGAAGCAAATTTAGACAGCTGGATAAGTAGTGGAAACGAACCCCAAATTAAGTAGGCGCCCGCTCCAAAGCTCAGGCCTACCGTGTTTATAGAACGCTTCTTCACCTTGCAAGCCTAGAGGCATTAAACTAAAAAAAGGCCCGAGGATCCGGGCCTTTTTTTGTAAATTTCTAGCGTTCGATAACCGCAAGAATGTCGCGGGCCGACAGAACAAGATAGTCCTGGCCATCGTAGCGAAGCTCAGTTCCACCGTATTTGGAGAAGATAACAAGATCCCCAACTTTCAAGTCGACAGGTATGCGCTCGCCGTCCTCGCTAAAGCGACCTGGGCCAACTGAAATGACCTCGGCCTCTTGTGGCTTTTCCTTTGCTGTGTCTGGGATAACCAGACCTGACGCAGTTACCTGCTCGGCCTCAAGTGGACGAACAACAACGCGATCTTCAAGTGGCTTAATAGAAACCGACACTGTTACCTCTTCTTTGTCTAAAGTTTGTGGATTAGCAGACTCCCATCGAGAGTGCTAATGCAACTTTAGGTGTTATCAGGCACTTGGTCAAGGTCAGCGGCTGCTATCGACAGCGGTAAGTTTAACGAGTGCCCGATCTAGACGAGAAAATTTTTGGACCCGAAGCCAAGCAGTTACTTGGCAAGCTGGGCTTCCTGGACGCAAAAGCGGACCTACTCAAACTAACAACCGATCTTAGAAAGCAAGGATACGAACCTCAGCTAGTAGCTCTGTGCATCTCCCAAGCGAAACTCCGTTCAAGAGCGGTGCCAAAATTTGGATCAGAACTTGCGAGCACAATGCTATTCACGGAAGAGGGCCTCGAGCAGGCAACTCGGCAGCAAGTTGCCGCTTGGCATGCCCAAAGGTTTTCGACTCGCGGCATCAAATTGGTCACGGATCTTGGTTGCGGCATCGGCGGGGACGCACTGGCCTTCGCCGAAGCGGGGCTTGAGGTTGCGGCCATCGAAAAGGACGAACTGACTGCCAAAATCGCGCAGCACAATCTGCATGACTACCCAATGGCAAAGGTCTCTAATGCCGATGCTCTCGACATCGAAGCCGAATCGACGGCATTCTGGCTTGACCCGGCCAGGCGAAAACTTAGCTCAAAAGCAACAGGAAGAGTCATGCTCAAGCCCGAGGACTTTTCGCCGAATCTGAACTTCGCCTTCGAAATCGGTGGGAAGCACACGGCGGGCATAAAGCTAGCCGGTAGCCTGCCTCACGAATTGATCCCGGAGGACTGCGAAGCAAATTGGGTGTCTCATAACAATGAACTTGTAGAAACCGTGCTGTGGTTTGGTGAACTTGGCCAAAGTGGCAAAAGATCAGCCCTTATTTTGGCCGACCCGATAATTGAGTATTCCGCTGACTTGATTCAGGCACCGATAAATGAAGTTGGCAAGTACGTTTACGACCCCAATCCGGCGCTGGTTAGGTCTCACCTACTTGGAGCGTTTGCGATTGAAAATGGACTCTGGGGCATCTCACCCTCAATCGCATATCTCAGTTCCGACAGTGAGCTTATTTCGCCTTGGCTAAGAGGGTTTGAGGTGATGGAAGCATTGCCACTTGATGTCAAAAGGATTGCCAAGAGAATGAGCGAGCTTGGCATTGGAACACTTGAAATAAAGAAACGTGGAGTGGACATAACTCCTGAGCAGCTCCGCCCAAAGTTGAAACTAAAAGGAAAAAACACCGCCACCCTGATCCTCACCAGGGTGGGCGACGCTCGTAAAGCACTCGTCTGTCAGTCACTTAGCCAACGATAAGTAACTCGTGACTGGTTCTCATGCCTCAAATTCCCCGCTGGGAGTTATTGGGGTTGCTTGAGCGTTAGCAGTGGGCTTCTAGAGCGTCTGCACTTTTGTAACCTCGAGGGTGGATTCCGCCCCGAAGCCAAGACCACTTGGTGGCCGACCAGCCATTATTAGTTGTGCACCGATAGACGCAATCATTGCTCCGTTGTCCGTACATAGCGAGAAACGTGGAATCCGAAGCTCGATACCAGCTTCATCGCAGCGTATCTTCGCCACCTGACGAAGCCGCGCGTTGGCAACAACGCCGCCACCAAGCAATAATCGCTTGACCCCGTGAGCCTCACAGGCATTGACTGCCTTGGTGAGCAGGACATCAACCACTGCCTCCCTAAAGCTTGCGGCAACGTCGGGTTTTGAAATCTCTTGTCCGGCATCGCTGGCCTTTTCAACGTGCCTCGCCACTGCAGTTTTGAGGCCCGAGAATGAAAAATCAAACCTGTGAGCTTCCATATCCTTTGGCAACGACAGTCCGCGTGGAAACCGGATGGCCTTTGGATTGCCGCCTTCAGCGAGCTTGTCTATTTGTGGCCCACCTGGGTAGGGAAGACCCAAAACCCTGGCGACCTTGTCGAAGGCTTCGCCGGCAGCGTCGTCGATTGTTTCGCCCAGTAGCTCAACGTCGTCAAGTAAGTCGCGCACCAAAAGCAGAGACGTGTGACCTCCAGAAACCAAGAGTGCGATTGTTGGCAGCGAAACGGTTCCATTTTCCAGCACGTCCGCGCCCACGTGGCCCACCAAGTGGTTGACGGCGTAAATCGGCAAATTATGCGCTATGGCGAGCGCCTTTGCCGCGCCAATTCCAACCATCAAGGCGCCTGCTAGGCCTGGTCCATTGGCCACCGCAATCGCGTCGATCTGATTCATCGTGAGCTTCGCCTCTTTGAGAGCTTGAGCAATGGTGGGCTGCAGCGCCTCAAGGTGAGCTCGTGCGGCCACCTCGGGAACCACCCCGCCAAACTTAGCGTGCTCGTCCATGGAGCTATGAAGCGCGTTTGCCAGTAGCCGATTGCCTTTGACTATCCCGATTCCAGTTTCGTCGCAGGTGCTTTCAACGCCTAGGACAATGGGCTGCTCAATCGCCAGCCTCATCACCAAGGCATCAGCCCCGGAAGGCTGGTAATAGTTTTTTCTGACGTCAATCTGCTCAAATCCGAGCGAGCTGTAGAGGCTTATGGCGGCATCATTATCAACGCGCACCTCAAGGAACATCGCCTCCGAGCCAAGGGCTAATGCCTTAGAAATTAACTTCTTGGCAAGAATTCTCCCAAGACCTTTGCTCTGATTGGAAGACGTGACTGCGAGGGTCTGAATGTCACTGGTGTAACTTGCCGGAACGGAACTAAGGCCGGCATAACCAACTAGGCCATTTTCGAACGCTCCAAAATAATCAGTGAATGACCCTTCAAGCTCGGAGCGAAAAGAATTCTCCTCCCAAGCTTCGCCGGGAAATAACTCGTTTTCGATCTTCATGAGCTCCGGAAGATCCTCCGCTGTCAGTTCTCTAAATTCCATTAGCCGGTGACCCGCTTTCCGAGAGATGGCGTGACATCCGGCGACCGCAAATACAAGGCACTGGTGTCAGTTAGATCCATCTTCTGATTCAGTGCCCAAACCGCGTACTCACCTATCAAGCCCGCGTCACATTCCCCACTCACCGTTAGAAAATCAGAGTAGCTCTCGAGTTCTAGGTGGGTTGCAACGCTCGGTGGTACTACCTGTGTGCTGTCCTCAAACCCAGCTATAAATAATTCTTTGCGCTTTGCGTCTGCGACCACCAAAACTTTTCCAATCGGGTGCTTTCTTGCCACTGCATTCAACGTAATAACACCGCAAGCTGGTATCTCCAAAGCTGTCGCCATGGCTATGCCGGCAGCGACCCCGACTCGCAATCCAGTGTAAGGAGCCGGACCCCGTCCAACCGCGACGAGCGTAAGGTCGGCCGGAACAATGCCGGCTTCCTTGAGAGCGCCCTGAATTGCAAGTCCAATGTTCTCGGCGTGACCGAACCGATCGTCGAAGTTTATAAACGAAAGCCTATTGACCCCATCAAAGACAGCGGCACTCGTGCCTGCTGATGTGTCAATTGCCAAAATCAAACTGCACCCCCTTCCATCTGGGTCCGTGACCGGTGATTTCCAGCTCTCGAATGTCTTCTTGGCTGGATCGGTCGATTTCGATAAGGAGCCAATTCTCAAAACTGTCATCAATAAAGTCTCTGGGCCACTCAATAATGACAATTGAATTTGAGAAATCTATGTCCAAGTCATCAAGCTCAATAGCCGATGAGAGCCTGTAAGCATCAACGTGCACCAACTTTGGTCCGTCCTTTGTTCGATGTGTTCTTGCCAGCACAAAAGTGGGTGATTGAATAGTCCCAATGGCCTCCAGTCCCGCGCCAATGCCGCGAGTCATAGTGGTTTTTCCTGCTCCCAGCTTTCCCGAGAGTAAAACCAAATCCCCCGGCTGCAATTTTTTAGCGAGCCTCGATCCAAATGCCTCCATGGCCTCTGGTGTTTCTATAGTTAGCCTCATGGTTCTAGAAAGACCCGGTTTGCACGGCCCCCGACTCTCGTAACTACTTCGTAGTTCACTGTTCCAGCGCTTTCCGCAAGCGTTTCGGCAGTGGGCTCATTGCGCGCGGAGTCACCAAAAATAACAACCTCGTCACCCATAGAAATTTCGGAGTCGCCTACATCCACCACGAACTGATCCATAGCAATCCTTCCAACGACTGGAAAGAGCTTCTGCCCAATTTTTACCCTCGCACCTTGAGAGATCCTTGGCATGCCTTCGGCATAGCCAAAAGGCACCAGTGCCAGCTTGGTTGGCTTTTCGGTTTTGTACCTATATCCGTAGGAAACGCCTTGCCCAGCTGGGACCGACTTGAGGTTCGCGACCTTTGCGACGGCGCTCATGACAGGCTTGACTGCTAACCCCTCTAGCGCGCGGTCTTCGAATGGGTTCAAGCCATACAGAACGATCCCGCAGCGCACCATGTCATAGCGCATACCGGGATAGCTGATTGCTGCTGCCGATGCTGCAAGGTGCTTGATGTCTACTTTTACGCCAGCCTGCTCCAGCATCAAGTAAACCGAATCGAATACGACTTGCTGAGCAAGATCTTCTGCCTCCGAAGTGTTTGCTAAATGACTCAGAAGGCCCTGAACTTTGAGGCGCCTGTCTTGAAGTATCTTCACCACATCCGGAATCCGGTCCGGCATAAAGCCGTTGCGGCCAAGGCCAGTATCCACTTTCAAGTGAATAATGGCCTCCCTAGGGACAGATTCGAGCTGCTGGATTGTCGAAATGCCAAGAATGATGTTGTGCTCCACAGCGGATTGCAGATCGTCCTGCTCATCCAATAACCAGCACATCACCGGGGCCTTAATGCCGCCCAATCGAAGTGAAATTGCTTCATCTAAGTCTGCAACTCCGAGAACATCAACTCCTGCTTCATCGAGGGCATTTGCCACCTCGATGATCCCGTGCCCATAGGCATTGGCCTTAACAACCGCCATTACTTTTGCCGGACCAAAGGCGGATTTCAGAGCCAAATAATTAGAGCAGATTCTTCCTAAATCAATTCTTAGTTCTCGCATCTAATTACCCTCCAGCACAACCATGGCAATTGCAAACCCGTTGTCATGAGACAGTGAAAGGTGGGTTGATAAAACCCCCCTGGAATTCAACGCTTTCGCGCTATTGCCTGAAAGCGCCAGCATCGGCTTGCCTAATTCGTCAGTATCTACTTCGACTTCTAACCAAGACAGCAGCTTTGGATTTCCCAAGGCCTTGGCTAAGGCCTCCTTGGCAGCAAATCGAGCGGCCAAGGATTCATCCTTCAGGCTTCGCTCTTTGTCAGTGAAGAGCCTGGCCGCTAATGCAGGGGTTCGCTGGATACTCTTACTCAGTCTCTCGACTGAGCACAGGTCTACGCCGATACCAATAATCACTATTCCACTGTGACGGACTTGGCAAGGTTTCTCGGCTGGTCAACGTCGAGCCCCTTGGCGTTTGCCAACTCCATCGCAAATGCCTGGAGAGGTATAACTGCTAGCTGGCCGGCAAGCAGCGGCATGGTTTCGGGAATGAAGAAAACCTCATCGGCAAAGCTAGAAACCTCGGAATCGCCGACCTCGGCAATTGCTATTACACGAGCTCCGCGGGCCTTTATTTCTTGGATGTTAGATACCACCTTGGCATGTAGTGAGCCTTCACCCCTTTGAGATGGAACTATTACAATTACCGGCTGCCCCTCTTCAATTAAAGCAATGGGCCCGTGCTTTAGCTCGCCCGCTGCAAAACCTTCGGCGTGGATATATGCCAGCTCTTTTAGTTTCAGTGCGCCTTCGAGGGCAATGGGGAAAGCGATATTTCTGCCTAGAAACAGGACCGAATTGGCCTTGGAGTAGGTCTTGGCGAGATCGCCGATTTCCGAAATCGACTCCAGCACTTCCTTAATCTTTCTTGGAAGGGTAAGTAATTCGAGCCCGATTTTCTTCAGTTCCGCCTCGGGCATGCTCTTACGCTGCCAAGCAAGAACTAGTCCAACCAGTTGACCCGCTGTCACCTGAGCTGTGAAGGCTTTTGTTGACGCCACAGCCACCTCTGGTCCGGCGTGGGTGTAAATCGTCGCGTGGGCTTCCCTCGCCAGAGTTGCGCCCTGTGTATTGCAAACCGCCAGCACCTTCGCGCCGCTCTCAACAGCGTGACGAACGGCCATGAGGGTGTCCATGGTCTCTCCGGACTGGCTCATCGCAATGACAAGGGTTTTCGAATCGATTACTGGGTCACGATATCTAAACTCGTGTGCAAGCTCCACGCCAACCGGTATACGCGCCCATTTTTCAATGGCGTACTTGGCGGCCTCCGCGGCATAAGCCGCCGTTCCGCAGGCCACAAAAATTATCCGCTCCACTTCAAAAAGTTGGTCAATCCCCTGGATTTCAGAGAGGTTCACTGAGCCATCCGAAGCAATTCGACCCATTAACGTGTCGCCAACTGCCTGAGGCTGATCCGCAATCTCCTTGGCCATAAACGATGGCCAGCCACCCTTGGAGGCCGCGGTGGCGTCCCAATTGACCTCGAACCTTTCCATGTCAACTGGGTTGCCATGAAAATCCGAAATCAAGACTGAATCTTTACGAAGCTCGACGATTTGATCTTGGCCCACCGCGACCGCGTGCTTGGTGTGTTCAACAAAAGCTGCGACATCCGAGCCTAAGAAGTTCTCGCCGTCTCCCAAGCCAATTACCAGAGGCGAGTTCCTTCTAGCGGCCAGAACCAAGTCCGGGCTATCCTCGTGCACGCAGAGGAGAGTGAAGGCTCCCTCTAGAAGGTTTACCACTCCTCTAAACGCAGCCGTCAGGTCATTTGACTTGTCATATTCAATTGCCACTAAGTGAGCAACAACCTCACTGTCTGTCTCCGATGCAAAGGTGACGCCACGGTCTACTAGGTCTTTTTTTAGGGAGGAAAAGTTTTCAATGATTCCGTTGTGGATTAGGGACAACTTCCGATGTGTACCACCGATGTGAGGGTGGGCATTTCCATCAGTTGGAGCTCCGTGTGTCGCCCATCTTGTGTGGCCGATTCCAATGTGCGAATCGGCTATTGGGTTGTCCACTAGCTCTTGAACAAGCACTGCCACTTTGCCGGCGCGCTTGCGTGTTTCCAACCCGTTGGTCTGAGAAATCACCGAAACGCCAGCCGAGTCGTAGCCACGATATTCCAATCGCTGTAGGCCTCCGATCAGAACCTCGAGAGCCGATCCCGGGCCGACATAACCAACTATTCCGCACATGAGCCCTAATTCTAGGGCAGAATAGGCCCTTGTGAGCACAGCGCACGGCACCGATAGCCTTTCCCCATATCTCGCCATAGAGCGAGCAGATTGGGCTGAGCTGGGCAACGCGACGCAACTGCCTCTGACCGAGCAAGAGGTCACAAAGCTTCGCGGTCTAGGTGATTTTCTTGATATGAAGGAAGTTACGGAGGTCTATCTTCCCGTAAGCCACCTGCTATCTCTTTACGCCACCTCAACTCAGGCCTTGCATCGAAACACCGAAGGTTTTTATGGAGCGAGGGCGCAAAGAACGCCCTTCATAATCGGAATAGCCGGGTCGGTCGCCGTTGGGAAATCAACAGCCGCAAGGTTGCTTAGGGAACTGATGACAAGGTGGGAGGGGACTCCAAAAGTCGAGCTGGTCACCACCGATGGATTTCTCTACCCAAATGCAGAATTAGAGCGACGCGGCCTTCTTGCCAAAAAAGGATTTCCGGAGAGCTACGACCGCAAGAGATTGCTGCAGTTCATCGCAGACATAAAATCAGGAAAGACTGGGGTGACTGCGCCGGTGTATGACCACCTAATCTATGACATCATCCCGAATGAATTTGCGACAGTCAATGCTCCGGACGTTCTGATTGTTGAAGGACTAAACGTTCTACAGCCTCCATCTACCGGGCAGGAAGTTGCTCTAAGCGACTACTTTGATTTCAGTATCTACATAGACGCAGATCCCGGCACAATCAAAGACTGGTACCTGTCGAGATTTGACAAACTTTGGGAAACGGCCTTTCTAAACCCGAGATCCTACTTCCACCAATTAACAACGGAACTCACCAAAGAACAAGCTATAGCTAGAGCAACCGGATTCTGGAGAGACATAAATCTTCCGAACTTGGAGCAAAACATTGAACCGACTAGATCCAGGGCCACCCTGGTGATGCAAAAAGGTGAGGGACATAGAGTTCAAAGGGTTCAGGTTAGAAAGATTTAGCTCTCGTCGACAAATCTAGTATCCGCACTTAAAAGACAGTCGGGCCGCTTCGTGCCGGCAGCTGCTCTTTCTTCAGAAGTATCGTAGCGACTTTCAATCTCCAAAAAATCATCCAGTGAGCCCTGAACCGAAACCGCCCAAATAAACTCACTATTTTTATTGTCTACGTACATGAATTCAACATGGAAACCGAACTTTTCCCTGATCGGAAGAACCTCTTGATTTAGCCATGCCCGAAATTCCTCGAGCATCCCTGGCACTATTTGATAACGACGAAGCTGAACAGTTTTAGCCAATAGCCAGCCGCGTCTCAACCATGCGAGCGATGCGATCAGCCCAGCCCTGCGCCGTTCCTTGATCCGCGGCTTCCACCATCACCCTGACCAAAGACTCAGTGCCGGAGGCCCGCAGCAATACACGGCCCTCGTCCCCAAGTTCGGCGGCTGCCTGGGAAACCAGCTCCTGTAACGCGGCATCATCCACCCGAGACTTATCGACGTCGGGCACGTTTATCAAGACCTGAGGGAAAACAGTCATTTCTGAGGCCAACTCAGCCAAGGACCTACCGGTCTGTATCATCCTGGCAGCAATCTGAAGCCCAGTTAGGACTCCATCTCCAGTGGTTGCATACTGCGAAAAGATTATGTGGCCAGACTGCTCGCCGCCCAGTGAGTACCCACCTTCGCGCATCGCCTCAAGGACGTAGCGATCGCCTACTTGCGTCTCAATAATCTCAATTTCATGCTTTTTCATTGTTAGGCGAAGACCCAAGTTTGACATCACGGTCGTGACCAGGGTGTTACGCGCTAAGTCCCCGGTCTCCTTCATGCTGATGGCCAAGATGGCCATGATGCGATCTCCGTCGACGATGTTGCCAAGGTGATCGACTGCCAGCGCACGGTCGGCATCTCCGTCGTGTGCAATTCCAAAATCAGCTTTATTTTCTAGCACGGCTGCCTGCAATGCGCTCAGGTAGGTTGAGCCATAGCCGGCGTTTATGTTTAGTCCGTCAGGATCCGCGCCAATGAGAATAACTTCGGCGCCAGCATCAATAAAAGCTTGCGGAGAAATAGCGCTCGCAGCCCCATTGGCAGCATCGATGACTACCTTGAGTCCCTTTAGGCTGACGCGAACTGCTCCAAGAAGATGGACAAGATAGCGATCTTCGGCATCCGAGAATCTAGTTATTTTGCCAACCTCGGCGCCAATCAAGTTATGGCTATTACCAAACTCAGCTTCGATCTGGTCCTCGACCGAGTCCGGGAGCTTGTGGCCACCACGCGAGAAGAATTTAATTCCATTATCAGGAGCAGAGTTATGACTTGCCGAGATAATGACTCCGAAGTCAGCACCGATGTCCGCAGTCAAGTAGGCGGCTGCGGGAGTGGGAACGACGCCAGCATCAAAAACATCTATTCCGGAAGCGGCCAATCCCGCCGACACGGCAGCGGAAATAAAGTCAGAAGAGATTCGTGGATCGTGAGCGATTACAGCTCGAGGCCTTTCGCCATTCTCCCTAGCTGTTTTGGCAAGAACGATAGCCGCGGCCTGGGCCAACTTAAGAGCGAACTCAACCGTAATTTCACGGCCCGCTGTTCCGCGAACTCCATCGGTGCCAAAAAGCCTGGCCATGGCGAAGTGCTTTGCTTAGCGCTTCGAGAACTGAGAGGCCTTGCGAGCCTTCTTTAGACCGGCCTTCTTTGACTCGATCACGCGTGAGTCGCGACGAAGGAAGCCAGCCTTTTTCAAAATGGCTCGATTATTGTCGGTATCCATCTCGTTTAGAGCGCGCGAGATACCAAGTCTTAGTGCGCCGGCTTGCCCAGCGATTCCTCCGCCATCGATGCTAGCTGTGACGTCGTATGCGCCTTGCAGCTCAAGAACAGTGAAAGGGTCGTTGATAAGTTGCTGGTGCAACTTATTTGGGAAGTAATCCTCGATTGAACGCTTGTTCACAGTTATTTTGCCAGTGCCAGGAACTAGGCGAACTCGAGCAACTGCCTCTTTGCGTCGACCCAGACCGGAGCCGGGCTGAGTCAAGTTGCCGCGCGAGCGCACGGCCTTCACTGGCTCTGACTCGGTTGAGTAGGAAGTATCTGCTTCGACTTCTGGTGTCTCTTCGACTTTGTTATCTGCCAAGGTCTTTGTCCTTACTGGGCGATCTGATCGATGGTGAAAGGCTTGGCCTTCTGGGCCTCGTGTGGGTGGTTGCTGCCTGCGTAAACCTTGAGCTTGCCGATGAGCTGGTCACCCAGCTTGTTCTTTGGAAGCATTCCGCGAATTGCCTTCTCGACAGCGCGCTGAGGGTTTTTCTCCATTAGGTCGGAGTAAGACGTAGTGGTCAAGCCGCCTGGATAACCCGAGTGACGGTAAGCCTTCTTCTGTGCCAGCTTGTCGCCGGTTAGCACTACCTTGTCAGCGTTGACGATGATGACAAAGTCACCGTTGTCCATGTGAGCTGCGAAAGTTGGCTTGTGCTTTCCACGCAGCAAAATTGCTGCGTGAGACGCAAGGCGTCCCAGCACGATGTCTGTGGCGTCAATGACAAACCACTCGTGGCTCAGCTCGCTGGCCTTTGGCGAATAAGTACGCACGCTAAATTACCTCATAGTTTCGTTTGTGTGATTCCGCTTTGTAGAAAGCGGTTTCAAACCTGCCGGCAATGCCGGACCAAGGGCTAAGTCTAGGGGATTGATAGCCGCCTGGTCAAACAGAATTATCACTGGTTTCTCGCATCACGCGGTTTAAGATCGCCTGCTTGGCATACTCCGCTGGTTCCGGGTAGTCAATTGACTCCAAACTCAAGCCCTTGGCATCGATTGTCTTGAATTTATTGGCGCGCTTGCCTGTTTCCTGGACGGTGGCAAGGTCTTGAATACTTAGCCGTCCATCGGCGACAGCGATAATCGAGCCCACTAGCGACCTAATCATGTTGTGGCAAAAAGCATCCGCGTGAATATCTATTGTGATCAGACCATCTTCTTGCCTTAAAACCTCAAAAATCGTGAGATTCCGAATTGTGCTGGCGCCGGCTCTGGGTCTGCAAAATGCAGCGAAGTCCTTCAGGCCGATTAGTTTTTTGGCTGCCGAGTTCATAAGTTCAACATCGAGTAGTCGCTTGTGAGTAAGGGTGTAGCGAACCATCATTGGGTCTTTTTTAAACTTGGGATCGGCAATCGTGTAGCGATATCGTCTTCCCACTGCGCTAAACCTGGCATCAAAATCAGAAGTTATCTGGTCAACATCGAGAATAATCAGATCGTCGGCGATAAGGGTGTTCAGCCTAAAGGCATTCAATGGATCTCGACCTATGCGAGACAGTCGCTTCTGGGGGATGTCTAGGTGCCAAACTTGGTGCTTTTCGTGCACCCCGGAATCCGTTCTCCCGCCAA
>CAJXOD010000006.1 GCA_913057795.1 uncultured Aquiluna sp.
GGATCAACCTCTAGGGCCCCGCGTTGGGCGATTGCCCATAAGTATCCACCGGAGCAGGTTTACACCAAATTACTGGACATAAAAGTCTCAATCGGAAGAACTGGTCGGGCAACGCCTTTTGCCGTTTTAGCTCCGGTAGTTGTGGCAGGCAGTCAGGTTGAATTTGCGACTCTGCACAACCAGGAACAAGTCAAATCAAAGGGTGTTCTTATCGGTGACACAGTTGTCCTCAGAAAAGCCGGAGATGTGATCCCGGAAATTTTGGGCCCGGTTGTTTCGCTGCGAGACGGCTCGGAACGCGCTTTTGCAATGCCTTCTAATTGTCCCGAATGTCAGGCGAAGCTGGAGCCTGCAAGCCAAGGAGACATCGATTTACGGTGCAGCAACGCCAAGAGCTGCCCGGCTCAGCTTCGCGAGCGCATCGCCTACATTGGATCAAGAGCTGCTCTTGACATCGAGGCACTCGGCTATGTAAGCGCGAGCGCACTCACAAATCCGGTTGAACCGGCGGTTGCCCCAATTTTGTCCGAGGCGGATTTATTTTCGCTCACCATGGAAAAGCTCTTGCCCATAAAAGCCAAAGTAATAGATGCCGACACTGGCCTTGCGAGGAAAGACGCTGAAGGCAACGACAAAGTAGTCGATTATTTCAGAAAGAAAAATGGCGAACCCTCAGAGGTTGCTATCAAGTTGTTGGCAAACCTAGAAGTCGCGAAAACCAAGCCACTTTGGCGGTTATTGGTTTCACTGTCTATTAGGCACGTAGGTCCGGTTGCCGCCCGGGCGCTTGCGGATAACTTTGGGTCCTTTAGGGCAATTTTCGAAGCCAGTCAGGAACAGCTCGCGGAGGTCGATGGAGTCGGTCCAACGCTGGCTGAATCGATAACCGGTTGGTATCTCGAGGATTGGCATCGACAAATTCTTACTAGCTGGGAAAACGCTGGAGTGCAGCTGTCGAATCCGATGCACAAGGAGCAAGAGGTATCTAAATCAGACGGACTGTTTGCCGGTCTGTCGATAGTTGTCACCGGTTCGATGGAAACAATGACCAGGGAAGCTATCGAGGCTCTGATAATCGAAAACGGCGGCAAGGCTGCTTCCTCGGTATCTAAGAACACGGCCTTTTTGGTAGCTGGCCCGGGGGCTGGCTCGAAGTTGAACAAGGCCGAGTCGCTGGATGTCTTGGTAATTACCGAAGCGCAGTTCCTAGATAAATTGCCAGCCTGACAGAACTAGACTTGGCTACGAACACCAATTGATGAAGTGAGAAACTGTATGTCTGAAATTACACCCGATTTGGTCCGCCATTTGGCGTCTCTCGCCAGAATCTTGGTCACCGATCAAGAGGTCGAGCAATTGGCCGGTGAGCTTGGAGTGATCGTGGATTCGGTTGCCACTGTCACCAAGGCTGTCTCCGGAGATGTGGTTGCGACAAGCCACCCAATTCCAATGGCAAACGTCTATCGCGAGGATGTAATTCTGCCTTCTCTGACTCAATTGCAGGCCCTTTCCAGCGCCCCTGACAGCAATGATGGCCGATTCAAAGTAAACGCAATCTTGGATGAGGATTAGAAATGACTGAGATAACTTCTTCCAGCGCGGCGGTTCTCGCAGGTCTCATTTCTAGCAAGCAAGTCTCATCGGTGGAAATTACCACGGCATTTTTAGACCGTCTAGAAAAATTGAACCCGAAGACCAACTCCTACCTTCACTTCAATCGTGAAAACAGCCTGGCTCAGGCAAAAAAAGCGGATCAGCAACTGGCTGATGGGACTGCAGTCTCCCCGCTGCACGGTGTACCAATTGCGGTGAAGGACAACCTAACTACGACCGATGCGCCGACGACCGCCGGTTCAAAGATTCTTGAGGGCTGGGTTCCGCAGTACGACGCAACCGTAGTTAGAAAGCTAAGAGAGGCTTCAATGCCTATTCTTGGAAAGACCAATCTCGACGAATTTGCAATGGGCTCCTCGACTGAGTTCTCGGCTTATGGCCCGAGCAGGAATCCTTGGGACCTAAGCCGGATCCCCGGAGGTTCTGGAGGAGGCTCCAGTTCCGCTATTGCCGGCCATCTCGCTCCTCTTGCCATAGGCAGCGACACGGGAGGCTCAATCAGGTTCCCAGCGGCAATGACTGGCTCCGTTGGCGCAAAGCCGACCTACGGCGCAGTGTCTCGTTATGGCCTGATCGCCCTCGCTAGTTCTTTAGACCAAATAGGCCCAGTGACTAATAGCGTTATGGATGCGGCCATGTTGCAGGATGTAATCGGGGGGTATGACCCACGTGATTCGACATCTTTGCCAAATAGCTTGGGCTCTATGGTTCAGTCTGTGAAAGAAGCGGATGTCAAAGGCCTGAGAGTCGGAGTTATAAAGCAACTATCTTCGGACGGCTTCCAGCCCGGGGTAAAGGCTTGTTTCGATGACACAATTGAAAAACTTGCTGCTGCAGGCGCTGAAATTATTGAGGTTGATTGCCCAAGCTTCGAATACGCAGTCGCCGCCTATTACTTGATCTTGCCCGCAGAGGCTTCCTCAAATCTGGCGAAATTTGATTCGGTCAGATTTGGACTCAGAGTGACTCCAGACGGAAACCCCACCATAGAAAATGTCATGGCTGCCACGCGTGAACAGGGCTTCGGACCAGAGGTCAAAAGAAGAATAATTCTGGGCACTTACGCGCTTTCGTCTGGTCACTACGACGCTTACTACGGCTCGGCCCAAAAAGTCAGAACACTAATCCAGCAAGATCTAGCTATGGCATTTACCCAGGCTGATGTGTTGCTGACCCCCACTGCACCCACCACGGCATTCAAGATTGGCGAGAAGGTCGATGACCCACTCGCGATGTATCTAAACGATGTCGCGACGATCCCCGCGAATTTGGCGGGAATCCCGGGAATCTCAGTGCCAAACGGGCTCGCTTCAGAGGATGGACTGCCTTCCGGCTTGCAGATTCTTGCCCCGGCGATGCAGGATGCCCAGATGTATCGAGTCGCAAGCATCGTAGAGAAGCTTTATATGGATCAATGGGGCGCCTCGCTAATTGCGCGAGTGCCTGATTTGGAGGCGCTGTAATGGCTAAAGAACAACTAATGTCCTACGAAGATGCCATTGAGCGTTTTGAGGTGGTGATCGGGCTCGAGGTCCACGTTGAGCTAAACACCGTCAGCAAAATGTTCTGCGGTTGTGCAAATAACTTTGGCTCGGAGCCAAACACCAACGTTTGCCCAACTTGCCTGGGACTGCCTGGCTCCTTGCCAGCGGTTAACCGCAAGGCCGTGGAGTCCTCAATTGCTATCGGACTCGCGCTGGATTGCCAGATCGCGTCCAATGGTCGCTTTGCTAGAAAAAACTATTTCTATCCCGACCTAGCCAAGAACTTCCAAACCTCGCAGTTCGATGAGCCAATTGCCTTCGAGGGTGAGATTTCAATCGAGCTTGAAACCGGCGAAGTCTTTATGGTCCCGATTGAGCGGGCCCACATGGAGGAGGATGCCGGAAAGCTGACTCACGTCGGTGGAGCAACCGGCCGAATTCAAGGGGCGGAGTACTCTCTGGTGGACTATAACCGCGCCGGTGTCCCACTCGTGGAAATTGTGACCAAACCCATCTACGGAGCGCTTGACAAGGCTCCAGAGCTGGCTGCAACCTATGTCCGGGCAATCCGCGACATTGTAAAGAGCATGAACGTGTCGGATGCAAAGATGGAGCGCGGAAACGTGCGTTGCGATGCGAACGTCTCACTCAGAGAAAAGGGTGCGGAGAAGCTTGGGACCAGAACCGAAACCAAGAACGTTAACTCCTTGAAGAGCATCGAAAACACGGTTCGTTACGAAATTCGACGCCAGGCTTTCATCCTCGCCGCCGGCGGAAAAATCATTCAGGAAACCAGGCATTGGCACGAAGACCGCGGCCACACATCTGCCGGTAGGCCAAAGTCCGACGCCGATGACTATCGCTACTTTCCAGAGCCAGACTTGGTGCCGGTTCAGCCGAGCAAAGAGTGGATCGAAGAAATTCGCCAGACGCTATCCGAAAAGCCTGCGCTTAGGCGCAAGCGTCTTCAGACCGCTTGGGGATTCGCGGATCTTGAATTTAGAGATGTTTTGAATTCTGATTTGCTCGACGAGATTGAGGCAACTGTTTCTGCGGGCGCCAGCCCACAGTCAGCCAGAAAGTGGTGGACAGGGGAGCTTGCGAGATTGGCAAACGCCCAACAGGTAGCTGTGCAGGACCTTCCAATCACTCCAGAGCAAGTGGCTGCTATTCAGAGGCTAATTGATTCCGGTGAGCTAACTGATCGCATCGCAAGGGACGTAGTTGCGGGTGTATTGGCAGGCGAGGGCGAGCCGGCCGAAGTTATCGAAAGCCGTGGCTTGAAGATTGTTACCGACGAGGGCGCGCTCATTGCCGCAATTGACAAGGCACTGGCGAGTCAACCGGATGTCATGGAGAAGATTCGGGACGGCAAACTCCAGGCTGCTGGGGCCGTAATCGGAGCTGTAATGCAAGAAATGCGCGGTCAAGCCGACGCAGCCAGAGTACGAGAGCTCATTTTAGAAAGAGCCAAGTAACTACTGGGGTGAGTAACGGGACTTGAACCCGCGACCCCCTGGACCACAACCAGGTGCTCTACCAGCTGAGCTATACCCACCATGTCTGGACTAGCCAGAACGCTTTAGAGTGTATCAGCCTCTAAGGCTAAAACTGCCTCCTTTAGATCCTTCACCGAAGGACCCGGTGCCGGAACTAGAAATACTTGGCGGTAGTAGCGGAGCTCCATGATCGATTCTTGAATGTCAGAAAGCGCTCGGTGACTGACGTCTTTTTTGGGCAGCTGGAAGTAAATCTTTGGATACCAACGTCTTGCCATTTCCTTAAAGGAACTAACGTCAATGTTTCTGTAGTGCAAAAACGAGTCAAATTCCGGAGTTTGACGGTTTAGAAACATTCGATCGGTACCGATTGAATTCCCGGCCAGAGGCGCCGTTCCCTTGTCAGTGACCCATTGCTTTACATAATTAAGCACCTGCTGCTCGGCCTTCTTGATCGAAATACCCTTTGGAATC
This sequence comes from uncultured Aquiluna sp., assembly GCA_913057795.1. Classification (GTDB taxonomy): domain Bacteria; phylum Actinomycetota; class Actinomycetes; order Actinomycetales; family Microbacteriaceae; genus Aquiluna. The sequence continues at coordinate 5,072 of CAJXOD010000006.1, forward strand.
TCAGTTATCAAGCCGGAAACGGTGTGCATGTTGGTCACAAACTCGCCCATGTTTTTCATCGCTTTGCGTGAGGGCTTCACAACCACCTGAAAACCTTCGTGAACCGGCTTCAGGTCTTCGTCAGTTACGATCACTGCAATTTCGCAGATTTCATCAACGCCGACCTCGAGTCCAGTCATTTCGCAGTCGACCCAAACTATAAAAGAAGACATAGGCGATTAGTCGTTCGAGTGACGAGGGTTTTTGGCGGCTTTAATCTGGTCCTTGCGGTCTTTCTTATCCTTTTTCTTGGCTGCTTTGACTTCTTTCTTCGTCAAGGGCGCTGCGGCGACTTCATCCTGACTTGCCGGCAATTCAGCGGCCGATCCAGTCAAGGCTGGAGCGGGCTCCACGGGGACCGTGGGTTCGTCCCAAGTCATGCTGGACTCATCATCCAGTTCGACTTCGTTGGGCTCCTCTGTCCAAGCAAGTTCTGGCGCGGAAGATGCCGGTGCTGGCTGGAAGGTCTGCTCAGGCAATTGTTCTTCCGGAGCTTGTTTGACTGCCAACTCTTCATCAGGAGCTTCTACCTCAGTGGCTTCTTGAACAGCTTCGGGATTCGGCAGGGTATCGGTCAGCACAGCGGCTGATGTCATAGGAGTTGCGTCTGAAGCGGAAATCACGTTCTGACCCGAGGCGGTTTTCTTGGCTAGACGAGCTTCTTTTTTGACTAGTCGTCGGTCGACTCTGATTACTTTTCGTTCCTTTCGGCCCTCCACTAGCCAGTACAGGACAGGAACAAGGATCAGCGTCAAAAGGGTAGATGAAACAAGTCCACCAATTACTACTATCGCAAGTGGCTTAGAAATAAACCCTGAGTTCCCTGTCACACCAAGGGCTAAGGGGGTAAGGGCGAAGATAGTTGCAAAGGCGGTCATGAGGATCGGTCTCAGCCTTTGCCTTGCTCCAGCAATCAGAGAATCCTCTACGCTTCTGCCTTTCTTTCGATACTGATTCACCAGGTCTAGCAACACAATCGCGTTGGTGACCACCAGCCCAACCAGGAGGAGCATTCCTATTAGTGCAGGAACCCCAAGAGCGGTGTCTGTGATCAGTAGTAGCCCTAGAGCTCCAATCGCGGCAAACGGAATTGATACCAGCAGCAGGAGCGGCTGAATCAGGCTTCCAAACGTTGCAACCATAACAATGTAGACAATGGCAACCGCCGCGAGCAAGGCTGTGCCCAGCTGGCTGAAGCTCTCGGCTTGGTCGGCCGCTGCTCCACCAACGGTTGCTTCAGCACCGGCTGGAAGCTCAATTAGAGCTAAGGCCGCAGTGATGTCGGCTGAGATAGCACCTAGGTCTTCTCCAATAGGGGCCAGCGAAACTGTGGCGGAGCGGTTACCTCGCTCCGAGGTTATCGAGGTTGGCTTTAGGACTTCGGTGATTGTCGCGATACTGTCCAGGCGCACCGGCCCCTGAAAGGTTGGTATTGACAAGGCATTAATCTCGCTAATTGACTCAGGAGCTTGGGTGCCGGAGATGTAAACATCGGTGTCTTTACCTTCGATGCTCAGGGTGCCAAGCGACGAAGGGCGGAGTTGAGAGGCCACTATGCCGGTAACCGTGGTTTCAGTCAAAAGGTAACTTGCGGCCTTCTGTCTGTTTACGATGACCTCGAGAACTCTCTGATCCGCGTCCAGGGTCGTTGTGATTGAGCTTACGTTCTGAACATCGGCTAATCCTGCAACAAGATTATTGACCGAGTCCTGGAGAAGCGCGGGATCGCTCGCTAGTACCTGAATATCGATGGTCTCGCTCGAGCCGAAACCTCCACCAGTCGAGACTGTGATTTCGCTTCCCATGGGTGTTTCAAGTTGACGCACCTGTGTTTGAAGGATTTCCACGTCCGCGTCATCTGCGGCGGTTACTGTCAGGCGCACGCCGGAGGCTGCCCTGCCAAAGGCAACTCTGCCATCGGCTCCAGATGATCCGATAGTGCTTTGCACCACCTCGACGCCGTCAAGGGCCATGATCTGGCCTTCCAGGACAGCCGAGGCTCTGTCTTGTTCTTCGAGGGTCACGTTGCTTGGCATGCTCAGCTGGGCGTCAAACTGGTTTGAGCCGCCGCCGTCAATGAAATTAGTTTTCAAAAGTGGAACAAGTGAGAGCGTGTAGCCCAAAATCAAGACTGCAGCGGTCAGAGTGACCCACGGGTGATTCTTGGTGCCTTTGAGGATCGGAATATAACCGCGCTGAAGAAGGCTGCGCTTTTCGCGTTGTTCCTCAATCTCGCGCTGGTTCTCTTCGAAGGCAACTGGGTCAGCAGCTTGAGCTGCCAAAAGACGCTTTGGCATGCGCAGGAACCAGTACGCCAGCACCGGAACGATGGTGAGCGATACAAGGAGTGAGGCCAGCAACGCTATTGCGACAGTGAATGCGAAGGGGCGGAATAGCTCACCAACTAATCCGGAAACTAGAGCGATTGGAAGGAAGACTGCAACGGTGGCAAGGGTCGAAGATGTTATCGCCAGGGCGACTTCCTTGACTCCGGAGAGCACTGCTTTCACGCGCTCCTCTCCATAGCTCAGGTGTCGGTTTATGTTCTCAATAACCACAATCGAGTCATCCACTACGCGGCCAATTGCGATTGTCAGAGCACCTAGGGTCAAAAGGTTTAGGGAGTAATCCGCAAACTCCAAAGCGATAAACGTTATAAGCAACGATGTCGGAATCGAAATAGCAGTAATGATCGTGGATTTAAAGCTCAGCAGGAAAATCAGAATCACGATGATTGCAAACCCGAGACCCAGTAGTCCCTCGACTGTTAAGTCCTTGATGCTTTCTTCAATAAATGGCGCCTGGTCAAAAATAGTGACTACTGTCACATCTGCAGCCAAAGCGGCCTTCAGCTCAGGAATTAAGTCTTGGACGCCTCGCGAAACGTCAACCGAGTTGCCGTCCGGAGTCTTCGTTATCGAAATAGCCAGGGTTTCATTGCCATTCGTTCGTGCAATTGAGGTGATTGGAGCATCCTCATAGGTGACTGTTGCTACATCGCCAATTGTTACAACGCTAAGTGCATTTGCATTGGGTGTTGCCGAGATTAGAGGTAGTGACTCCATCAATGAAACTGTGTCAACAGCATTTCCCATCTGAATGGAAATACTGCCATCTGCGTCAGTCAGAGAACCAACCGGCAGAACCAGTCCGTTAGCACGCAGCGCTGCGGAGATGTCCCTCTGACTGAGACCATTTTGGGCAAGAGCCACTTGGTTGAGCTCTAAATTGAGTCTTTTTTGCTTTCCTCCGGAGACGGCAATTTCCCTAATGCCACTTACTTGTTGGAAAACTGACGGTGCAATCTTGTCGAGCTCCGCGCTGAGGCTCTCGTTGTCGCCATTATTGGCCGAAATCGCAAGGACGATGATTGGCACCGAGTCGAAGCTGCCTGAAATAACTTGAGGGCTTACATCTGCAGGAAGCGAAGCCGCTACGGCACTGATGGCATTATTTAGCCTTTCAGTCGCGTCAGAGGTGCTTGTGCCGAACTCAAAGGACACTCGTAAGACCGAAAGCCCGGTTGAGGAAGTGACGCTAGTTGATTCCAAGCCCTCCAGACCAATAACAGCGTTTTCGATAATCACGGAAACTTGACTGTCAACAACCTCGGGTGATGCTCCAGCATATGAAGTCACAATTGCGGCCGACGGAATCTCTATCGATGGAATTAGTTCCTGTTTCAGGTTGCCAACGGATAGCAGGCCGAACACACCGATAATGAGGGTTATTAATGCGACAACAGCGCGATTTGCTAGCGAAAGTCTGGAAATATTGGACAACTAATTACCTCTTTGTTTGTTGGCTTTACTGACAACTCAACAGTTTAGGAGATTAGTCCCTTAAATTACGAGCTGTGACTGTTGAAGCCCTTGTCAATCAGATGCTTAGCGCGGCAACAAACTGAACCGGGGTTCCGAACCTGTGACCAGTCACGGTTACAGACTGCTCCTTGAAATATGGCAACAGTTCAATTCGTCCAGATTCGGTTAGCTCATGATTGTAAACAGCCACGTCGCAGTTGGAAAGAGCGCTGTCGGCATCGACTTCTGGTGCATCACCGACTAGCCGAACTCGCCTCGGGCTCTTAGCTAGCCTCTTCTCAAAGCCGTCCTGGTCTTCTATGGACACGCGCAAACCTGAGCTTTTCAGCAAAGAAATTACGTTCTTATCCAATTCAAAAGAACTGATGTCGAGGTTTCCTAGCACCAGAGCAACGGAGAGAGCCCTCATGGTCTCCTGAATGGTCGCAGTCTTTTCAATGCGAAGTACGCAATCGCTTCTTCGATAGCGAAGAACATTCCGCTCGCTGTCCAGGTTAGAAGGGTCGGTAGCGTTATTGAAAGTTTCTGTTAGAGCCACCTGGTCAGATTTGGCTCCGCGAATAAGCGATTCCATCTCAAGGTCGGACAAGTCTGTCAGCTGAGCTATGGCAAGCAGCTGGTTCACACTCTTATTCAGGATCTCAGCGCTAGCAGTCGAATGCGAGCTCTTCCAGTTGGTCAGACTAAGGATGTAGTTCGGTCCGCCAGCTTTGGTGCTTGGTCCTACACTCGAGCGCTTCCAGCCTCCGAAGGGCTGACGCTGAACGATAGCGCCGGTGATTCCGCGGTTCACGTAAAGGTTTCCAGCCTGAATTGTGGCGAGCCACTTTTCTATTTCGACTGCATCCAGGGAGTGGATCCCGGTTGTAAGTCCGTAGTCCACTGAGTTCTGTAGAGCGATTGCTGCTTCCAGGTTAGGTGCGATCATGATGGACAAAATTGGACCAAAGTACTCGGTCAGGTGACTGGTCGAATTCGGCACGACATTAACTCTGATTCCTGGAGACCATAGTTTTCCAGTTTCATCCAGCTGCGCGGGCTCAAGTAGCCATTTTTCTCCGCGGCCAAGCGTTGTTAGGCCCTCGAGAAGTTTTCCCGAGGGTGCAGCAATCATGGGCCCCATTTGAGTTCTGGGATCATTGGCATGACCGACGTGCATACTGCTGACTGCGTCATGGAGCTGGCGCAAGAACCGCTTTGACTTGTGGACGGATCCAACCAAGATAACAAGAGAGCTAGCTGAACATTTTTGACCAGCATGGCCAAAAGCGGAGTAGGCAATATCCTTAGCGGCTAGATCATAGTCAGCGCTCTCGGTGACAATAATTGCGTTTTTCCCGCTGGTTTCTGCTAGCAGTCTCAGGTCAGGGCGGAAGCTCTTGAATAGTTGGGCCGTCTCGTAACCGCCGGTCAAGATCACTTGGTCGACATCAGGGTGTGACAGGAGCTGCTTGCCGAGCTCAGACTCACTCAGTTGAATCGGGATAAACACGTCTTGGTCGATAATTTGGGAAATTATGTCGGCAAGAACCGCACCGCATCTGGCCGAGGCACCCGCAGACTTGAAGATAACTGCGGAACCTGCGGCGAGAGCAGCTAGTGCACCACCGGCGGGAATGGCAATTGGAAAGTTCCACGGGGGAGTGACAACGGTGACGCCAAATGGCACCGGGGTTGCACCATCTATTTTGTCTAACTCGAGGGCCCGCTGCGCGTAGTAGTGAGCGAAGTCAACAGCCTCTGAGATCTCAGTGTCAGCCTGATCTATTGTCTTGCCGGCCTCGGCCATTGCGACTTCTATGAGACGGCCCCTGTTGGCTTCCATCGCGACGCCGATTTCGTGGAGCTTTGCGGCGCGAGTCCGTAAAGACTCTTTACTCCAGCGTGCCCCACCATCAACTGCCCTATCCATAATTCCTTGAAGTTGGGCCTCACTGGATATTGTTTGGTTCGCTACTAGGTCTATACCGATATCGCTGGTGCCGGCGCGGCCAATAATTTCGTAGCCCCAGGCTCGGTTAGCCGCTAAAGACGGGTCAGTGTCCGCGGCGTTTGCAAAGCCTTTCGCTGGCGGAAATGCCACGTCGTTGTGACGGTCTTGTAGTCGGTTTGGGATTGGAATTTCCAAATCCAGCATGGTTAGAGAAACCTTGAAGCGTTCCTCTTCAACCTGGAAAACATCTGGGTCAGCCAACCTAAAAGCGTTGGAAAGAAAGTTCTCCTTTGAAGCGCCCTCCTCCAGTCGTCTAATCAAATAGGCAATGGCAACATCGAATTCCTGCGGGTGAACAACGGGGGTATAAAGAACCAGAGTTCCAACGGTTTTCCGGATCACGTTAGCTTGCGCCTCTGCCATACCCAGGAGCATCTCAAAGTCCATGCCGGTTTGCGCATTTCGCTGCGAAGCTAACAGCCAGGCGAAGGCAAGATCAAATAGGTTGTGTCCCGCGACACCAATCCGAACGTTCGCTACGCGGTCTTCGGTCAGCGCATAGTTCAGGACTCTTTTGTAGTTAGCATCCGCTGCCGCTTTTGATTCAACTGTTGCAAGTGGCCAGCCGTGGGATTCCGCGTCCACCCTTTCCATCGGCAAGTTGGCGCCTTTTACGACCCTAACCTTCACCGGAGCGCCACCAGCTAAAACTCGACGCGCAGCGAACTGCTGAATGTCGATCATTGCTCTGACCGCATCCGGCAAATAGGCCTGTAGGACTATGCCGGCCTGAAGCTTAGTAAATTCTGGTTTTGATAATATCCCTTTGAAGACCGCCACGGTCATGTCGAGGTCGTGGTACTCCTCCATGTCTAGGTTTATAAACTTTTGTTTTTTTGATTCTGAGGCAATTCGGTAAAGCGGGGCGAGACGCTCAATCACATCACTCACGGTTTCATCGAAGGACCAAGGTGAGTGAGGCGAGACGATAGCCGACACCTTCACTGAAACGTAATCGACATCTGGCCTCGAAAGCACGTCCTTCACTTTCTGCAGCCTGCGGTCGGCTTCCTTGCTTCCAAGAACCGCTTCTCCCAATAGGTTGACGTTCAGGGTCGAACCCTGCTTCGATAGGCGGGAGATGCTTCTGCTCAATTTGGTTGGGGTTGCGTCAATCACGAGGTGCTCCACAAAGGAGCGCAAAACCTTGCGTGCAATTGGAATGACAATCCATGGAAAAGGCCTGGCTAGGTTCGCTCCCAGAGACACCATGGCTCTAAGGATCCAGGGTAAAAATTTGGGTGTGATTTTGCGAAGGCGGTAAAGGTTTCTCGCCGCGACCCTAAGGCTCTCGGGCCTGATTACTCCGTCCACAAAACCGACCGCAAAATCCAACCCGTTCGAGTCCTGGAGTAGACCGGAAAGTCGATCGGCCGCTTGCGAATTCTTCTGCTGAGAAGCATTGAGCACCCAATGCTGGACCTGCTCGACTACTGCCGCGGATAGTTCATCTTTTGCCGGGACAATAGGAATTTGAGTAGTGCTAAGCGTCATTGGTTTGCCGTCTCTCATTGGAATCTACACAAGCAGTCTAATTGGCAAATTACGTTGGTGAGTGGCTCACCTCATGACTTCATTCAGACAAGTTCTGGGACCGATTTTCGCCCAGAATAAAACCTTTCTTGACAAGGGCTTGTAGACTACTGACGGCTTCAAAGCCAACTCCGCCTTCGTAGCTCAGTGGATAGAGCAGGAGCCTTCTAATCTCTTGGTCGCAGGTTCGATTCCTGCCGAGGGCACCAAAGATCCCGGTAGACATGGTTGTATAGACCAACAAATCTAAAGGGAGTGGTGCTGTGAGCGTTAGATACCGAAACTTTCAACCAGTTGACACTGATTCGCTGCTGACGCTTTGGGATCAAGCTCGCACCGCCGGTTATGCCCCTGTGTACTCTCTCGCCGAAGTTCTGGCGTCCTGCAACCAAGATCATGCAATTACGGCCTGTGATGGCGATCAAATCATTGGCTTTGCTGTTGGCAGGGTTGCCCACGAGCAGGGCTGGGTAGTGCTCCTCATGGTTTCTGATACTCATCAGGGTCAAGGCATAGGCGGCAGACTCTTGGGTGAGCTCGAAATAGACATGGCTAAATCTGGCATCACCAAACTTTCGATGCTCGTTGCGGATGATGGCAAGAGCGGCGTTCTGGAAAAGGCTGGGTTTGCGGACTTGAAGCACCTTAAATACTTTGAACGCGAAGTGTCTGTGAGCGAGAAAGAGCGCGAGATTCTTACCAATCTCGGTGGCCGAGTTTTGGCACGTGACCTTTGGGGCAAAATTGCGGGCATGAAAAACGAGAAGGAGATGCTTGAGCGGCGTTTGGTTCTTCCGCTGGCGGATTCCAGGTTGGCTGAGACTTTCGGCGTCGAGCCACCAAAGGCAATTGTCTTGTTTGGTCCTCCAGGAACAGGTAAAACTACCTTTGCTAAGGCGGTTGCCTCTCGACTCGATTGGCCTTTTATCGAGGTTTTTCCTTCGCGACTTTCTGGCGACCGGAATGGTTTAGCCGGTGGTCTTCGTGAGGTCTTCAACACCGTAAACGAACTTGAAAACGTAGTGGTCTTCATCGATGAGGTCGAAGAGATTGCTTCCAAGCGCAAGGGTGATCCACCATCGCCAACTCAGGGTGTCACCAACGAATTACTTAAGTTGATTCCAACTTTTCGTGAGAAGCCGGGGCACCTCTTGGTAGTGGCAACCAACTACATTCGAGCATTGGATGATGCCTTCTTGCGACACGGCCGTTTCGACTATGTCATCCCTATTGGTCTGCCCGACGAAGAAGCGCGTCTATCAATTTGGAGTCGATACATCCCGGCTGCGGCGCTACCCAACATCGACCTTGAAGAATTAGTGTCGAGGTCGGCTGGTTTCTCGCCTGCTGACATTGAATATGCTGCTCGAAAGGCATCACAGCGAGCCCTGGAACAGTCGGTTTATGAGTCTCAGGTGGTCACTAAAGAGTCTTCAACCACAGCTACCCATCACTATCTCTGGGCCATCGGAGATACTAGGAGAACCGTCAGCGACGAGGTAATTCTTGAGTTTGAGCAAGACATCGAAAGCCTGGGAAGGCTTTAAGCGCAGCGCTTCGCGAATTGTCTACTGGAGCAGAACCTCTGAGCGCGATAGTCTCGGGAGATGTTCGAGGAAGGCACTTTTTATTTTGCGTGCACTTGACTATCTCGAATCTTGGCGACGACGCGATCCATTTGTTGCGCCTTGCGAATGGGGTCTCGAACCAGGTGCTCTTGACTGCTGATTTTGAGGCTTCCCAGACTCGCTCAATGCTCGCTTTCGCTGGGCATTTCGACCAGTCGACGTACCAGTCTTTTTGGGCTGGGCTGCTGGAGCAGTTGGCTTCACATATTCGGCAACCTCTCCAATGAGAGCTATTACTGTCGGTGATTTTTCAGTAACTGACTGAGGCTTTACGGAGATTTTGGCTTTGCTTAGCAAATCAGATAAATCTTTACGCTGGGTAGGCAGAGATATAGTCACCACATCACCTGCTGCTCCAGCCCTCGCTGTTCTTCCAGAGCGGTGAAGGTAAGCCTTGTGCTCGGCAGGTGGATCAACGTGAATCACGAGGTCTACTCCGTCAACATGGACACCTCTTGCTGCAACGTCTGTAGCCACTAACACCCTGGCCCGACCAGCGCTAAACGCCTCTAGATTTCGATCCCTAGCGGCCTGGGAAAGATTCCCGTGTAGGTCAACGGCCGGTATGCCTGCCTGTGTTAGCGCCTTAGCAAGTTTCTTGGCGTGGTGCTTGGTTCGCATGAACAAGATTCTTCTTCCTGTTCCGGAAGCCAAGGCATAGACCAATCGCTTCTTTGCTTCTGCGTCCGAGGCTTCAAGCACGTGATGGGTCATCTGGGTAACCGGAGAATTGGCGTCGTCAACTGCGTGCATAACCTGGTTCTGCAAGAACTTATCTACGAGCTTTTTTACTCCGTTATCCAAGGTCGCCGAGAACAGTAGGCGCTGGCCACCTCTAGGGGTGGCGGTCAAAATTCTGGTAACTCCGGGCAAGAAACCGAGGTCTGCCATGTGGTCGGCCTCATCCAATACGGTTATCTCAATAGCATCTAACTTCAAAATGCCTTGACGCATTAGGTCCTCTAGTCGGCCGGGGGTAGCGACGATAATCTCGACACCATCCCTGAGTGCTTGAACTTGCCTCTTTTGAGGAACCCCTCCAAAGATTGTCGTAACTCTAAGGTTCATAGCGTTGGCCAATGGCTGGAGCGCATTAGTAATCTGCGTGGCCAGTTCGCGGGTTGGTGCTAGAACTAGACCTCTCGGCTTACGAGATGCGTCTCTACTATTGGCGGAAACAGCGAGTCTGGCCACCATTGGGATGCCAAATGCCAGAGTTTTGCCGGAACCAGTTTTGCCTCTACCTAAAACATCTCTACCGGCCATTGTGTCGGGCAGCGAATCAACTTGAATGGGGAACGGTGTGTCAATGCCCTGAGCAGTCAGCACAGCCGCGATTTCGGCTGGCACGCCAAGGTCAATAAAGGTCTTTGAAGACATAATGTAATTACTTTCACGTGAAGGGTTTTATCACTTTTGATCCCAAGTTTTTTGGGAATACGGCGAAGACATCGATGGATGCATTCGTTCGCCGGAGGAAGAGTTTAGCCACAGTATCGTGGGGGTCGTTCTACGACGCAGAGCGATGAAGTTTCACCGTTCCGCCCTAAGTCTAAGGGGCTTACGTGAAAAGCCATAGGACTAATTACGTAGGCTCGAATCTTCCCGAGGGAACCAGATGCCTTATGAGCCCAAATTTGAAGAAATTCCTAGTGAACGAAACTCAAACTCAGGGCACTAAAGTTTTAGACATGGGAAAAATCTTGGGTCTTACTAGGTACGCGGTGGTAGTCCCCGCTTTAGCTTCGATAATCGGAGCATTGTTGCTAATGGCTCAGGGGTCTATCGCGATGCTAGTGGCCGTGTATAACGCGGCTGGAAACCTGACCCAGCTGAAGTCCTCAATCGTCGAAGTCCTAACAGCCGTTGACGCGATTCTGCTTGGAACAGTTCTCCTGGTAATTGGCTTCGGGCTATACGAGCTGTTCATCGACGCCGACATCGATGTTCCAGATTGGTTGAGGGTGAATGACCTTGATGATCTCAAAACTAAGCTCATCGGCGTTGTCGTTGCGATCATTGCTGTTGTTTTCGTTGGGGTATTTGTGGACGAGAATCGTGCTTCTGACGTGGTCGCCTACGGCCTAGGCGCCGGTGCCTTGGTGGGCGGCCTAGGGATCTTTGCCTTTGCGACGCGTAAAACAGGTCCGGCGAAAAAGGAGAAGCAGCTCTAATGTTTTTGCCCTTGCTGATTGCCTAAGTACTCTTTGCAAAAAAATACCCAGTCCGCTTTGAAAAAGCGGACTGGGTATTTCTAATTATTTCCTTTAGTCAATAAGACCTTTTGATAGCAACCAGTCCCTGGCAATAACAGCTGATGACAGTTGCTCGTCAACGCTTCTGACGTTTAGGGCAACTAGGTCTGCTGCTGTCATGGCCGATGAGACGGCACTGATTAGATCGCGCGCTTCTTGATTCACGGCATCCGAGGCGATTGGCACAAGGTTAGAGGACAGGAAAAGACCCTGCGGGTCTGTCAATGTGACCAGTCCAAGCTGCTGGATTCGTGGGTCAGCGCTGTAGACGTTCGCCATGTCAATTAGTCCTGCTACGAGTGACTCAACGGTGGTGTCTCCAGTGGCCTCAAACTCTACTGTCACGCCGTAGGAGCTCAGGAGGCCTGTTGGTCCGTATGGTCGCTCAGCTAGCTCTGGGGCGCCACCGAGTCGTATTCCAGTTACTCCAGCAAGATCCCCAATCGAAGTAAGGCTGTTTTTCATTGCAAAGTCACTTGTGACGTTGTAAGAGTCTTGGTCGGAAGCTCCCGATAGTGCAAGAGCGGTTAGGCCCGCTGGCAGTGCGGCCTGCAGGGCCTGGTAAACGTCTTCTTCGGCGGTTGCGGTGGCTTCGGGGTCAAAGTACTGCAGTAAGTTTCCGGTGTACTCAGGGAAAATATCGATTTCGCCGGCCAAAAGCGCTGGCACATAAACGTCACGCTGTCCTAGAGCAAATTGCCTGTCAACCGAGTAGCCAGCGTCTTCCAAAACCTGGGCGTATACCTCGGCAACGATTTCGTTTGAGTAGTAAGCCTGGGAGCCGATTACAAGTGGCTCGCTGCTTGATTCGGCGCAGCCTGCAAGCCCCAGCACCGCAACAGCGCTGAGAGCAATGGCACTCTTAATGGATTTTTTTATTGGTTTTGTCATTGGTTTTCCTTCTGGTTACCTATTTATTTTCGATTGCGTGAGACGACGATCTAATTTGCCTTGTGCTTTTGCGAGGAGTCTCTCTCCGGTAATTGACAACAGTACAATGACCACAGCACTTCCCGTTAGCTGAGCGAAATCTCGAAGCGCCAGACCTTGAATGACTCCGAAGCCCAAGCCACCGAGTCCGACTAGCGGTGCAAGGACCACGGTGGAGACCACTTGAAGATACGCGATCTTGAAACCACCAGCTATTGAGGACGCCGAAAGTGGCAAGCCAACATGCCGAATCTGCTGCAACGTCGTCATTCCCTGGGCTCGAGCGCCTTCTCGGATGACTATGGGTATTGACTTGATACCGGCATAAGCTCCTGCTAAAACAGGTGGAATAGCTATACCAACCAGGGCCAATACTACGGCGAACTGCCTAAATTCAACGCCCATAAACATCACCAGCGCGAACATCAGGCCCATTGTTGGGATAGCCCTAGATGCCGACGAAATTGCTATAACCAGCGTTTCGCCGCGTCCCGATTGGCCGATCGCCACTCCTATCGGAATTGCCAGCAATCCAGCAATCGCCAGAGAGACAAGGGTAAGTGTCAAATGCTCTACGAATAAGTTGGCAAGACCGTATCGGCCTGTCCAGTTCTCAGCGTCCGTGAGCCAGTCGAAGAGCTCGCCGATGCTAAACACGCTGGGCCGATCTTCTAGTCCACGGAGTAAGGACCTTACCTAGCGCCCAGAGTCCAAGGTCCAGCGCAATGCCGATTATAAATATCGCGAAGAGTCCAGTAAGTATCTCCTCGGGTATTTTTCGTTGAAAGCCATCCAAGAATAGGTAGCCCAAGTTTCTAACTCCGACTATGGCACCGATTGATGCCATTGAAACTGTGCTTGCCGCCGCTACCCTCAGTCCCGCGATGAGGCCCGGGATTGCAAGGGGTAACTCCACGTGAACAAAAAGTTGAAGCGGACTCAATCCTTGAGCTCTGGCGATAAAGACTGTTGGCTTGGACACCTGACTGAAAGCATCTCGGATGGAGAAGAACATCGCTGCTGCGACATAAATGCTCAGGGCGATTACGACGTTGGTGGGACCTAGGTAGCTGGTGCCAATGACTGCTGGCAACGCCACGAAGACTGCAAGAGACGGAATTGCGTAGATCGCACTAAAAGTGGTGCCGATTGTCCCTGCGAGCTTTAGTGGAGTGAGCCTGACTAGGGCAAAGGCTAAGACCGAACCCAAGACCAGTGGTACAAGAGAAATCAACAGATGGGTCACCGATAGTTCAAGTACAAAGTCAAAGTTTTTAGCGGCCCACTCCATAAGTGCTCCCGCTACAGTCCAAGTAGCTTTTGCACGAACTTGTTGGCTGGCTTCTCAATTAAATCCTTTGGAGCACCGGCCTGTTCAATCTTCGCGCCCTTGCTTAGCACCACCAGCTGATCGGCCAATTTGATCGCTTCGTATCGGTCGTGAGTGACCAAAATAATGGTGAGCGAAAGCTGGCGTTGGATACGAATTAGCTCGTCTTGCAGTTCCTCTCGGACAATTGGATCCACCGAGCCAAAGGGCTCGTCCATAAGAAGAATATTCGGCTTGATCGCGAGCGCTCTTGCCACTCCAACTCGCTGCTGCTGTCCACCGGACAGCTGTCCGGGAAAGCGATTGTGAAAACTATCATCAATGCCGACTAGTTCTAATAATTCAAGGGCGTTGTTTAGCGCTTCATCTTTGGTTTGGCCGGCTATGTTGGCTATCAGGGTCACGTTGTCTAAAACGCTCTTGTGGGGGAGTAGTCCAACCTCCTGCATGACATAGCCAATTGATCTTCGGAGAACCACAGAATCCAGGTCCGCTATGTCGTTACCGTCAATCAGTACAGATCCTGCAGTCGGCTGCACAAGCTTATTCACGGCGCGAAGAAGAGTTGTTTTTCCGGAACCCGAAAGTCCCATGAGCACAGTGATTTTGCCGCTCGGGGCAATTAACGAAAAGTCACAGACCGCGGAATCTTCGCCGTAGGTCTTTGTGACATCTATAAATTCAATCAATAGTCGAATTCCGGCTAGTGGCTAGCTGTTAGTGACCTTTACCATTCGGTAGAAGGCCACGTGACCGGCGATCGAAGCTGCGCCGTCCTTTGGGGTTTTATAGGTCCAAGCCGAGTCTTTGCTGGTTTCACCATCAACATTTAGGTTGAAATAGCTGGCGGTTCCCTTCCATGGGCAGCTCGTCTGCATTTGGGAATCCGTGAGGTAATCCGTTGTGACCGAGTCGAGTGGGAAGTACTGGTTTCCTTCGATTTCCACCGTCTTATCGGACTTGGCAATTACTTTGCCGTTCCATGTTGCTGTGTACATGTGAGGCCTCTCTTGTCAGTGGGAACAACATTGTGCCTCGGCTTATAGTTCCCAAAATGCTAGCTCTAGTTTAGGTTGTGGGCGAAATGCGAAACATGCTTATAGTTTGGCTCATGTCGCTTGGTGAGACAGCTTATACGCATTAGAAGTCTTCGGAGCAGATCAACGGCGGAAGATTTTCACCAATTAGCCCTTAGCTCTAGGGCAGCAAACTGAACACTTTGCCGTTATCGGTGGAGACGTGCGCCCCTAGCTCATCTAGGACAATAATGCTGCCCCCGTTAGCCGCTACATCTTTTATACCGGTGAATGATTCCGAAAGTTCAAGGAAAGGCATGCCCAGGCTAGGGCTCCTATAAATTGTTGAATCGGTAGCGAGGATGATGCCGTTATCAGACCAGTCCACTCTTGTTATGCCGGAAGGCGCAGTGATTTCGGTGAGAGAAAGCCCTGAGTCCTCGGTTAGGTAGAGAAGGCCCTCCGAGGTCAACAAGAACTGCAAACCGTTATTCGGATTTAGGCTCAAACTTGTCAGGCTTGGAGTCGCAATGTTGGACCAAGTAACGGCCCCATCTTGGGATCCGACAACTACACCGTAGTTAGCTGCTATACCAACAATTGCGTCTCCCGACACTTCAAGCAGGTGGAAGTCGACCTCGCCAGTAAAAGTTTTTGATGTCCAGGTGTTTCCGTTGTCACGGGATTCTATGATCCCGAGCGGGTTAGGAAAATTTTGTCCGGGTCCCGGGTGACCACTGGCGTAGAAAATGCCCTTATCAATCGTCAAACCCATGGCATCGAATTCCTCGCCGACCAGGTTCCATCCCTCATCGGACCATTTATAAATACCGTGATGGCTGGCAAGATAAAAGCTTCCCCCATCGGCTGCGACACTGTGGACATGCTCCATTTGGGCAATTGGCTTCGGCCCAGGTGCGGCAGAGCAACCGGCCGCAACCAGCAGGATCGCTCCGGCAATTCCTAGCGTCCTAAGCATCGGCCAACTTCTCGAGTAGTTTTTCATCTCAATAAAGTTAGCCGCTAGATCTAAAAATCATCTGCTAAATCTCTGCCAATTAGTATTCCGTGAGCGCTTGTTCACTTCGCACTCTGTCTCGCGGGCAGTAGTTAACTAATCTATTTTTCAAGCGGATGGGTTAGCACGGCGTCGGGTCCATAGCCGTGAATCTTTTTAGGTAGGCATCAGTGCCTTTTATTTGTGGTCCTTTGGCTATTCTAGAAAAAGTTCTATTTTATAAACGTCATCGACTCAAAGGGGACTGATTGAAGCAAGGGATATCCATTGCAGTAGTTGGAAGTGTCAACGCTGACTACTCGGTCTTTATGAAGAAGCTACCCTTGCCCGGGGAAACGGTACTGGCATTTGACTCTGGACGCTTTGCCGGAGGAAAGGGTCTGAATCAGGCTGTTGCAATCCATCGGGCCGGTGGGGACGTAACATTCCAGTTTGCAGTCGGGGACGATGATGACGGTGAGTTTTTGACGAACTTTCTTTCGGAACAAAAAGTGGTCTTCTCGAGAATCCTCGATTCTGGCACTGCAACCAGTAAAGCTTTCATACTCGTTGACCAAGACGGCGAGAATCAGATTGCAGTTGTTCCAGGAGCCAATTACAGCCCCAAATTAAGAGAGCAAAGTTTTCAAGAGGGACCGGGGCTTCTTGTTCTGCAGTTGGAGATAGGCAATGAAAATAATCTAGTAGTCGCCGCGCTTGCTAAGAAGGCCGGCTGGAAAGTGGTGCTAACTCCCGCACCATCATCGGAGTTTGATCCCAAGCTTCTTGAATTCGTCGACATCATCACGCTCAATGAAACCGAAGTTACGCAACTCGTAGGCGCTACTGACTTTGAAAGCGCCGGTGCTGAGCTTTCTAAGCTTGTGGGGCTGGTGTTTGTCACCCGGGGGGCTCAGGGGGTATCGGTATTTGCTGATGGACAGTTCCTGGGTAATGTTGACGCCATGGCAGTCGTCGCAATCGACGCTACCGGTGCGGGCGATACTTTTTGCGGCTATGCGGTGGCGGGACTAGCCCAAGGCCTAACGCCGTTGGAGGCCGCAGAACTCGGCACCGTTGCCGCCGGGATTTCCGTTCAATCCAGGGGAGCGTCCAATTCGATTCCGTCAAGGCATGAGGTCGACTCGCTAATGCTCAAAAGGCAAAAAGGTTAGCTTGTTACAGGAGCGCGTCTAGCAGCATGTAAAGCCCCAAGAACGTCAGGGCTAGGCCACCGATTCCACGGAAATTTGCTAGGCGCTGGTCTGAACCGCCGAGCCAGTGCCGGGCTTTACCGGCTGCAATCGCATACACTGCGTCACTCGTCACTCCAATGATTAGAAATAGCGCACCGAGAACAAGCATTTGTGCGCTGGGGTTGCCGCCCGAGGGATCTACGAAACTTGGCAACGCTGCTATGAAGAAAACCAAGGTTTTAGCATTCGTGATGCCAACAACAACTGATTCACTTAGGACTTTTTTGCCTGAAGGTGAAACCGAGGCATTACCCGCATCAACCTTTTTGCGTTGCCAGATCGCTTTCAGCCCCAAGAAGCCGATCATTAGTGCTCCGACTACCTTGATAACAAAAAATAGTTCCGGGGATTGCTGGATAAGAGCACCGAGGCCTAGAGCCACGATAAGAATTTGTAATCCAACACCGAGGGCGTTTCCAAAAACACTTATCAGCGCGGCTCTTGTTCCAAGCACCAAGGCCCGACCGATTGCAAACAAAACGCTTGGCCCCGGCACCAGAATTATTACTATCGAAAGCAGCAGAAAGCCGATTATGTTTTGGGATGTTGGCACCTCTAGATTTTACTGCAGTAAAGCTAAGTTTTCTTGCGCCTCAATAGTCGATAGGCGTTGGTGGAAATGAGTGCCCAAAAAACCAACACCGGTTGAAAGAACAACCTCATGAATCGAGCTTGGTCTGTGTCAAGGCCGAAGGCGCTGACTCCGTTTATCCATTGCGAAAGATTACCCGGGAAAATAGCGATGAAAAACAAGGCGGCCGCCAACCCAATCAACTTTCGTGGCAGCTGTTTCCAGAGTATTAGGAGACCAATGCCCAGGGAAATTTCCACAATTCCCGATGCGATCACTACGAAGTCAGCATCCAACGGAAGCCAAGTCGGAACTTGAGCCCGGAATTCGGCTCTTGCGGTTGTCAGGTGGGAAATCCCAGCGGATAACAAACCAAACCCGAGGCCAATCTGAAGCAAAACTTTTATGTACTTCATTTGGAGGCTGCTAGCGCTATTTCGACCATGTTTGCGAATCCAGACTCTCGCTCTTCTGAGGAGGTGTGGCCACTCCCATCCATCATGTCTGACACGGTCACAATGCTAAGAGCCTTGCGGCCAAACCTGGCTGCAAGAGTGTAAAGCTGGTTGGTTTCCATCTCTAAGGCCAGAACCCCAAGCTTCTTCCACTGCTCTAACGAGTCCGTAGTGTCATAGAAAAGGTCACCCGAAGCTATGCCGCCAACATGGAAGCTGATTTTGAGCTCTCTGGCCTTTGCCACTGCCTTTTCAAGAAGTTCGTAATCTGCACTTGGCGCAAAGTCCAAGCCGTTGGTAGCGCGACGATTTATTTGAGAGTCAGTAGACGAGGTCATTGCAATTACTACATCACGTAATTTGGTTGGAGCCAATCCACCCGAGGTGCCAACTCGGATTGCTTTTTGTACTCCGAAATCTTCGAATAGCTCATGAGCGTAGATTCCGATAGAAGGGGCGCCCATGCCAGTGCCCTGAACTGATACCCGCTGTCCGTTATAGGTTCCAGTGAATCCAAACATGTTTCTCACGGAGTTGTACTGAACAGGGTTTTCGAAAAAAGTCTCGGCTATCCACTTTGCGCGGAGTGGATCTCCGGGCAATAAAACCGTTTCCGCAATTTCTCCAGGCTCGGCCCCAATGTGGACGCTCATTAGGTCAGGTCGCTCGTATTGTTCGAAAGCTGTCCTTGAGCTTTATAAAGATCAAGCTTCGCTCTGGTGTCTTCGATGTCCAGGTTTCGCATGGTCAACTGGCCAATTCGATCTGTTGGGCCGAAGGCCTCTTCTTTATTACGCTCCATCGACAGCTTTTCTGGGTGATAGCTAAAGCCCGTACCTTCGGTGTTCATAATTGTGTAGTCATCGCCTCTGCGAAGTTTTAGCGTCACCGAACCAGTGACTGCACTGGCAACCCAGTTCATGAGAGATTCCTTCAGCATTAAGGTCTGCGGGTCTAGCCAGCGACCTTCATAAAGCAGCCGTCCCATTCTCCGGCCTTCTTGATGGTAGCTAGCGACGGTGTCCTCGTTGTGAATTGCGCTGAGAAGTCTTTCGTAGCAAATGTGTATAAGCGCCATTCCAGGAGCCTCATAAATGCCGCGAGATTTAGCCTCGATTATTCGATTCTCAATCTGATCGCTCATGCCGAGTCCGTGTCGACCACCAATTTCGTTGGCCTTAAAAATAATCTCAGCGGCGCTAGAGAGCGCCTCACCGTTTATCTTGACGGGGCGACCTTGCAAGAATTCAACGGTAACTTCTTCTGTTTCAATCTGTACTGAGTCATCCCAGTGCTTTACTCCCATGATCGGCTCGACTATTTCCAATGGTGTGTTCAAAAACTCCAGGCTCTTGGCCTCGTGAGTAGCCCCGAGCATGTTGGCGTCTGTTGAGTATGCCTTTTCAACAGAGGAGCGGTAGGGAAGGTCTCGCTCAAGAAGCCACTCGCTCATTTCTTCACGGCCCCCAAGTTCCGCTACAAAGCCTGCGTCCAGCCAGGGCTTGTAAATTCTTAAGCTTGGATTGGCCAGTAGGCCGTAGCGATAAAACCGCTCTATGTCATTGCCTTTGTAGGTCGAGCCATCGCCCCAGATTTCAACTCCGTCTTCTTTCATGGCGCGAACCAGAAGGGTTCCGGTAACAACTCGGCCTAACGGAGTGGTGTTGAAATAAACTTTGCCTCCGGTTCGAATGTGGAATGCACCACAAGCAAGAGCGATGAGCCCTTCTTCGGCTAGTGCTTCCCGGGCATCGACGATTACGCCTGCCTCAGCACCATATTCTTTTGCTCGATCTGGAATCGAATCAATGTCATCCTCGTCATACTGACCAAGATTCGCCGTGTAGGCATAGGGAATGGCGCCTTTTTCACGCATCCATGCAACAGCGACCGAGGTATCGAGACCTCCGGAGAATGCGATACCGACCTTTTCCCCTATGGGGAGTGATGCTAGAACTTTAGACACGTTGCCAAGCGTAACCAAAAAGCGGGCGCTATGCCTGCGCCATTGCTTTTTGGAGGGTCGAAAGCCCGAGCCCGCCAAGATTCAGTGCAGTTTTGTGAAATAGCTTGATGTCAAAGTCATCACCTTTTTTCATTGCGTAGTCATCCCGCACTTGCTCCCAGATGCGCTGCCCGATTTTGTAGCTTGGTGCTTGCCCCGGCCACCCGAAATACCTTGTGACTTCAAACTTTACAAATTCTTTACTCATGTTTACGTTCTTACCCATGAATTCAAGTGCGTAGTCAAAATCCCAAGTTCCGCTGCCGTCGAGCCTCGGTTTGCCTAAGTGAACCCCGATATCCAGAACAACACGAGCAGCACGCATTCGCTGACCGTCGAGCATCCCGAGTCGGTCGGCTGGGTTATCTAGGTAACCAAGCTCGTCCATTAGTCGCTCGGCATATAGCGCCCAGCCTTCTCCGTGGCCAGAGGTCCAGGAAGCTAGACGTCGCCAAGCATTAAGGGTTTCTTTCACGTAGGTTGCCTGTGCCACTTGAAGATGATGACCAGGAACGCCCTCGTGGTAAACGGTGGTGGTTTCACGCCATGTGTCGAATTCAGTAACACCGACTGGCACTGACCACCACATCCGCCCGGGTCGTGAAAAGTCATCTGATGGTCCGGTGTAGTAGATACCACCGTGTTTAGTCGGCGCAATCATGCACTCGAGCTTTTTTATCGGCTCAGCGATCTCAAAGTGCGTCCCTGAAAGAGCCACTACGGCAGCGTCCGAGAGTTGCTGCATCCATTCCTGAAGAGCCTTTGTGCCATGAAGCTTGGTGCTGGGGTCATTTTCTAAGTAGGTTATTGCCTCTTCCACGCTCGCCCCGGGGAGGATTTGTTCAGCCACTAGAGCCTGCTCGGCGACTACCCGAGCAAGCTCTTCCTTGCCCCACTCGTAAGCCTCGTCTAGGTCCACTTTGGTTCCTAAGAACCTCATGGACAACAACTCGTAGCGCTCCCTGCCTATAGCATCCTCAACGGTCGCGCCTGGCAAGAGCTCTTGTTCTAAAAACGATTCAAATTTCGCATACCCGTGGGTTGCGGCCTCGGCGGCCTCGGCCAGATCTTTCATAAGCTCTTCTGTGAGCTCACCCTTTTGAGCCTTGGCGTCTTTTGCGAATTCGCGAAAGAAGCCGTCAGTCGCTGTGATCTGTCGAACCTGATCAATGACAGCTTCAACCTGACGCTTGGCTGGAGCGTCACCCGCAATCAGTCCGATTCTCAGTGTTTCAATGTATCCAGACAGGGATACTTCCACTTTTCGCATTCTTGAAGCTAAGTTTTCCCAGTCCTTTATTGTGGCCGTCGGTGAGTTGTCAAAAATGTCTCTTACTCCTTGCGCCGGCGACGCAATGTTGTTGAGGTTTCTGAAGTGGAGGCCAGAATCATAGCTTTGGATTTCCTGAGTCAAGGACGCGGTCATCGCATCTTTTGTTACTTCGTCTATCTGATCTTGTGGCTCAAGCGCTGCCAATTTGGCAAGAACCTCCTTGATGGCCAACTGCTCTTTCGCTAGGGCTTCGGGTGAATGGTCATCCATATCGCCCTCGCCCCCGGGGTAGCCGATGTCGGTCGCAAAGGATGGATAGCGGCTAGCCATATCAATAACTAATTCATTAGCTAACAGGTCGATGGCGGTCTCGGTGCGCTTCATGGCGGCTTCCTTTCAACCCCTCGATTCTAGTTGGCTGAAATGCGGTGTTAGTCATGAAGCGAAAGGGTAAATGCGGCTACTTGGAACTTTCTATCGGGACTTCCAGGCCTGCGGAGCGAATCGCTTGAGAACGTAGGTTTCAAACAGCCCAATCAGGTTGTAGAGCACGATGGAAACCAAAGTAATCACAACAACATAGGCCCAAACCTCGTTGGTCTTCGCCCTACCAACGGCCGATATAATTCCATAACCGATACCCTGGCCGGTGGCTAGCCACTCGACTAATAGCGCCCCCGTGATAGCCCCTGGAACTGAAATCTTTACGGCGGCAAAGAATGATGGCAGTGAACTGGGAAAGGCAACATACCTGAGGGCAGCAAGCTTGTTTGCGCCATACACGGTCGCAACATCGAGGGTTGCCTGAGAAGCTGACCTAAGGCCAAAGACGATGTTTACAAGCGCTGGAAACAGCACCACAATGGCCCCCATCACTGCCACCGTGACTTGCTCCCTGCCGAAAATTAGAATCAGGATCGGTGCCATTGCAATAAGTGGCACTGAGCGCAGCAGCATCGCAATTGGCATCAGCGCTTGCTCGACAGATTTGAATAGGGTGAAAAGCACCGAAATCAACGTTGCAAAAAACAACCCGAAGCCAAAACCAATCCCGGCATCGAACATGGTTTGGGCAAGTGCCGAAAGAACCAGCGTCTGATTCTCGACTGCAGCCTCAACTAGGAACAGCCAGTTGAAGACATCGAGCGGGCCCTTGCCAATGTATGGGCTGACATCGAAGGCCCAGAGCGCAACTACCCAGAGGATCAAAACTACAACCAGCGAAAGGGCAGTGTTTCCTATGGACTGCGAAATAATCTTGGCGGTCTGCTTTGCAGCGTCGCGCTTGACCCGGCTCCGCACAACAATCATCGAGCGATCTTGCGCGTCTTCTATCTTGAAGTTCATCGGTTGGTTACCTTCGCCCAGGGAGTAACGAGCTTTCCAATAATGCTAAAGAGCGCGTAACCGCCACCGGCAATCAACCCGGAAATGAGCGCAACGCCCCAAACTCTGGCGATCTCAAGGCTCTGCTGGGCATTGACCATGGCTGGCCCAAAGCCAACATCTGGACCACCCACATACTCGCCCAGGATTGCACCCAAAAAGGCTGCCGGTGCGGCTATTTTGAAGGCTGCGAAGATAGACGGAAGCGCTGAGAGCAGTTGCACCCTAAGCAATCGCTGGATTGCACCGCCACCATAGGCAGTAACCACATCGAGCATTCGTTTATCAGTGGCCTTTACTCCAGTAAGGGCTCCAATCATGGTCGTGAAAAAGACGCTCAGTGCAGCCAGCACTATTGCTGCGCCTGCCGGTTCCCCGGCCCCGGGTGCACCAACGACGAGTCGCACGATAGGCCCAATGGCCACGATTGGGATGCAGTAAGTAATAACCGCAATCTGAGTTGTGAGGGTTTCAAGCCTTGGTAGCACCAGCGCAATGCCGGCGAAGACAAGTGCCAATGCGTTGCCCCAGGCAAAGCCAATGGCTGCCTCGGTCAAGGTAATTATTCCGTTTCGCCAGTAAAACCCAAAGCCATCTTCAATTAGTTGAAGTACAACTTCGATGGGAGTCGGGATGGCCCCACCGGAACCATCCGGTCTGGTTCCCACGCTTGCAAAAACTGTTTCCGCCAGCAGCCACCAAATGGCAAGGGTAGAAACAATGCCAATTACACCGCCGGTCCAGGCTGGCAAGCGCAGCTTGCTGCGCAAAGTGGTTGCGTTACTCATCGCCAACAGCCGCGCCATTGCCACCAAATAGCAGGTCTGAAGCATGGTCATGGAGTGCATGGAACTCAGGGGTCCGCATCATTTCTGGCGTTCGAGGTCTGGGCAGGTCCACTTCGATAATTTCTTTGATTCGGCCAGGTCGTGGGCTCATTACGGCTACCTGATCGCTCAAAAAGATGGCCTCCGAGATCCCATGGGTAACCATCAAGGTGGTAGCTGGCTTTTCGGTCCAAATTCGCAAGAGCTCCAGGTTCAAACGTTGCCTGGTCATGTCATCTAGGGCCCCGAAGGGTTCATCAAGAAGTAGCACCGAGGGTTGCACCACCAATGCTCTGGCAATCGAGACGCGCTGTTTCATGCCGCCGGAAAGCTGAGCCGGCTTGGCATTTTCAAAGCCCTGCAGGCCCACCAGCTTTATTAAGTCTGAAATTAGGCTTTCGTCCGGGCTCACTCGGGCTAGTTCGAACGGCAGTCTTATGTTTGCAACAACGCTCCGCCATGGCATAAGAGCGGAATCCTGAAATGCGATTCCTAGTCTGTGATCGCGTCTGAGCTCACTCGGGTCCATTCCGTCCACGGTGACGCTTCCAGCGGTGGGAATTTCGAGTCCGGCTAGGATCCTAAGAATTGTTGACTTGCCACAACCCGATGGGCCGAGCAGCGACAAGAAGCTGCCCTTATCCGAGTGCAGGGTGGTGTCTTCAAGCGCGGTAATCGTGCTGTTTCCCAATTTGAATACTTTGGACAGTCCGGAAATAGTGATACCGCTGCCCAAGGTGGATTCACCTTGGGCAGCGGTATTTTCAAAACTCATGAGGGAAGGTTACTCCAAAAGCTCTGGGTGCTCTTTGTAGACCTCAGCTAGCAAGCTAAGGTCGAACAGCTGGTCTGCGGTAATGTTATAGCCAGCCGCAGCAAGCGTTGCAATGTTGCTCGCCTGCATTGCCTCGGAAATAGTGAACAGACCATTAGCAACGGTTTCATCCGTTACAACCAATAGTGAGTTCTGAGCAACAGACTGCTGCTGCTCCTTGCCGATGTCCAGACCTAGGTCCTTGCCATAAACCTCTACTGCCAAACGCGCACCCTCGTTGGGGTCAGCGATTGCATCTTTCCAACCGCGTGCGGTTGCGTAAAGGAAGGCTTTTAGGCCAGCGCGGTTATTGTCGATTGAGTCCTGGGTAACCACAAATGCCTCGGCTACAAACGGCAAGCCGTTGTCAGCAAATAGCAGGTTTGTTACCTCAAAACCAAGGTTCGCGACGGTGATTGACTCGTTGGTCACGTAGGCCAGGAATCCGTCAACTTCACCGTTTACAAGTGGAGCTGGGTCATATTCCACTGGGACCTTTGTTACCTGATCCTGTGAGATGCCGTTGGCTGCCAACAGTGCATCAAATAGAGTCTCGTTGCCACCGGCCTGAACACCAATCTTCTTACCGATTAGATCCTGGGCAGTGGCAATGTTGCCGCCATCCTTCAGGGACAAAATTGTGAAAGGGTTTTTCTGGTAAGTAGCACCGATGATCTTTAGAGGTGCGCCCTCTTCCAGGATCACTGGAGTGACCGCAATCGGATCGGATAGACCGACCAGTGCTTCACCTGAAAGAACTACAGCTGTGGTTGCAGTTGGGCCAGCGATTAAATTGACTGAGCTGAAGCCAGCTTCGGAGTAGTAGCCGTTCGAATCGGCGAAGTACTCTCCGGCGAATTCGGCGTTTTTGATCCAGCTGAACTGAACATTCAGTTCACCTAGATCAGATGACTCAGTTTCGGTGCTCGAGCAGCCAGTTAGTGCTAGTGATGCAATCGCTGTGACTGCTGCGAGTGCGAAAAAGCGCTTGCGAATGGTTGTTTTTGTTGCCATTACAGTTTGGCCTCTCGGGTATAGGTAAGCGAGCCGGAAATTTCCGACTACGACGTTGTTTCCCAAATGTTAGCGTGAAATTTAGCGTTTACTGACCGGTTGCTGCTGTGTGATGCAATGGATTCCGCCACCGCGAGCAAATAGCTCACGAGCATCAATCAAAATTACTTCTCTATTTGGGTAGCAGTCTCTCAAAATGGCCTGAGCCTCTTTGTCGTTTTGATCTTCAAAGCTTCCAAGTAAGACAGCGTCATTCAGAACGTAATGATTGACGTAGCTGTAATCAACGAAACCATCATCATCCCTCAGGGTCGTTGGGGCGGGAAGCGATACTGGGTCAAGCTCAGCGTCTACAAGTTGTTTTTTGATGGCTTTGCTCACCGGAAAGTCTGGGTGATTCTGATTCTTTTGGTCATGGAATAGAACTCTTTGATCGGGTGAGTAGCAAGCCACAATATCGATATGGCCCTTGGTGCCGAATTCGTCATAGTCTCTGGTGAGTCCTTGTTTCAGCCAAACGAAGTCAGTCACTCCAATAGTTCTGGAGAGCTCTTCCTCAACTTGCTCCTTGGTCCAGTTTGGATTTCGACCCGGGTCTAGTTGAACCGTCTCGGTAAGCAGCACTTGGCCTTTGCCGTTGACGTGGATACCGCCACCCTCGTTGACCATGTCACTGTCTACTCGCGGAGCCCCCAAAAAGCTCGCTACTTCTTGCGCCATCCTGCTGTCGTTCTTATAACTTGCCCAGCTTTGAGCGCCCCAGCCGTTAAAGACCCAATTGACGCAGGCCAGTTCGCCAGCCTCGTCTTTGACAAAGGTGGGACCACTGTCCCTTACCCAGGCATCATCAATTACTAGGTCAAAAATTTCGACCTGTCTGGAAAGAAACTTCTTCGCGATGGCAAGGTCTTTGGGGTGAACGATTGCGGTCACTTTTTCAAAGTTACTTGCAGTATTGGCGACATTTGCCCAAGTTTTTCGAGCCGCGTATTGTTCATCGGGAGTGTCGCCAAGCGTATAGCCATCGTGTGGAAATGCGATCCAGGTTCGTTCGTGTTTCTCCCATTCGGGAGGCATCATGTATGTCATGGGGTCAGCCCCGGAATACCACCGTGCTCACCTTTGCCTCCAGGGGCTCTCTTGTTGACGAGTGCACCTGACAGGGAGCTATAAGTATCTGGTCGTCGAGTGGCAAAGAAGGGGAACAGTTCTAACCAATCCCTCCGCTGATCTAAGTCGAGGTCAGCGACTAACACCTCATTGCCGAAACGGCCGGCTTGAGCCAGTATGCGTCCGTAGGGATCGACTATGAATGATGAACCGTAAAAATCCAATAAACCCTCGTTGCCCCATCGGTTTGGAACAACAATAAATAAACCGTTGGCAATCGCGTGACCGATAATGACCTGGCGCCAAAGTGGTTCGGTGTCAAACTCCGGATGGTCAGGTTCGGAGCCAATCGCGGTTGGGTAGCAAAGAATGTCCGCTCCTGCCAACGCATAAGCTCTTGCAACTTCGGGGAACCACTCATCCCAGCAAGTCGGTAGCCCAAGCTTTGGTTTTCCGACTAGGTCCATTTCGAAAACCGGGTAAGGATCATTGCCTTGACCCGGAGCGAAATACTTGTCTTCGAAATAGCCCTCGGTAACCGGAATGTGGAGCTTCGGTGTTGATCCCAGAAGCTCCCCATTTGACCCAACGATGATGGCTGTGTTCAGCCCTCTTCCATCAGTCAGACCCGCCTCTTGATAAAGCGACGCGTGAATAACGACGCCGTATTTTTTGGCCTGCTGTGAAACCAGGTTGAATGTCGGGCCTGACTCCAGCTGCTCGGCATTTCTGTTAGGCGCCCCCGTGGGCAATTGGTCGGCCGGATATCTTGAAAGCGTTAGCTCAGGAAGAAAAATTACCTGGGCGCCTGCGTCCACGGCAATCTCGATTGCCTCGAGAAGTGTCGCTGTGTGTGCCGCCGGGTCGACATTGTGGTTTATTTGGACGGCAGCGACCTTGATGATTGAGCGCTCAGGCTCTCGAACACGGCTGAGTGATTTCGGTGACGCAACCTGGGTTAGTTTCACGGCTAATCCATCGTGTCCAGGATTGCGACCAGGTCTTGATACCTGGTTGTTGGGTTGACTATTGCAAACCTCGTGTTTGGCTTCCCTAGGTGACTGGAGGGGACAACGAATGCGAACTGGGATTCAAGTAGTTTTTTTGACCAGTCTTCATAATCGTTGGCATCCCAGCCGACTCTTTCGAACACCACGACTGAGAGCTGCGGGTTGCGCACCAGCTTGAGGTTGGGACGGGTAGAAATCTCAGCGCCAATTTTCTTTGCTAGGTCGACATTCGATTTGATTGCAGACCGGTAAGCAGCTACCCCGTAGGTTGCGAGTGAAAACCAGAGAGGCAAACCTCTAACTCTTCTGGTGAGATTGAACGCAAAATCCGACGGGTTCCAGTCATGATTCTTATTTAGAGTCTCTAAATATTCCCCGTGCTGGGTGTGCGTTTGTCGAGCAAGGTCAGGGTCGCGGTACACAAGAGCGCAAGCGTCAAAGGGTGCAAATAACCACTTGTGCGGGTCGACAATAAATGAGTCAGCTCTTTCTAATCCAAGGTAAAGAGGCTTCAGCTCCTCAACTAAGACTCCTGCCAAGCCGTAGGCCCCATCAACGTGGAACCAAAGATCATTAGCGGCAGCGACATTCGCTAGTTCATCGAGCTTGTCAATAATGCCAAAATTAGTAGTGCCGCTTGTGCCGACCAGAGCAAAAGGAATCAGCCCTTGGTTCTTGGCTTCTTGAATTGCAGATTCGGCGGCGTCGCCGGTTAACGAGCCAGTCTGGCTTGCGTCAGCAGAAATGACCGTTACGCCCATTACTTTTCCAACGGACTTGACTGATGAATGCGCCTCGGAGCTGCAGATTATTGCCCAATTTTGACGGCCGTGCTTGGCTTCTGCGACATCGCGCGCGACGACAAGAGCGGACAGGTTCCCTAGTGTGCCGCCTTGAACAAATACTCCGCCGGCTCCCTTTGGAAGCCCCGCTTCGCGAGCTAGAAATTCGAGGACTTGATTCTCTGCAAAAACAGCCCCAGCACCTTCGGTCCATGAGCCACCGTAGATAGAGCTTGCGGAAACTACCAGATCAAAAAGAGTCGCGGCCTCCGTGGGCGCAGCAGGAATGAACGAGAGGAAATTCGGGTGATCCGTGGAGATGGTTGCTGGGGCTAAAACCTCTTCGAAGATTGATAGGGCTTTCTGTCCACCGATGCCAGCCTCGCTTATTGTGATCCCTGCGTGCGTCTCCAGCTCGCTTCTTGAGCGCGGTCCGTCAAGAGGAACCGGGTCCATAGCCATGCGCTCGGCCGCATACTTATAGATGGCCTCGCGGAGTTCGCTGTCTGCTCCTGCTTGATGCATTGACTCAGTCATTTTGACCCTCCCGATAGGCCCAACTCTAGCTAATTGGGCCCTTGTGAAAATGGTCGAAGACGATGTTGGTTCTGGTGGTTGCCACTGATGCGTTATTACTGAGTTGGTCCAGCACAAACTCTCTGGCTGCGTCTGAATCTGCGACCGCGATGTGCACAATGAAATCCTCTGCACCACCGAGGAAGAACACTTGAATCACCTGTGGGTGCTCACGCATTGCAGTCATGAAACTGGCAAGATTTGCTCTCGCTCCTGCTCGAAGTGACACTGAGATCAGAGCCTGTAGTTCCAATCCAAGAGCCTCTGGGGCTATGTCGGCGGCAAAAGATCTAATCACCTTGCGCTGAACCAGATTGCGAACTCTACCAAGGCAGGTCGAGGCAGCTATGCCAACTTGATTCGCTAGATCAGCATTAGAAATACGGCCATTTTTGCCGAGTATGGAAAGAATCGAGCGGTCGATTTCGTCGACCTCGTCGTTGACGCGAATATTCTGCGGCTTGAGCATTTCAAAAACCTCATTTTTCATTAGATATCGTGCATTTTCCTGTAATAAGTGAAGATTCTTCGTATTTTATCCGCCTAAGCGAATTATTTGCAAGAATTCAGGTCACTTGCTCAAGGAGAATAAATGTTAGTTGGCGTCCCCAAGGAAATTAAGAACAACGAATTTCGAGTCGCGCTCACGCCCGCCGGTGTTCATGAATTAGTGACGCGCGGCCATGAGGTCTTAATCCAGTCAAGTGCGGGTGAGGGCTCGGGCTTTCGGGACGACGATTACGAAAAAGCCGGTGCGACCATTACAGCAACTGCCGAAGAGGTTTGGTCCAAGGCCGAATTGCTTTGCAAGGTCAAAGAGCCGATAGCTATGGAGTATCCGCTGATGCGTAAAGGGCAAGTGCTTTTCACTTATCTGCACTTAGCGGCTTCTAGGGAATGTACAGATGCTCTTATCCAGTCCGGGACCACGGCAATCGCCTACGAGACTGTTCAGCTGGAAAACCGTTCGCTTCCTTTGTTGCAACCGATGAGTGAGGTTGCAGGCAGGCTCTCGGCGCAGATTGGTGCTTACCAGCTGATGAAGACCAACGGCGGTGCCGGGGTTCTCATGGGCGGAGTTCCTGGAACACCGCGTGCGAAGGTCGTAGTAATCGGTGGAGGAGTCGCCGGTACCGAAGCGGCCCTTGTTGCCAATGGCATGGGCGCAGATGTGACTGTTATCGACCTGTCGCTTCCAAGGCTCAGGGAGATTGACGAGCGTTTCAATTCCGAGGTGCAAACCAGAGCTTCGACCTCCTACGAGATTGCCGAGCAACTAAAGGATGCAGATTTGGTGATCGGTTCGGTTCTTATTCCGGGTGAGCGAGCTCCAAAATTAGTGACAGACAAAATGGTGAGTGAGATGAAGTCCGGAGCTGTACTTGTTGACATCGCGATTGATCAGGGCGGTTGCTTCGAGCACTCCAGGCCAACTACCCACGATGAACCGACCTTCCAGGTTCACCAAACTATTTATTACTGCGTTGCAAACATGCCGGGCGCGGTGCCTTCGACTTCGACGCGGGCACTAACCAACGCCACCTTGCCGTATGTGCTGCAGTTGGCAACGAGAGGCTGGAAGGCCGCCCTAAAAAATGATGCCGCTTTAGCTTTAGGCCTAAACGTGCATGAGGGAATGATCACCCACCCTGCCGTCGCACAAGCTTTTCCAGAATTGAACTATGTGGATACTCAAGAATTGATTTAGAGAAATTCTCTTTTCGACTCACTCAAGAGCTAGTCGCAAACGAGAGTAGCTACTTCTTTTTTCGCTTTAGAACGGTGGTTATTAGAACGCCTGCGACAGTCACACCAATCAGCGCATAGAGCGCGATAGTTCTCTGGTTTGCTATTTCTTCGCAGGAGGACCACCCCGCGACCTGAACATCCGGAGTACATGTCGTCGGGTCAAAAAATCCAATCAACCAGGCCAAAATCCCGATGCCAGCTATCGTCGCCAACATGGCGATTGAATTGTTTTTCAAGTTTGTTTGCTAGCTTGCTTCGGGATCAGATTGCTGCTTTGCGATTTCCGCGTGGACGTCAGCCATGTTGAGGCCCTGAACCTTATCAATCAACTCGTTCAGTGCCGGAGCCGGCAGTGCGCCTGCTTGGCTGAAGAGCAAAATGCCGTCTCGGAAAATCATCAGTGTTGGGATCGAGGAGATTCCAGCCATGCCGGAAAGTTCTTGTTCTGCCTCGGTGTCGACCTTGGCGAAGGTGATTTCTGGGTGGCCATTGGAGGCCTCCTCGAAAATTGGACCAAAGGTTTTACAAGGGCCGCACCATTCGGCCCAAAAGTCGACAAGCGTGATGCCGTCACTGTTTACTGTTGCTTCGAAATCCGCTTGGACCAAGTTTATTGTTGCCAATCTAATCAACCACCTTTACTACTCTTTGCCGCTTGGACGTCTGTGCCAAAACGATACCTACAATAACCACCATACCCCCGAGGGCCTGGGTCAGGCTAATCAGCTCCCCAAGCCAGAGTAAGGCGAACATTGCGGCCAGAATCGTCTCCGATGTAGCCACTACACCCACCAAAGTCGCCCCGAGGTGACGTAGCGCAAGAAAAGTAAAAGCCATGGGCAGGAAGCTTCCGGCCACCCCAAGCAAGAGGAGCATTACCCACAACGGAACTGTTATTCCAGAGAGGTTTCCGCTCAGGTCTAGGCCGTCGGTCAGACCTCCGTAGTCAAATTCGTTCAGCCTTGAAAAGGGCAGGTAAAGCAGAGTGGCAATACCCATTCCATAAGCCATGGTGACGTTTGTGGGCAAGTGTCGCTGAATTCGCTCCCCGACTATCAGGTGAGTGGTTAGCGAGGCGGCAGCGCCAAGCGCATAAATAATCCCTAGACCACTAAGTTGACTATCCCAAATTTGCGCAACGACGGCCAAGCCGCCAAGCACTAGCGCAGCTCCAAACCAAATCTGTTTTTTTACTCGCTCCTTGAAAAAAAGCAAAGCAATTATTGGCACCCAAAGGACGGCGGTGTACTCGATTAGTAGTGCGATTCCAACTGGCAGGAGTACCACCGCTTGTGAGTAGGCCCACTGAAGAGTTCCCACTCCCACGATTCCTAAAAGTAGAAGTCTCGGGATGAGCCGCTTTTCTACTCGCAGATCGGAACGGTTTGCAATTAGAGCCCAGGCGAGAGCAATTAAGCCTGCGGTAATCGACCGAACTAGAACGGCTTGTTCAGGGGTAATACCCGATTGGATTATCACTTTGGTGGTGGAGGCATTGAGACCAAATAGGATTGCGGCACTGGCCGCGTAAAGCACGCCAAGCGTAGGGTGTTTTTGAGTCAATTAGGCTTGTGCCGTACCTTTCAAAATGCCAATTGGGAATCAATTGGGTAACCATCTAAGTTTAGGAACATTATGGAAACTTTTGTACTTGCCGGTGGGTGTTTTTGGTGCCTAGATTCAGCTTATGTCCAATTCCGTGGTGTGGGAGAGGTGACCTGCGGCTATACGGGCGGCCACAAGCCCAATCCGAGCTATGAAGATATTTGCAATGGCAATACTGGCCACGCTGAAGTCGTGAATGTCACTTTCGATCCCGATGAGATTTCCTCCGAGCAAATACTAGATATATTTTTCACCTTGCATGATCCAACTCAGCTGAATCGCCAGGGAGCTGACGTTGGTGATCAGTATCGATCGGCGATGTTTTATTCGAGCGAAGCCCAAAAGCAAATTTTTAGCGATGCTGTTGAAAGAGCCAAAGAAATTTGGGGTCAAAACGTCGTGACCGAAGTCACTCCTTTAGCCGAAAACTTCGAGGCCGAGGACTACCACCAAGATTATTTCGACAAGAATCCCAATCAGGGCTATTGCCTTGCCGTAGTGGCTCCAAAGGTCTCAAAGGTCAGAGCGAAGTTCACAAGTCTTCTTCGATAACGAGTTTTCCACAGATTTGTTTCTGCACCACAATCCTGATTGACAACTTGCCAAACTTTCCAGAATCACAAGGAAAGGCTCATACATGGCAGAAACTTATACGGCAGTCGGTCTGGTCGCCACCACTCCTAGAAACATAGTCACATCCGAGGGGCTCTCGGTCACTTCATTTCGCTTGGCGTCCGGCAGTCGACGGTTCGATAAAGACTCGGGTGCATGGGCTGACGGTGACACTAATTGGTTCACTGTCGTGGCATTTAGGCAACTTGCCGTCAACGCAAACGAATCGATTTCCAAAGGTGATCGAATCCTAGTCAGCGGTCGAATAAAGGTGCGCGATTGGGATAACGGCGAACGCACCGGAACGACAGTGGAGATTGAGGCGGATTGTCTTGGGCACGACCTTTTGTTTGGCACCAGCACATTCGAAAGGGCTGCACGTCAAGACCAGCAAACTGAAGATTCGGACTCTACGCTCCAGCCCGCCTAGAGTTCGATGGGTCTGGCGCCCCCCAAACTCCAGACCCGAACCCCTCTTCGTCACTTGCAATTTCAAAGGGCAATGCGCCTTTTAGCACTGGGATAAACTTTTCCCAGAGCAAACGACGAAGAGGGGTTTCCCTCTTCCAAATTGGATGGGCAATTTTCTTGGCTGAATTTATTTACCAAATGATCAAAGCGCGTAAAGCGCACGGCGACAAAGTGATTCTTGACGACGTAACACTCGCGTTTTATCCGGGTGCAAAAATCGGAGTTGTTGGACCAAACGGTGCCGGTAAATCCTCTGTTCTAAAAATCATGGCCGGTTTGGACAATCCTTCGAACGGAGAGGCTCGGCTGGCGCCGGATGCGACCGTTGGTATCTTGATGCAGGAGCCGGCGTTAAACGAAGAGAAGACAGTACTTGGAAACGTGCAGGAAGCCGCTGCCGAAACCATCGCTCAGATTGAGCGATTTAATGAAATTAGCGCAGAGCTTGCCAGCCCAGACGCCGACTACGACACTCTTTTGGCGGAAATGGGAACACTTCAGGAGCAGATAGACGCTTCAGACGGCTGGGATCTTGAGAATCAACTAGAGCAGGCCATGGATGCGCTGCGATGCCCACCCGGGGATACGCCGGTAACCAACCTCTCGGGTGGCGAAAGGCGAAGGGTTGCTTTGTGCAAGCTTTTGCTGCAAAAGCCGGACTTGCTGCTACTTGATGAGCCGACGAACCACTTGGACGCTGAGAGTGTTTTGTGGCTCGAACAGCACCTCGCGCAATACGCGGGTGCGGTGCTCGCGGTCACACACGATAGATACTTTCTAGACAACGTGGCCCAGTGGATTCTTGAGCTGGACCGCGGGCGCGCTTACCCATATGAGGGTAATTATTCGACGTATCTGGAAAAGAAGCAGGAACGGTTGCAGGTTGCTGGCAAGAAGGACGCCAAATTGTCAAAGCGCCTCGCCGACGAGCTCGAGTGGGTCAGATCAAGCCCCAAGGCCAAGCAGACGAAGTCGAAGGCCAGGCTTTCAAGATATGAGGAAATGGCCGCGGAGGCGGACAAAACCAGAAAGCTAGATTTCGAGGAAATCCAAATTCCGCCGGGGCCAAGGCTTGGGGACATAGTTATAGAGTCCAAGAAGATCTCCAAGGGGTTTGAGGACAGACCACTTTTCAGCGACTTGAGTTTTACCCTGCCCCGAAATGGAATAGTTGGAATTATCGGCCCGAACGGTGTCGGTAAGTCAACTTTGTTTAAGTGCATAACTGGCATGCATCAGATTGACACTGGGGATCTCAAGATTGGCGAGACCGTTTCGATCAGCTACGTAGACCAGTCTCGAGAAGGTATCGATCCGAATAAGTCACTCTGGGAAGTTGTATCCGGAGGGCTGGATTACATTCGGGTTGGACAAGTTGAAATGCCATCCAGGGCCTATGTTGCAGCTTTTGGGTTCAAGGGCGCCGACCAACAAAAGAAAGCCGGAGTCCTCTCGGGTGGCGAAAGAAATCGACTGAATCTGGCTTTGACCCTCAAAAAGGGCGGAAATCTCCTGCTACTTGACGAGCCCACAAATGACCTCGATGTTGAAACCTTGTCGTCTTTGGAAAATGCGCTTCTAGAATTCCCTGGTTGCGCCGTGGTGATCACTCACGATCGCTGGTTCCTTGATCGGGTGGCCACGCACATTTTGGCTCACGAGGGGACAGACGAAAAGCCAGATAATTGGCACTGGTTCGAGGGAAACTTCGACTCATACGAGGAAAACAAGATCAAGCGACTGGGCCCGGACGCTGCTAAGCCTCACCGATCCACTTATCGCAGGCTTACTAGAGACTAGGAAAGCTCTGGAATTCTCAGCATTCCTTCTTGCGCGACGGATGCAACTAGGCTCCCGCTTCTGTTGAAGATTTGCCCGAGTGCTAGCCCGCGGCTGTTTTGCGCAGCGGGGGAGTGCTGAACATACAGCAGCCAGTCACTGAAGTCTGGCTTTTCATGAAACCACATTGCATGATCCAGGCTTGCTGAGCTAAGACCCTTGTGCGCCCAGCTAAGGCCGTGGCGCCTCATTATTGACTCCAGTATCGAGTAGTCGCTTGCGTAAGCCAGGCTCGCCACTTCTATGGCTTCGTCAGCGGGCAGCTCCGTTATGGGCTTGAACCAGACACACTGCTTCGCGGACTGCTCTTTAGCTGCAGATAGATAGATGGGTTCGTCGGTGTGCCGAAGGTCAAACGGCCGCGCCTTGGCCCAGTAATTGGTTATCGGGTGATCAAAGTTGGAAAGAATTGAAGCTGCGGAAGGAAGATTCTCCGGTTCGGGCAGGTTTTCGGGCATGGCGTCCGAGTGGGTCATACCGCCACTTGAATCCTGGAAAGACGCAATCATTGAAAATATGGCCTTACCTTCTTGGCTGGCCTGAACACGCCGAGCGGAAAAGCTGCGACCATCTCGAAGGATGTCAACTTCAAACTCAATTGGCTTGGCCACGTCCCCCGGGCGCAAGAAGTAGCTGTGGAGGCTGTGGACTGGACGCCCCGGCTCAAGCGTCCTAGTGGCAGCGACTAGGGACTGCGATAAAACTTGTCCGCCAAAAACCCTGCCATGTGGCATCCACTGGGTTTGACCGAGGAAAGTAGTGGGGCTCTGCTGTTCAAGGTCCAAGATTCGAACTAAATCCGCCACTGGGTCCTGTGGAATAACTGAATCTTGCATAAAAACCTTCTCTCATTGACTAGTTTAGGAGTTGATCATGGATAAAAATCTCTCCTTTCAGGACCCGAATGACCTTGTCGATCTCGCAGGTTATCTAAAAAGGGCATTGCGCTTGGACAGCACCGGCGCAGTAAGGCTGCGGGCTTTTGGTTCTGTGTTGGCGGTTTACGTCAGTCCTATTTATGCCGGATCTTTGTTGGGTGACGGGCTCACGGTCATTGGGCTCAGAACCCTCAACCTCACTTCCGAAAACGAGCTTGACTCGCTTTTTACAATCGAAGACCTACTGGCAGCGGTGGAAAAGAGCATCGAGAACGACGAGCTGGTTTTGGTGCCACCTAGGACTGCCGCCAGGGTTGGCTGGGCCGGCATTTCTCCGCCACGCCAAGGCTGGGTGCGTGCTGGCGAAGTTGAACAAGAGAAAATTTCTGCTTGGGCAAAAGAAGGCATCGCCGCCGTGGCCGAAGCGCTTCCTGAGAGCATCGGAAGCGCTATTGCCGCGAGAGTAAGGCTTCAAATCTGGGGTAAAGCAGTAGGAATTGAGCACAACTTTCCAGCGGGCTCAGCCTTTGCCATGGCTGGGTTGGGATTCATGCAAAAAGGTATTCCTGTAAAGGTATACAGGGCCCATGGCTGGATTCGTCTAAGTAGCGACTTTGGTCACGTGATAGCGAAGGAAAGCTTCAGGTTTTCCTAGTCCTCGAAGGTGTTTAGCATCGAGTGAGCGGCCCGCTCCAAATAGTCCCAGAGCTCATCTCTATCCAGCTCAGAAATCGAGAGCGACTTCACTGCGCTTTCCATATGCATTAGCCAGGCCTGTTTTGCAGCGGGGTTTATCTTGAAACCGTTGTGACGCATTCTCAGCCTCGGGTGACCTCGGGTCTCTTGATAGGTGGTTGGGCCTCCCCAGTACTGCTCCAAAAATAATTGCAACCTGATACGCGCAGGCTCCAGGTCTTCCTCCGGATACATGGGTTTAAGTATTGGATCGGTTGCGACCCCTTTGTAGAAGGTGCGAGTGAGCTCTTCAAAGACCGGCTGTCCGCCAACTCGCTGATAGAAATCTTGCAATTACTTCGCCAGGTTTATCTTGCTTGCACGAAGTAGGCCGATGTTTTGCTTGTCAAAGGCTTGCTTGCATCGCTTTCTGAGCTCTCTTGAAACCGCCCACTGACGATTAGGAAGAGTCCTTATTGAAACTCGGATGACAAACTGCTCACCGGAAATGTGTTGCATTCCCCACATGTCGGCATCCGCAATCATGTCTCTGCTCCACTCTTTAGACTTGCGCATTTCATCAGCGGTGGTTTGTATGATGTCCTGAACTTGATCGACATCATTGTCGTACGCAAATGGGAAGTCCAACAGAGCAGCTGCCCACTCCTGTGAGGCGTTACCCACCTGAATGATCTCGCCATTCCGAACAAACCAAAGCGTCCCGTGAATGTCTCGAACTTCGGTAACCCTCAGGCCCACACGCTCCACTTCTCCGGATACATCGCCAATTTCGACCCAGTCACCGACTCCATACTGGTCTTCGAACACTATAAATATTCCGGAGAGAATGTCCTTCACTAACGACTGGGCACCGAAGCCAATAGCGGCACCTAAAACGGTCGATACGGCAATTAATGCCCCTACGTTAATTCCAAGTTCGCTAAGAATCATCACTAGCGCGGTGATAGCGATTGCCCAGGTCGTGAAGTTATCGAGGACGGTAGCGATGGTTCTAGTTCGCTGCGTGAGTCGTTGTTCCACCATCAGGTCGTCCAGGCGATCATTCTTCTTTACGCGCTGAACCCCCGAGATAATCGTTCTGACAATTCTCTTCGATGCCACCTTCAGCAGCACACGCAGCACGACAGCTGCCGTGAGAATAATCACGATGGATACCAGAGTGGACCATTCGGACATGAATTCGGTAAAGGTCATTTAGTTCTCCTCTTGGTCTTTGGCTTGGGCTTTTAATCCACGTTCCAGACCAGCCAGATTCTCCACCAAGGTCCTTCTAAAAGCAGGCTTTGACTTGGCGAAGCTTGAATCAATGAGTTCTTTGGTCTTGTCGGCGAGGCTTTTATTTGCCAGGGCGATTGGGTAGAGGTTGGTCAATAAGTAAGACGCGATTTGGTAACTGCGCTCCTCCCAGATCCGTTGGGCTATCAACATATATTTGTCAGCGTATATTTCGAGCAATTTGGTGTCAGAGACCCGCCCAAAACTGGAAGAGGCGGAGCTAATCAGCGTGTTCGAGTACTCGGTGCGGTCTGTCAGCTCTGTCCAAGCTTCTAGCTTCGCCTCTGGAGTTGAGATTGCTGCTAACGCTGCGGCGGCAAACTTCTTGCCGTTTGCCGTGTTGTCCTTGGTTAGTTCAGTCGCTATTCGGTCTTGGTCGGCGCGATTGCCGACCGCAAGTCCGAGCAGAATCTCCCATCGCAAGTCTCCGTTAACTATTAGGCCTGTGAGCGCTTTTTGGCCGGATACTAGACCTTCTAACCAGTCGAGTTGTTTAGAGTCGGTTGCGAACTGAGCGACGAATTTCGCAAACTGCAGCTGGTTATCGCTCCCGGCCTCTGCGGTCTCTGCCAGCGAGATGAGCGAGTCAGCTATGTGCTCAACTGTTTCTGCTCGTTTATCTTCCGACACGTATAGCGTTGCTGTTGTTACTAGTTGGCGTAGCAGTGTTGTGACGGTCGTGGACTCAGTTTCACTGCCAATGTGGTCCAGCACCAACTGAATGAAATCTCTCGGCTTCGCCTCGGCGTCTCTGGTAGTGTCCCAAGCCGCCGACCAAATCATGGTTCTTGCAAGCGAGTCAGAGATCCCAGATAAGTTCTCGAGTGCTACGGCCCATGAGCCGTCGTCCAGTCGAATTTTGGCGTAGGCAAGGTCCTTGTCATTTATTAATATCAGGTCCGGCTTTATTTCACCCAGTAACTGTGAAACGGATGTTACGGGACCCGCAACATCGATTTCAATCTCGCCATTACGCTCAAGTCGACCACCGACAAGCTGAAACATTCCGACACCCAATCGGTGAGGACGAAGGTATGGGTAGTCATCAATCGCCGTTTGAACAATGTCAAACTTGGTAAACCTGCCATCTTTATCAACTTCGATGTCGGGACGAAGAGTGTTCACACCGGCAGTTTCGAGCCAAAGCGATGACCATTCTGCTAAATCGCGGCCGCTCTCGGCCTCGAGCTCAACGAGCAGGTCCTTTAATTCGGTGTTTTTCCACTGGTGTTTTTTGAAGTAGTTACCGACACCACGCATGAATGAGTCTTGACCGACCCATGCGACGAGCTGCTTTAGAACCGAGGCTCCCTTTGCGTACGTGATGCCATCAAAATTCACTTGAACGTCCTCGAGATCGTTTATCTCGGCGACGATCGGGTGAGTGGAGGGTAGCTGGTCCTGTCGATATGCCCAGCTTTTTTCGAGGGACGCAAAAGTGGTCCAGGCTTCCGTCCACTCGGTTGCCTCTGCGGTCGCGAGGGTAGAAACATATTCGGCGAAGCTCTCGTTTAGCCACAGATCGTTCCACCAGACCATGGTCACCAGGTCTCCGAACCACATGTGGGCAAGCTCGTGCAAAATTGTGACTACCCGTCGTTCTTTGACTGCGTCAGTCACAGCGGATCTAAAAATGTAGCTCTCCGTGAAAGTAACTGCGCCGGCATTCTCCATTGCTCCTGCATTGAAATCTGGCACCCAAAGCTGGTCGTACTTGTCAAACGGGTAAGGGTAATCAAAAAGGTTCTCGAAGTAAGTGAAGCCGGCCTTGGTCTTGTCGAAGATGTAGTCCGGATCCATAAATGTTGCCAGTGAACCTCGGCAGAATACTCCAAGTGGAATCACCTGTCCGTTCGATGAAACTAGTTCGTCGCGCCAGACCGTGTATGGTCCCGCTACTAAGGCCGTGATGTAGCTGGAAATTCTTGGGGTCGGTGCGAAGTCCCAACGGGCCAGTCCTTCACCAATTGGTACTGGTTCCGGAGTGGTGGAGTTTGAAATCATTTGCCAGTTTTGGCTACCAGTGACCCTGAATTCAAAACTAGCTTTTAGGTCTGGCTGCTCGAATACTGCGAACATGCGACGAGAGTCAGGCACCTCAAATTGGGTGTAGAAATAAACCTCGTCGTCCACTGGATCGACGAATCGGTGCAAGCCTTCGCCGCTGTTGGAGAAGGTTCCGTGAGCTTTTACTGTGAGAAGGTTTTCGTGTTTTAGGTTCGGCAACTTGATTCTGGTGCCATCGGAATACTTAGAGGGATCGAGGTTCTGTCCATTTAGCTCTATTGATTCAACAGATGCTGTAATCGCATCGATAAATGTTTCTTCGCCTTCTTCGCTGCAACTAAATCGCACGATAGAAACGTAGGAAAAGACCTTCGCATCCTCTGTCAAATTGACTTCAACGATGTAAGAATCAACATCGAGTATTTTAGATCTTGCTTGCGCTTCTAGGCGAGTGAGATTTTCCCCTGGCATTTTTTCTCCATTAAGTCTTTGTTTCTAAACAGCCTAGATGCTTTTTTACCTCAAACTCTGGGCAATAATTGAATTATGAATCAGTTCCTTCAGGCGGCGGCAACACCCGAGACCTCGGCACAGCTCGCTGAGATTGGTGCGGCCCTGTTGGTTCTTGGTCTGGTGGCTTTTTTGGCCAACAAGATGAAGTTCTCGGTAGTGCCCCTTTATTTGATGATAGGACTTGCTCTTGGCAATGGAGGGTTCATCCCTCTTTCGCTAAGCGAAGAGTTTTTAGTCACCGGCGCTCAAATCGGCGCGATCATGCTCCTGTTGCTCTTGGGTCTTGAGTATTCGGCGTATGACTTGGCTAAGTCATTTAAAGAGCGCAAAAGTGCCGGTGTGATTGACGTTATCGCGAATGCCACTCCGGGTTTCTTGATTGGCTTCTTATTGGGCTGGGGGATTCCTGGAGCATTAGCCCTCGCCGGAATAACTTATGTGTCCTCCTCGGGTATTGCAGCTCAGCTAATTAAGGAAATGGGCTTTAGGAAGTCGGAAGTTTCCAAGCGCGCCATCGGTGTATTGGTTTTTGAGGACTTGGCTCTGGCTCCCTACCTGCCACTGCTTTCCGCAGTTATTACTGGGGTCAGCGTCTGGAACGGCTTACTAACCGTCGGACTAGCCCTGGCTATCACCGGCTTGGTGATTCTCGTGAGCTTCAAGGGCTCCTCTAGATTTCAAAAGTTTCTCGACCCGAACGAGCCTGGTGGGTTGTTGCTCACGGTTTTCGGCACGGCACTTTTGGCGGCGGGCTTGGCCGATCTTGTGGGCTTTTCGGGAGTTGTAGCCGCCTTCTTGATCGGCCTGCTGTTGACCGGTGAAGTAGCGGAGGCAGCAAGATCGAGGCTGATGCCGCTTAGGGATATTTTCGCAGCAATTTTCTTTCTGTTTTTTGGCATAACCATCGACCCGGCGGAGCTGCCAGCGGTGCTGCCACTTGCATTGGTGTTAACGGCCGTTGGAGTAGCGGGTAAGTACGCTGTTGGATGGTGGGTGACGCGCGATCTGACGGATCGGTTGGCGGTTTGGCGCACAACTGCGTTCCTAATCCCGCGCGGTGAGTTCTCAATCGTGATAGCCGCTCTCGCGGCACCAGCGGTACTGAGCGTTAATCTTCAAGCGCTTACTCTTGCGTACGTCATTCTTACCGCGTTCACTGCGTCCATGATTTTGCGGCTTACTCGTCCCAAGCTAAATGCCAAGTTGGGCAAGAAGTAAATTGAGAAACATGAGCTCTACACGATTGGCAATTTATCTATTAGCCCCGGTTCTAACAGTTGCTTTTCTTGTCGGAAGTTTTTCCCTGGGGTCGGCTGGATTACTCCCGGACCCCGTCGCAATCCACTGGGGGGTCAGCGGACAAGCGGATCAATTTTTGGACCTGAACAGCTATTTGTGGTTAGTCACGATTAGTTTTCTGTCCTATTTATCTGGTCTTGTTGCACTCGAGGCCTCCGGCGATACGGCAAAGTTACTAAAGCCTCTGATGAAGTCGCTCTTGGTGGGTCTGTTTTTCTTCATTCTTGTGGTTGTGACCACTACCACTTTGCTCCAGGCGGGCCTAGATACCGACGAAAGCCTGTTTATTGGTCAGTGGTTTCTCTTGGTTCTTATTCCAGTTGCGATCATGGTTTGGTTGTTCTCGGCTAAGCCCAGTTTGAGAGTTCGGGAAAACCTAGAGATTAGTCTTAGAGGATTAGTTCTTTTGACCGTGCCACTGAGCGCCATCGAGTCAGTCAGCCGGATAAACGTTCAAGCAAGAGACTATGGCGGCTGGGGCTTGCGTTACTCGTCTAACACCCTTGCTTTTATTCCAAGTTCGGGAGCTGCGGTTTTGATAAAACTCGACTGGGGCGAGGCTATCGCGGTGAGAATGCATAGCCCAGAAGACTTTATTGCCAGTTACCAATTAGAGACAGCGGGATAGCATGAAAATACACATAGCAACCGACCACGCCGGCATGGAGCTGAGCGGGTTTTTAGTCGATTCACTGACTGAACTTGGCCACGAAGTTGTCGATCACGGGCCCAAGGTTTACGACGCTTTGGATGATTACCCGGGGTTTTGTATCCAAGCTGCTTTAGCGGTTGCCAAAGACCGAGTCGCCGGTGAAGAGGCTCTTGGAATCGTACTTGGCGGCAGTGGAAACGGTGAACAAATGGCTGCTAATAAAGTAAAAGGCATTCGCGCAGCACTTATTTGGAACCCGGAGACCGCGGAGCTTGCCAGGGACCATAATGACGCCAATGTTGCGGCAATTGGCGCCAGGCAGCATGACAACATCGAAGTTCTTGAGCTAATAAAGATATTCATCACTCAGCCATTCTCAAATGATGAGCGCCACCTGCGACGGATTGGCAAACTGATGCAGTTTGAAAACACCGGAGAGGTTACTTACTAATCCGATGCCAGAGGGACATACCGTTCACCGAACAGCAAAACATTTTTCTAAACATTTCCTAGGAAAACAGGTCGAGCTGACTTCTCCGCAAGGGCGCTTTACTGACTCGAAACTAGTATCTGGTCAAGCACTTTTGACCAGCGAGGCTTTTGGCAAGCAGCTTTATCTCGGCTTTGAGACTGCGACAGTGAGAATTCACCTGGGTATTTACGGCAAGTGGCGTTTTCGAGGCTTTGAGGACACCCCTCCCGAACCAGTAGGGCAGGTCCGAGCGAGATTTCTGAGCGGCGAACAGGTTGCAGACGTCGTGGGCCCGACATCGTGCGAGGTACTTGATGCACTTCAGGTAACGGCAAAACAATCGAAGCTAGGACCAGATCCCTTGCGAATAGACCCGGGTGACCACGAGCTACAGCGCTTTCTAACAAGAGTGGCAAGCAGCAAAGTTGTAATTGGGCAATTGCTAATGGATCAAAGCGTAATTGCTGGGGTCGGCAACGTTTATCGAGCGGAGTTGCTTTTTCGCGCTGGCCTAAACCCATATACCCCTGGGCATCTGATTGCATCCGAAGTGATTGCAGGGATTTGGTTTGATGCCGTGATGCTAATGAGAATTGGCGTCAAGACCGGAATCATGTTGACAAGAGACGGGTATCTAAAAGGACGACCCACGATCTTAGATCGGTATTCTGCTTATAAGCGCGAAGGCTTACCCTGTAGAAATTGCTTGAATCCTATTTCGATTCAGGTTCTCAATAGTAGGAAGCTCTACTGGTGTTCTAGTTGCCAAAGTGCATGAAGGCCGATC
Source organism: uncultured Aquiluna sp. (assembly GCA_913057795.1). GTDB lineage: Bacteria > Actinomycetota > Actinomycetes > Actinomycetales > Microbacteriaceae > Aquiluna. The sequence continues at coordinate 48,551 of CAJXOD010000006.1, forward strand.
CTATGAGCGTCGTTGCTTGGAGCGAGTGACGGGAATCGAACCCGCGTCATCAGTTTGGAAAACTGAGGCTCTACCATTGAGCTACACTCGCGCGTCTTTGTTAGACGAGACATCATTCTATGGGGTAGAGTGGTCGAGTTCGTGGCCATTGGTCAAGAATGTTCGGGATGTAGCGCAGCTTGGTAGCGCATCTGTTTTGGGAACAGAGGGTCGCAGGTTCAAATCCTGTCATCCCGACAAATTGCTTGAAGAAAAACCCCAACCATGGAGATAAGTTGAAGACGACCGTTGAAAAACTGAGCCCGACCCGAGTAAAACTGACCATCGAAGTTGATCAGGCGGGGTTCAAGCCCACACTAGACAAGGCCTACAAGTCAGTCGCTACCCAGGTCAACATCCCGGGTTTCCGCAAGGGTAAGGTTCCTTCCTCTGTTTTGGATCAGCGCGTGGGTAAGGATTCGATCATTGCTCAGGCCATCAACGATGGCATGGACAGCTTTTACCGAGAAGCACTCGTAGCTGAAAAGCTAAAGCCACTCGGAACCCCTGAAGCGGATGTCAGCTCAGCGCCGACCGCTGCTGAGATGGGCAAACCCCTAATTATTTCTCTAGAGGTTGAAGTTCGCCCAGAGTTCAAGCTTCCTAGCTACAAAAACATTGCGGTGACTGTCGAGCCCGTCAAGGTTGCCAAAATGGACATCGAGACCGAGTTAGATGCGCTTCGCGCCCGGTTTGGGACCCTAAAGACAGTAGATAGGCCAGCTAAGACTGGAGACTTCACCACAATCGACCTAACGGCGACGATGGACGGTAAGGACATCGACACTGCTCAGGACATTTCTTACGAAATCGGTTCCGGGCAGCTGCTTGACGGTATCGACGAGGCCCTAGAGACCCTCACGGCTGGCGAGACCACAACCTTTAGTTCAAAGCTTGTGGGCGGAGAAATGGCGGGACAGGCGGCCGAAGTATCCGTTACCCTAAAGGCCGTAAAAGAGCGCGAACTTCCAAAAGCGGATGACGACTTTGCGCAGCTGGCCAGTGAGTTTGACACGTTAGCCGAACTTAAGAAGGACCTAGAAACCAAGCTTGCCGAGCAGCTTGGTCGCAAGCAAGTGCTACAAGCTAGGGACAAAATTGTTGAGGAACTTGTAGCTAAAGCCAAGATTCCGGTGTCCGATGTTGCTGTAAAGAAGGAAGTTGACTCTCACCTTGAAGGCGAAGGTCGTCTAGAGGACGAGGTTCACCGTAAGGAAGTCACCGCAGACTCTGAAAAAGGCTTCAAGACTCAGTTGCTACTAGATGCCATTGTCGATGCCGAGGAAATCAAGATTGAGGACCAGGAATTGATTGAGTACTTGGCGTTTACCTCCAGGAACTACCAGATGGAACCTAACCAGTTCATCGAACAGGTCGCTGGTTCTGGACAAGTCGCTTTCTATGCTGATGAGCTGAAAAGGCGCAAGGCCGTGGACTTCTTAGTTGCACAGGCTGACATTACTGACACCAAGGGTGCAAAAGTTACCTACGAGGTCTAACGCCTAAGGCGAACAAGGGCACGCTGTTACAACTTTGCTGGTTATCGTAGACACTACGTAGCTAAAGGAGATTTTAATGGCAATGCCCCAAATGGAGCGAACAGGTGTTTTTGACAGACTACTGAAAGACCGCATTGTGTGGTTGGGTAGTGAAGTTAGGGACGAGAACGCTAACGAGATTTGCGCCAAAATTCTGCTACTAGCAGCAGAGGATTCCGAAAAAGACATCTTCTTGTACATCAACTCTCCGGGCGGATCAATCACCGCAGGCATGGCTATCTACGACACCATGCAGTACGTTCCAAACGACATTGTCACGGTCGGAATTGGAATGGCTGCGTCTATGGGTCAGTTCCTGCTCTCTTCTGGTGCGAAGGGTAAGAGGTATGCCACTCCGAACACCAGGGTTTTGCTTCACCAGCCAGCTGGTGGCTTCGGAGGAACCGCCTCGGACATTCAGACTCAGGCAGAGCTAATCATGTCAATGAAGCGACAGCTTGCAGCCATCACTGCGCAACAAACCGGAAAAACCGTCGAACAGGTAATGCTCGATGGAGACCGCGATCGATGGTTCACAGCCGCGGAAGCTCTCGAGTACGGGTTTATTGATCAAATACAAGAATTTGCTAGTCGCTCAACCGGCGTTGGAAAGGCCTAATTATGAGTTTCATCGAGACATCCCAGGGCCGCGTCGCTGCACCCAGTGCCAGGTACATTCTTCCTGAGTTTGAAGAGCGAACATCCTACGGAATAAAGCGTCACAATCCATACACAAAGTTATTCGAGGACCGCATTGTGTTCTTGGGTGTTCAGGTTGACGACGCTTCCGCCGACGATATTATGGCGCAGCTTTTGGTTCTTGAGTCCCAAGACCCAGATCGGGACATTACCCTCTACATCAACTCTCCTGGCGGCTCTTTCACGGCGTTGACAGCTATCTACGACACCATGCAGTACATAAAGCCGCAGATTCAAACAGTTTGCTTGGGTCAGGCTGCCTCCGCTGCAGCTGTTCTGCTTGCTGCCGGTGCCAAAGGCAAGCGTCTCGCCTTGCCCAACGCCCGAATTCTGATCCACCAGCCTTCTTCTGGAGGCGGGGGACAGGGTCAAGCTTCTGACATTGAGATTCAAGCCAAAGAAATCATGCGCATGCGCGACTGGCTTGAATTTACATTGAGCCATCACTCCGGAAAGAGTTTGGAGCAGGTCAATAAAGATATCGACCGCGACAAGATCTTGACCGCCCAAGAGGCAATGGAGTACGGCTTGATAGATCAGGTGCTGACTTCCAGAAAGCTCTAGTGCTCTTTGGCGAGTGGCGCGGCGAAAAAAGTCGGCCATTCGCTATAGGGTTTTGTCATGACACTATCTGAGACCAGTGAGCTCCTGAAGTGCACATTTTGTGCCAAGAGCCAGAAGCAAGTGCGCAAATTAATTGCTGGCCCGGCTGTGTACATTTGCGACGAGTGCATTGAGCTCTGCAACGAAATCATTGAAGAGGAACTGGGTCAGAGTGTCTCCAAGGACTTGGAGTCAATGGAGCTCCCAAACCCCAAGGAAATCAAGGGCTTTCTGGATGAATACGTCATCGGTCAAGATGGCGCCAAGAAGCAGCTGGCGGTGGCGGTCTATAACCACTACAAGCGAATCAGATCAACTGGCACACTAACTGCCGCGGGCAAGCCGCACGATGACATAGAAATTGCCAAGTCCAACATTCTTATGATTGGTCCAACTGGTTGCGGAAAAACTTACCTTGCACAGACTCTTGCGAAGCGTCTGAACGTCCCGTTTGCGGTTGCTGATGCTACTGCGCTCACCGAGGCGGGCTACGTGGGCGAGGATGTCGAGAACATTTTATTGAAGCTGCTCCAGGCTGCGGACAACGATCCCAAGCGGGCTGAAACTGGAATTATTTACATTGACGAAATTGATAAAATTTCAAGAAAATCTGAGAATCCATCCATCACTCGAGACGTTTCGGGAGAGGGTGTCCAGCAGGCCTTGCTGAAAATTCTTGAGGGTACAGTCGCTTCTATCCCGCCCCAGGGCGGCAGGAAGCACCCGCAGCAGGAGTTTATCCAGCTCGATACCACCAACGTGCTATTTATTGTCGCGGGAGCTTTTTCCGGCCTCGAGACAATAGTTTCGGAGCGAACTGGCAAGAAGGGTATTGGCTTTGGTGCCGAGCTAAAACAGAAGAACGATGGTGTGGACATTTATAGGCAGGTTCAGCCAGAAGACCTTCGTAAATTTGGACTAATCCCAGAATTTATTGGCAGGCTCCCAGTAATTGCGACCGTGGAGGAGCTTGACAAGTCTGCCCTCATCAAAATTCTTACCGAACCAAAGAACGCGCTAATAAAGCAGTACCAGCGCATGTTCGAAATTGATGGGTTCGACCTTGAATTCGAGGCCGGTGCTATTGAGCACATTGCTGAGTCCGCGCTTGAGCGCCAGACTGGTGCCAGGGGTCTGAGGGCAATTCTGGAAGAGCTGCTCGGTCCGATAATGTACGAGCTTCCCGGTAGCGACAGCACTGGCATCGTCATGATCACTGAAGAAGTTGCCAAGACTGGATCAATCCCGGAAATACAACCACACCGCAAGCCACTTCAAGACAAGTCCGCTTAGCGAACACGCACCACTCCCCATGAAAAACGCGGCCATCACGCCCTACCTTGCTGGAACAGTAGCTTCCACTACCGGATCAATCGCAACCTTCGGAATAGCAATTGCCGGCCTAAGTGCCATGGGAGCAAGCCAGAGCCAGACTGCAACCGCAATTGTGGCAATGCTTGTTGGCTACGGAGTGCTGTCGATTGGCCTTAGCGTTTGGCTCAGAATGCCAATTAGCATCGTCTGGTCCACACCTGGTGCGGCATTTTTGGCGACCAGTTCGGGGCTTGGGGTCAGTTTCGAGACGGCCGTGGGAGCATTCATAGTCAGCAGCTTGCTGGTTGTTCTTACTGGTGCGTGGCCTGCACTTAGCAGGCTAATTGCTAAAATACCGCCTCAGATATCGGCTGCGATGTTGGCGGGCGTTATTTTCCCGTTTGTTGCCGCGACAGTGCGCTCGAGCGTTGATTTCCCGATATTGATAATTCCAGTAATCGTTATCTGGCTCATGCTCAATCGGTTACTTCCGCTGTGGGCTTCACCGATTGCAATTCTTATCGGCTTTGCGCTGATTGCCATGAGTCAAGAAGCCAAGAGCTTCGAGGTCTTGTCATTCTGGCCAAGCCTGGAAATAATTTCTCCCGTATTTGATATCGGTGTAATAGTCGCAATCGGTATCCCGCTTTATTTGATTAGCATGGCCTCGCAGAACCTTCCCGGTTTGGCCATCATGAGCGGGTTGGGATATCCGCTCCCAACCTCTAAAATCTTCGTTGCCACGGGTGTTGGATCCGTCGTTACGTCATTTTTTGGAGGCTTTGGGTTAAATCTAGCCGCCATCACCGCGGCGTTGAATGCCGACGAGGGGGCTGGCAAGGACCCGTCAAAGCGTTGGAAGGCAGCAGCCTGGGGCGGGGTTGTCTATCTAATTTTCGCGCTTTTTGCTTCTGTATTTGCGGCCTTTGTGCTGGCAGTTCCTACGGAGCTGCTTCTAGCGCTAGCCGGCCTCGCGCTCATTAAAACTTTTGCGTCGTCTCTTAGAACCGCAGTAAGCGATGAGTCGACGAGGCTCGCGGGTGTTGTTACGTTTGTTATAGGAGCAGCCGGCATATCTGTTTTAGGTATCGGCGGAGCCTTCTGGGCTCTCGTCTCTGGGATTCTTGTTTGGTCTATCAGAGCGCGCTAGTCCTGATTTGGCAGAAAGCTTAGCTCCGTCACAGTCACTTCTTTAGCGTCTGCAAATCTCAGTTCGGCAATGTGACCAACGGCTGCTAGGTCCTTGGCCATACTTCGCATTGCAACTGGTCCGGAGACAAGTGCAGTTGCAATCTCAGCCTTCATCGATAACTTGTTGTCCGATTTTGACTTTCTGATTTGCACCAGAGCAGTACTCGCCAAGATCATCAATCCAGAGTCTTCACCTGAAATCTCATCGGGAGTTGGCCACGAAGACTTGTGCACAGTGCCGTCTTGCCACCAGCTCCAGACCTCTTCTGCTGCGAATGGAATGAAGGGCGCAAATAGACGAACCAATACGCCAAGGGCCTGCCTAAGCGCAATAACTGCGCTTCCTTTTTCCTGTTCCGTGAAGTCACCCTGACCATAGGCGCGCTCTTTGACTAGCTCGAGGTAGTCATCGGTGAAGGTCCAGAAAAAGGACTCGGCTTTTTCGAGTGCTTTGGTGTGATCGTAGCTCTCGAAGGCTTGTGTGGATCCGACAATTACTTCCTGGAGGCTAGCGAGCATGGATTTGTCAATAGCTTCTGTGACTGTCGTAACGCCGGCCGGAAGCTCAAAGCTAAGTGCAAAGCGGGCTGCATTTAGAAGCTTGATTGCCAGCCGTCTGCCGATTTTCATCTGGCCTTCGTCGAAGGCGGCATCGGTTCCTAGCCGCGCACTTGCGGCCCAGTATCGAACCGCATCGGAACCGTGTGTCTCAAGTATTTCGTTTGGCACAACTACGTTGCCCTTGGATTTTGACATCTTCTTGCGATCTGGATCTAGGATCCACCCGGAGATGGCCGCGTGCTTCCAAGGAGCTTGGCCGTGTTCAAGTTCAGAGCGAACCAAGGTTGAAAACAGCCAGGTCCTAATAATGTCCTGACCCTGGGGCCTCAGGTCGTAGGGGAAGACCTTCTCGAATTTTGCGGGGTCCGATAGCCATCCGCCTGCCAACTGGGGAGTTAATGAGCTGGTGGCCCAGGTGTCCATGATGTCGAGTTCGCCAATAAATCCGGTGGCCTGCCCGCGCATTGACTCGTCATAGCCATCCGGTGTGTCGCTTGAAGGGTCGACAGGGAGCTGAGCTTCATTGGGAACAATTGGGTTCTCATAATCTGGATTACCTGCAGCATCCAGTGGATACCAAAGTGGCAGCGGGACGCCGAAGAAGCGTTGACGAGAGATTAGCCAGTCGCCGTTTAGTCCATTGATCCAATCCTCGAGTCGAACCCTCATGAAATCCGGGTGGAAAGCAACTTCCTTGCCAAGGCTTACTAGTCTTTCTCCAAGCTTCTTGTCGTTGCCACCATTTTTTATGTACCACTGTCTGGTGGAAACTATTTCCAGAGGCTTTTCGCCCTTCTCGAAGAACTTAACAGGATGAGTAATCGGCTTGGCTTCTCCAACCATGTCGCCAGAAGCCTGAAGGGATTTGACCAAAATTTCCTTGGCGCTAAAGACGGTTTTTCCGGCGAGCTCCGCGTAGAGATCAGCACCCTTGCTGGCGGCTATCGCCTCGGGTGGCTCAGTGAGTATGCGGCCATCGAACCCGATTATGGGACGATTCGGCAGCTTTAGCTCGCGCCACCAGATAACGTCTGTGACATCTCCAAAGGTGCAAATCATTGCAATGCCCGAGCCCTTGTCAATTTGGGCCAGTCTGTGAGCCAAGATCGGAACCTCTACCCCAAAGAGGGGAGTTGTGGCTGTCTTGCCAAAGAGGTGCGCGTATCTTTGGTCATCCGGATGAGCAACTAGAGCGACACAAGCTGGAATTAGCTCCGGGCGAGTGGTTTCGATAAAGATTTTGCCATCGGGACCATCGAACCCGATTCGGTGATAAGCACCTGGCATCTCTCGGTCTTCGAGCTCTGCTTGAGCCACCGCGGTTCTAAAGCTCACATCCCACAGGGTTGGTGC
>CAJXOD010000007.1 GCA_913057795.1 uncultured Aquiluna sp.
CTATCGCCAAGGCCATGCCAGAAGCCGCTCGGGCAAGGCCAAAAAAGACCTTGTCCGCTAAGGAAAAAGGCTTGGAAGCTAGGCGCCGCTTCTGAGGAGCGGGGACGGAAGGTGGGGTCACGCAGAGAGAGTAAGTTCACAAGGTAGAAAATTGATGAAAACTAGGTAAACATCTGGGGCAGTTTCGGGCAAGGCGAATGATTGCGGTGTTCTCAATTTGAAAAAAGCCAAGGCCGAGATTTTCTGCTACAAAGTAAAAAGACCCCATCCTGGAGGATGGGGTCTTGGTAGGCCCCGTCGGGATCGAACCGACGACCCACGGATTAAAAGTCCGTTGCTCTAACCAACTGAGCTAGAGGCCCCTAACCGCCCTTAATTCTAACAGCGAGCCAGCTCCGAACAACATCGTTTTCGCATCGGACAAACGCAATAGCACCGATGATCGCGACTTAGCCAAGCTGCAGCAACTGCAGTCTTTATCTTCACATTCTTCGGCAACATCAATCAATGCGTCGAGGGCATAGGTGCATTTGGGGTGGACACTGACTAGGAACGGCCGTCGTGGTTGTTCGGCCAGTGCTGGCGTTCTGGGCTGCGTGGCCATCCTCTGTAACTCGACATCTAGAGGCTCCATAGAAGCCTAGGGAATTTCGGTCCAATCCCCAAAGTTGACCTCCAAATGAAGACCGCTCGGCAGCTGCTATACGTGATTCCCGTCCTTCTCCTGCTCGTTGGTTGCGCACAACCCCAAGCTAATATCGTGTCGGAGTCTGAAACACCCACGGCGGAAGCCCAACCCAAACCAACTCAGAGTGAAGCCCCTATCACGGAGGGCGGTCCCATTGCTTGCGATGCCAGTGTCCAGGGCGGCATCGAGGCAACGGTAAACGCTCAGACCTCGGCCTTTGCACGTGATGACTTTGAGCTGGCGTACTCGTTTGCGTCACCATCATTTCGGTCCAACGTGACACTAGGGGGCTTCGTGGAAATTATCGCCGGGAGTTATGGCCCGCTAATCGAGTCTTCCAAGCTAATTTTCAATGACTGTATGGTTGATTCGGATTCCGGACTAGCGCTGATTGATGTTCGGTTTCTACAAGCCGGAAATGACGTTTATGCCCTCAGATATTTGATGATTGAAGCCATGGATGGTTGGCGAGTCCAGGGCGCAAGTAACCTTCAAGTGGTTGGAGAGGGCACCTAGGAAGGTCAGCTCATGGCTGCACCGGCAGCTACTTCGCGCAGCCGCCTGCACAAGCCCTCAAGGACTTAATGAGAATAAGCTAGCGGAGAGACTAATTTGAGTTTTCAAAGCTAAGTTTGTACAGGATGGTTGTTATCGATAAGCCGATAACCCGCGTGAATAGAAGCTCAAGTAATAAGGGAGAATGACAATGGCACAAAAAGAGCAAAAGCCTCAAAAAAACACCAAGAAGGCCCCTGCAAAAAACTTGAAGGAAAAAAGACTGGAAAAGCAGTCCAAATCAGAAAGCAAAAAGCGCCTCGGATAGATTCGCTCTTAGCCTCTTAGCCTCTTAGTGCCCATGTCGGGCATAAAGTCCTTAGAGGTCACCAATTCTTGTAGGCCCCGTCGGATTCGAACCGACGACCCACGGATTAAAAGTCCGTTGCTCTAACCAACTGAGCTAGAGGCCCCTGCAGCTTGAAAGTGTATCAGCCGATTAGCTCAAGATGTCTTTAGTGGTGAACCTTGAATAGGCCAAAGCTCCAAAGACAGCAATGTATCCCAGTTGGAGGAGAGAATTGCTGGCAAATGATCCAAGCTCAATCGGTTGTCTCAGCAGATCCGCGAAGCTCAGCCAATAGTGGGTAAAGAGCCATTCGTGGAGCCAAGAAAGCTGTGGCAAGTTATCAAGAATCTGGCTTACCCCTGCTAGAACGACCGTTGCAGCCATTGCGCCGACTGGGACCGTGGTCAGAGTCGAAACAAATAAGCCAATAGCTAGTAGCCCGCTCATTGAAATTGCCGTGTAGACGGCGACGAGTGCCATGCGACCGATTGATTCCGCCAGGGAAATTTGATCGCCTGACAACAAGGTGACCGGGCCAATTGGGAACAAGATCGCTCCAATAATCCCGCCGGCTAGCATCAGCGTGAAGGTGCCCGCAAGTGCGAAGACGATTGTCCCTAGGTACTTGACTACAAGGAGTCTCAAACGACCCACCGGAGCAATCAGCAGGTATCTAAGCGTTCCAAGACTCGCCTCTCCGGCAATGGTGTCTCCGGCAACGACGGCCATGGTTAGTGGCAAGAACAGCGGAAGAGCCAAAAGGGTAGCGGTGAAGCCAGTGAAGAGACCGTTTTGGGTCACTCGATCAAGGAAAGGCGGGCCTTCACCAGGAGCGAGCTGATCACTGGTTAGCGCGACCGCTACCGCCAACAAGATCGGTATTAGTGCAATTGCCGCAAGCATCGCCCACGTGCGACGCCGGGTGAACATGACTCTTAGCTCTGAGAGCATCAGAGAAAGACTTAGGGATTTAGCGAACAACTTCAAACCCCTCTCCGGTCAGGTTGACAAAGTATTCTTCCAGACTTGGTTGCTCGAGACGGATCTCACTGACCATAAATTTCTTCTTGACCAGTAACTGGTTCAGACTTGCAACGTCGAAGTCACTCGGCACTGGAACCACCACTCGGTCTGGTTTTAGGGAAAGTTTTGTTAGCCCTTGAGTTTTTAGTAGATCAACCAACTCATCAATACGGTCGGCTTTTAGCACCAGTCTGGTTTGGGACTCATTTCTTAGTTCCGCCAAGCTGCCCTGCGCGACTATCTTGCCGGCGGTCATAACTGCTAAATGACTACAAAGCTGTTCGATTTCGCTCAAAAGATGGCTCGAGACAAAGATTGTAATACCCTCAGCGGCGAGCGAGCGAATAAGGTTTCTAACCTCTCTGGTTCCTTGAGGGTCTAGGCCGTTTGTCGGCTCATCAAGAATCAAAATCTCGCGCGGCTTTAGAAGTGCATTGGCCAAGCCCAGGCGCTGCTTCATGCCTAGTGAATAAGCATGAACCTTTTTCTTGGCGGCGTTGGTGAGACCAACCCGCTCTAGCGCAGCGTCTACGCGCTTCTTACGCGTGGAAGCAGTTGAATTACGGTCGGCCGAATCAATTCTTATAAGGTTGTTTCGCCCCGACATGTATGGGTAGAAGGCCGGGCCTTCTACCAGGGCGCCAACTTTGGGGAGGGCGTGTTCTAGTTCTTTAGGAATAGGGTGACCTAGGAGTTCAATTTCACCTTTGGACGCTGCGGCTAGACCCAGAATCATGCGGATTGTTGTTGTCTTTCCTGAGCCATTTGGACCCAAAAAGCCAAACACCGATCCCTTTGGGACACTTAGGTCGATGCTTGATACCGCCTTTTGGGAGCCAAACTGCTTAGTTAGAGAGCTGGTTTTTATCGCCAGCTCAAGACTCTGGGGCATGTCCTCTATTTCGAAACGCTGAGCAAGTACTCAATTGTGACGGCACCCATGTAGACCTCGCCGGAATCAGTAAGGAATACATTCACAAGTGCGCTTGAGAATACTTTGCCGCCTGGAACCTCGGTCAGCATGTCTGCGAATAGCTCAGTTGCCATTAGCTCTGCTGGAATGTCTGCCGGAAGAGCTGGCAAATAAACAACGCTCTGCCAGTCCTTGCCAATAACCTCGGGCTTCGCTGAGTCGCCAAATGCTTCTTCAAGCTGGGCTTCTAGTTTGCCACTGTCCTTGTCGGCGTAACCTTCTAGGTCAGTGGAATCTAAGGTTGTCACCACTGTGCCAGCCGGTGGGGTGAAGTCAAATAGTGAAGCGTCATTCGGCCCGAAGCTGATTGATTCAAAACCTACAGAAAAAGCAGCTTCCGACTGCTGAGTGGAGAAAACTTCAACCTTCAGTGGAAGTCCGGTTTCAGAATCAACCGAAATCTCAGCGCGCTCAATCAAAGAAGCGGCGGCGTCCGGGCTAATGAGTAGCTGGTAGGCGGAGCGGCCTGCAACATTGTGGTCCTTGCCGACCTCAACTGTGCTGGTCTCGTCAATCATGCCGACTAGATAGTCGGCAATGGCTTCTGGACTACTTAGGTCCAGAGCGATTGATTCTGCGTAGTCGAGAACTTCCTGCTCGGCAGTTGCCTGCTTTGCAGGATCGATTTCCATGTTTATGGTGCCAGTTGTTGCGGTGGCGGTCTTGGCGTCATAGACCCAAAACTCATCTCCGTTAACAATCAGGTCTCTCTGGGACATGGGATCTAAAATCTGAGCTCGCATCTTGTCCTGACCGGACACATAAACCCTCACATTGTGAGTGCCGGAGACTATTTCCATGGCCTGGGTCAAGGCGCTTGATTCAATAACAGCTGGCACAAAATCAGCGAATTCAGCCGGCATCTTCTCTGCCATCTCGTCCGCCATGTCTTCACTCACCATGGAGCTGAACTCCAATGAGGGAATACCCATGTCGCTGACCTTCACGATTGTTCCGGAAAACTCCAGCACCTCGCTCTTTTGCATCAGCACCATAACTTCGGATGCGCTTAGGTCCGGAAGGTCCACGGCGTTAGCCTGAAGTGGAACCGCGACAGCACCCAGTGCAATTACAGCCGGAACCGCTACGGATGGAATCCATCGCTTTGAAATGCGCATCTTTAATCTCCCTGAAAGTTGGTAGTTATAACCCTAGGTTTTATAACTTCAAGTTAGCTGAGAGTGTTCCCAATTATCAAAGTTGCCTGCTGACTAAATTTTGGGCTCTAACCCCAACATCAACGTAGGTTATTGCCAGTTGGCGTCAATTACGCTCGGGTTTTCTGGGTTACGGTCCTGCGAACCCCATGGCTGCTTGTATTCAGTGGACATTAGGTCCAAGAACAGCTTGGCGTCGAATTCTTCAGGACCACGAACTCCAGTGGCCTTCCAGTCACCTCGCGATAGCAGCTCTAGTGCAACTACCGGAACCAAAGCGGTCTGCCAGACCACGGCCTGAGCATTGTAGTTTTTGCCAGTCCAGCTGGTGTCTGCCACGTGGTAGAGGTAGGTGGCTCTTGGCTTGCCATCGAGGCCTTTTCCTGTAACCAAGGTTCCTGCACAGGTCATACCAGTCATCGAATCGACCAGGGAGGCTGGGTCAGGAAGAACTGCAGCGACTAGGTCCCTCGGGGCAACTTCGACGCGTCCGGATTTGGATCTAACCGAGACCGGCTCAATTTTATCGAGACCAAGAGCGTGTAGGGTCTGCAAGACGCCGATGAACTCACTGCCAAGGCCATATTTGAAGCGGACCTTTTGGGCATCCATGGTGCGGGGCAACATGTTTACTTCTTCGTGCTCAACGTTCACGCACTCGATTGGTCCTATTCCTCCTGGGAACTCGAACATCGCTGGCTCGCTAAACGGTTCGGTTGTGTACCAGCCGCGATCTTTTTCCCAGATTAGTGGTGGGTTCAAGCATTCTTCGATGACGGTCCAGATCGAGAACGAAGGAGCGAAGATTTCCTCACCCTGTTCATTCCTGACAACTAAGTTCCCACCATCAAGGATGCAGATTTCATCAACTTCACTGAAAAGGTAATCGGCTGCGTAACGAGCAAAAATGTTAGAAATACCGGGCTCAGCTCCGGTTCCGATTAGAGCCAGTAAGCCTGCCTTTTCAAACTCAGCGTGTTTGTCATATTGCCAATCGCCTAGTTTTTCCGCTGGGGTGTTGAACGGATCTGTCTTGTGGACGTGGCTCAAACTCATCGCCATGTCCATGTAGTTCACGCCTGCCTTCAGTGCACCATCGAAGATGCTCTGGACAAACTTGGGCTCGACCGCGTTCATGATGTGAGTGGCGCCGACTTCCTTGGCCAAGGCGGCCACCTGGTCTGAGTCACTGGCATCAATCTGCGCAGTTTGGAACTTGTCTGCGGCTTCCGGGGAGTGCTCTTTTACCCAATCAACGCTTTTTTCAGCACGCTGAATGTCGTAGTCAGAGACGATTAGTTTTTCGAAGAAATTACGATCGGCAGAGATCTTAACGATTGCATCGCCAACACCACCTGCCCCTATTAGCAAGATACGCACGGATTTTCACAACCAAACATGACCGATTCGAAGATTCGGGCCCAGTCCTTGCCCTCATTCACTGGTAGGCGCAAGCCTCTGTGGCGTCACTGCTAGTAACTGCGCCTTCACCTAATGAACTACATTCCTAAGTATGGTGCTTGCTCGAGAAATAAGCGACCTCATATCGAGGTGTCTAAGCAAGCTGGCGAATTGGAATCACCAGTGGCGTCTTACCAACCGGATCATCGATCACGCGAGCCAAAATCCTAAAGGCGTCAGCCAAATTGTTTGGGGTTATAACCTCGTGCGGAGTGCCCTGTGCCACTATGGAGCCGTCTTTGAGGATAACGATATGATCTGCAAATCGGGCCGCAAGGTTTAGGTCGTGAATCACCGCGACGACTGTCATCCCACGTTCGCGCTTCAGGGAAGACAAAAGGTTCATCACCTGCAGCTGGTGACTGTAGTCAAGAGAGTTGGTGGGTTCATCTAGCAACAGGACCGCAGGGTTTTTCACCAGCGCCGCAGCTATCACGGCGCATTGACGGTAACCGGAGGAAAGCTCCCCTACTTTTTTATCTCTGACTCCAGTAAGTGAGGTTCGCTCCAGAAGGGTTTCGATTTCTTCCTTGAGCCTCGGGGATACTCTGGAAATTTGGCGGGCTGCCATTGCCGATCTTCCCACCAGATCAAAAACAGTTTCCTGGTTTCTGGCCGCCGGTATTGCGGCAAGAAAACCAATGCTTTGGTTTATCTCTGCTTTGGTGAGTGAAGTGATTGAAATGCCGTCCAGTAGCACAGCCCCGCTTGCCGCCGGAATTTTCCGTGCTAAAGCCTTTAGGAGCGAAGTCTTTCCAGCACCATTTGGCCCAATAATCGCCGTGACAGAACCCGGACTGATTTCTAGGTCAAGGTTTCGAATTACTTGGTCGGCGGAGTACCCAGCACTCAGTGCCTGCGCGGCCAACTTGGACTCGGGTTGATACATGCCTAAAGCTTAGTTTTTGTGGGACCATTCGGTCGCACCTAAGGGTCTTAGTCCCAGCACATCTTTTTTTGAAGTGCGACTGCAGTTGCGGTAGGAGATTCTCTGCAACCTGTAATTCGCCTGAAAACCTACTCGTGGAGCTTGGGCTCTAGGGGTATGACCGGTTCAGTCTTTGTTGGCCACTCAACAATAAGCATGGCGGTCAGCATCACCGATCCACCGATGACCATCGCAGTTGTCAGTGGTTCTTGACCAAGCCCGACCGCCAATATGGCCGTGAAGATAACTTCGCTGGTAATCAACAATGCCACTCGAGCAGGATCGATCAGGGTCTGGGCCCAGGTCTGAACCCAAAACGCGATCACAGTGGACAGTAGGGCCGTGAAAAGAACCGCGAACCAAACTTCCCAGTTTGGTGGTGGCTGGTAGCCATCGACAAGCGCAAAACCCCAGCAGACAACGGCTGCGAAGCTGATTTGAATCATGGCGATTCTGTATGAGTTTCTTCCATGACCGAATTTGCCAAGTAGCAAAATATGAATGGCGAAAAACACTGCGCAAATTACAAGCCAGATTTGCCCAAGCTGAAATTCGATGTTGGTGGCGGCGCCGGAGAAAACAGCGAGCCCCGCCACTGCCAGCAGGATTCCCACTATTACTCGGGCCGGGAAGCGCTTGCGAGTGAAAACCCAGGCAATGATCGGCGTGAATACGACATACAGCCCGGTGAGAAAACCGCTTGTGGCTGCAGTTGTGAGGCTTAGCCCAACGGTCTGGGTTATAAAGCCAAAGGCTAGGACGATCCCAATTAAGGAGCCGAACTTCAGGTCACCTGGCTTCATGCTGAGAGAAAGTCTTGGTCGTAGGACGATCATGGCAAGCGCGGCGATCGAAAATCTGGTTGCGAGAAAGTCCATATACGGCTGTTGTTCGATGGCGTCCTTCATTAGGACAAAGGCCGCGCCCCAGACAAAACCAACGCCCAGCAGGGCAATAACAGCTAGGCGAGTTTTAGGCACTCCAGAAGCCTAGCTGCTGACGGGCTTTCTACTCTTGCCACCACTTAGCTTCTTCGCCATGGAAGGGAACACAATTCCGTGCATAAACGAAACCAGCCACCAGTAAGCGTGTCCGGCAAGTCCGTGCGGGTGATAGTAGGCCTTTTGAACGAGCAAAGTTTTGCCGTCTTCGAGAGCGGAGACTTCAAATTCCAGCCAGGCGAGTCCAGGCATCTTCATTTCGGCTCGAAGCCGAAGCATGTGCTGTCTGTCAATTTTTTCAACTCTCCAGAAATCAAGAGCTTCGCCCTCCATAAGGGTTTCGGGGTCACGACGGCCTCTTCGAAGACCGACTCCGCCAATCACCAGATCCATGAGCCCACGTAGCTCCCAGGCCCAAGTGGCAGTTGAATATCCGTTTTTCCCGCCGATTGCTTCGACTCGACTCCAAACTTTACTTACCGAATCAGTGGATACAAATTCGCGATGATCAACATACAGCGACCCTCCAGCCCAGCTCGGATCGGTTGAGAAGGGTTCTGAGGGGGTGCCCGGAAAAGACGCATTGCTCCATCTGGTTTCCACCTCCAAATCTTTTACTCGAGTTAGCGCCAGGCCAACAGCGCTTTTGAAGTCAGTCATGCCTCCCACGGCCTCGGGGATCAATTCCCTGATGCTGTTGTCTCTGGCAACCACATCGTGCTTCAGGGATGCCACCAAGCGCTTGGCAAGGGTCACTGGCACCGGGGTGACAAGCCCAACCCAACCCGATGCAAGCCTTGGGGTTAGAACAGGAAGCGGAATGATTATCCTCCTGCGTAATCCGGCCACTTGGGCGTAGAGCTGCATCATCTCCAGGTAGGTGAAAATCTCCGGACCACCGATGTCGAAGTCCTTGTTCATTTTCTTATCGAGCGTCGCGGAGCCCACTAGATATCGCAAGACATCCCGGATAGCTATCGGCTGGATTTTATTTAGTAGCCATTTCGGGGTGACCATGAAAGGCAAGCGCTCGGTTAGGTGCCTAAGCATTTCAAAAGAGGCGGACCCGGAACCTATGACCACCCCTGCTCGAAGCTCGATTGTAGGGACTCCAGACCCGCGGAGGATTTCACCGGTTTCTTCTCTGGCGGACATGTGAGGTGAAAGCTCGAAGTCATTTGAAATCATGCCACCCAGGTAAATAATTCTGGAGACATTTTTTTCTTTGGCCACCCTGCCAAAAACCTCAGCTAGCTGTCGCTCCATGAGTTCGAAGTCTTTGTCGACCATGAGGGCGTGCAGCAAATAATAGGCAAGATCGACACCCTCTAGCGCCTGAGCCAGCACCGCTGGGTCGGTGGCATCGCCTACTACAACCTCGACATTCTTTTGCCAGGGGTAATCAGTAATGCGTTGGGGGTCGCGGACTAGTACTCGAACTTTGTAATCGTGGCTCAGTAGCTCACGAATCAAGCGGCCGCCGATATACCCGGTGGCACCGGTAACAAGTACCTTGGCCGGCTTCCCACTTTTATTCTTGAGGGTT
Source organism: uncultured Aquiluna sp. (assembly GCA_913057795.1). Taxonomy (GTDB): domain Bacteria; phylum Actinomycetota; class Actinomycetes; order Actinomycetales; family Microbacteriaceae; genus Aquiluna. Next base: position 9,562 of record CAJXOD010000007.1, read on the forward strand.
GCAAGATCTGAGGTTACGGTTTCTATCATTAAAATAACAACTTACTACCGACCAGTTTTGTTTCTAACCGAAGCGACCAGAAACGTAATCTTCGGTTTGCTGTTCGGTTGGGTTGGAAAAAACCTTTTCGGTTTTGTCGTATTCGATTAGCTTGCCGGGCAGACCGCTCCCCGCAATGTTGAAAAACGCGGTCATGTCAGAAATTCTTGAGGCCTGCTGCATATTGTGAGTGACAATCACAACGGTGAAGTGTTCTTTTAGTTCTACCGCAAGGTCTTCAATCGCCGCTGTCGAAATTGGGTCAAGTGCGGAAGTCGGCTCGTCCATCAAAATAACGTCCGGTTCCACCGCGATTGCCCTGGCGATGCAAAGACGCTGCTGCTGACCACCAGAAAGTCCAGAGCCTGGTTTTTCTAAACGGTCCTTGACTTCATTCCAAAGGTTTGCCCCCACAAGTGCTTTTTCGGTAATCTCCTCTGCCTCAGCTTTTGACATCCTGGAATTATTTAGCTTGTATCCGGAAAGGACATTGTCTTTGATTGACATGGTTGGGAATGGGTTTGGTCGCTGGAAGACCATTCCGACTTGCCTGCGCACTCGAACCGGATCAACATCTGGTCCGTAGACATCTTCGCCGTCCATCAGTAGTTGACCTTCAACCCTTGCGCCGGGGATAACCTCGTGCATGCGGTTCAGGGTCCTAATAAGCGTTGACTTGCCGCAACCGGAAGGACCGATAAAAGCGGTGATGGCTTTGGGCTCAATCACCATGCTCACGTCCTCAACAGCCAAGAAGGCCTTGTAATAGACATCTAGCGACTTCAGTTCAATGCGTTTTGACATTTTTTATCCCTTCGGAGAAAAGTATTTACTTATTAGACGGGCAACGAGATTTAGGACCATGACAATGAGCATCAATGTGAGAGCTCCAGCCCATGCCCTATCCACATAGGCCTGCATGTCCACACCCTGGTTCGCGTAGGAGGTGTAGACAAAAACAGGAAGCGTCATCATGCGCTCATTTAGTGGGTTGTAATTCATGGAAGCCGTAAATCCCGCGATCAGCAACAGCGGAGCTGTCTCTCCGATTACTCTCGCGATAGCTATCATGATGCCGGTTGCAATACCGGCTAGCGATGTTGGCAGCACAACTTTTAGCACCGTTAGCCACTTTGGAACCCCAAGCGCATAAGCTGCCTCGCGGAGCTCGTTTGGAACGATCTTTAGCATTTCCTCGGTAGCCCTTATGACAACCGGAATCATCAGGAGGCTTAGAGCGATCGCGCCGCCGAGTCCCATTCTGACGCCAGGACCAAAGAAGATTACAAAAAGCGCATAAGCAAAAAGGCCAGCCACAATCGAGGGAACTCCAGTCATGACATCGACGAAGAAGGTCACCAAACGAGCGACTGTTCCGCGGCCATATTCCACAAGGTAGATAGCGGCCATGATTCCAATGGGGACTGAAATAAGGGTTGCTATTCCGGTGATCTCGATTGTCCCGATGATTGCGTGCAGTGCGCCGCCGCCTTCACCGACAACATTTCGCATCGAGAAAGTAAAGAACTCGGCGTCAAACCTTGCTACTCCCTTGGTTACAACCGTGTAGGCGAGCGACAACAGCGGAATCAGTGCAAGCGAGAAAGCAGTGGAAACCATAATCGTTACCAAACGATCTTTTGCTTTTCTGACTCCTTCGATAACGCGTGAGATTACGTAGAGAGCAAGCGTGAAGCTAAGGAGTCCAAAAATCGCGACCGGAATAAAATTAATGTCCGCACTGTCGCTATTCGATGCAAGCAGAACCTGTAGTCCAAATGAAGCCAAGAAAAAGCCGACAAGCAATGATGGGGACAGCCACTTTGGCAAGTCTTGGGTTCCTCGGAAGCTTGAATTTAGCTGCGTCGTCATTAGTTGGCCCCCGAGAATTCTGCTCTGCGGCTTATGACCCAGCGGGCAATCATGTTGACAACCATGGTGATCGCGAACAGAACCAGCCCGGTGGCAATCAAAAGGTTCGTGTAATTGCCGCCGGCTTCTGGGAACTGTAGGGCGATGTTGGCAGCGATCGTGTTTGAGTTTGTTGAGGTTAGAACTGCGAAGGAAACCACGGCGGCAGGCGAGAGAACCATTGCCACCGCCATGGTTTCACCAAGTGCCCGGCCTAGGCCGAGCATTGCGGCTGAGATGATTCCGGGTCGACCAAATGGCAGCACTGCCATCTTGATCATTTCCCATCTAGTTGCTCCGAGAGCAAGAGCAGCTTCTTCGTGGAGCCTAGGGGTCTGCAAGAAGATCTCGCGAATAAGCGCCGCCATGATCGGCAGCACCATGATTGCAAGAACGATACCCACCGTCAGCATCGTTCTTCCAGTGGCAGAGACTTGCCCAGCAAATATCGGGATCCAGCCCAAGTTTTCGTTTAGCCAATTGAAAGTCGGGCTTAGAAATGGCGCCAGCACCAAGATTCCCCAGAGGCCATAAACCACGGAGGGGATAGCCGCCAGAAGGTCTACTGCGTAACCGAGTACCTGAGCAAATTTGCGGTTAGCGAAGTGTGAAATATAAAGTGCTATGCCGATCGCCAAGGGGGTAGCGATTGCCAACCCGATGACCGAGGCATAAACGGTCCCAAAAACAAATGGGAGAACGTAGCTGAAGAAACCCTCGGAGGCCGCATCGATTGGTGGTCCGGTAAAAGCTGGAACTGACTGCGCGAACAAGAAGGCAGCGACAGTAGCAAGAGTGGCAAGGATGCTGACACCCGCGAAAAAAGCTAGGTTTGCGAACACGACATCCCCGAGGCGTCGAACCACCTTCGGCTTAGTGTCGGTCATCATTTCCTTTTCTTAGTTGTCTGTGTACAAAGTTAGTAAGTAAAACCCGGCCCAGGAAACCTAGGCCGGGTTCTATTAACCTAATGTTCAGTTACTTGATTGCGTCAATGATGGCCTGTGCCTTGGCACGAAGACCAGCAGAGATTGGTGCATTTCCAGCTGACTCTGCAGCTGCGTTCTGTCCTTCTTCTGAAACTAGGAACGAAGCCCAGGCGCGAACTAGTTCTGCCTGTGCGTCATCCGCGTAGTCGTTGCAACCCATTAGGTAGCTAACCAAAACGATTGGGTAAGCACCTGATGCTGTGGTGTTGCGGTCAATCTTGGTTGCCAAGTCGTACGACTCGCGTCCCTCAACTAGTGGTGATGCGTCAACCACTGCAGCAGCAGCTTCGGCTGAGTATGAAACGTAGTCAGTTCCTACCTTCACGGCTACGGTTCCTAGGTCACCGGCGCGTGATGCGTCTGCATAACCGATTGTTCCGTTACCACCGGTAACAGCGGAAACAACTCCCGAGGTACCCTGTGCGCCCTCGCCACCGTACTCAGCTGGCCACGCTTCAATTGCGCCTACGGTCCAGACGTTCTCCGCAACCTTGGCTAGGTAGTCAGTGAAGTTCTTCGAGGTACCAGACTCGTCAGAGCGGTGAACCGCAGTGATCTGTAGGTCAGGAAGGGCTACACCTGGGTTTGCAGCGGCGATTGCTGAATCGTTCCACTTTGTGATTTCGCCAGCGAAAATTCCAGCGACAGTTGCGCCTTCCATGTTCAGGCTGGAAATGCCATCAAGGTTGAAGATAACTGCGATTGGAGAAATCCAGATTGGGAACTCCCACGGCATTGTTCCGGCCTCACAGCTTGGGAAAGCCTCAAGTAGCTCTTCGTCTTTCCAGTATGAGTCAGAACCGGTGAAGGAAGTTGCACCCTCCATGAACTGAGCACGACCGGTACCAGAACCGGTTGGGTCATAGTTCACGGTCACACCTGGGTTTGCAATCTGGAAAGCGGCAATCCACGCTTCTTGACCAGCGGCCATTGAAGATGCGCCAGAACCGTTCAGGGTTCCAGTTAGCTCAACAACTGTTTCTGTTGATTCGGAGGCAGCGCTTGTTGCGGTCTCTACGACCTCTTCGTTAGCTGCACAGCCCGCTAGCACCAGGGTGCTGACAGCAGCCAGGGCACCAAGCTTGAGAATGTTGTTCATGTATTACCTTTCCTTGTGGGTTTTGTTAGGCGAGAGCCAAGTTAGAAAGGGAATACAAACTTGGCTTGTAAACCAAGTAAACAGCTGATGAATTAAGCGCTAAGTTTTGCCTCTGATACCGCGGATTCCAGATAGATGCGCTCATAGGCGATGATCTTAGGACTACTGCCCGTGGTTACCCGCAACACGAAAAACTCTCCCGGTGACAAGGTTTTCTCGGCGGCAAGCGTCGGGGCAACATCTGTGGTGGCATATTTTGAAAAAGTCTCGATGATTGTTGGAAGTGCTGGACGGTGAGTGCAGATGAGGGCGTTTTTCGTCTGACCAAAGGTGTCATCGATGACGTTCTTGGTTTTTCTAGGGCCGCGTTCGTTTGCAAGCTCAGTGAGTTGAGAACGTTGAATCAAGGTTCGCTTTGACTTCTTGGAATAGGGAGCAACGGTCTGCTGACATCTAGTCCAAGGGCTTGTGACCAATCGTTTCGGGCCATAGGCATCTAGCAGGTTCACCAGCCGTTTCGCCTGCTGTCGTCCTTCTGGGAGCAACGGTCTCTTGGCCTCCTCGCCCGCCCATGAAGCTCTCGGCGTCGCCGAAGTGTGGCGGAGAATTATCAGCCCTCTGGTTTCAAGCTCACCCTGATCGTAAAATTCGAGGGTTCTTGCCAGTAGCTCCCGGTCGTGGTCGTAGGTGAGTTGCTCCATGGCTCTTTTCGCTGTGACCCACTCGACTTTTTCGATTTCATCGTTGGGTGCGAACTTTGATTTTGCAATTGCGCTGTCTTTGACTTTGGAAACCCAATAGTGAACCTCTTTGGTTTCGCCTGAAGCCAGCTCGTAATCGATGACCGCAAGCTTTCGACCAAGCCTAATTCTGAAGCCAGCTTCTTCTTCAACTTCTCTCACGGCAGTTTCCGGGAGTAGCTCTCCAGGGTCAACCTTGCCCTTGGGGAAGGTCCAATCCCTGTGCCTGGTTCGGAAGACCATGGCCAGTTCTAACTCGCCCTTTGACATTCTCCAGCACACTGCACCGGCTGCATAGATGGTCATTACCTGGCCCCTTTTTTCAAGAGTGTCCGTGCCATTACTTCATCTTGCATGTCAATTAGCGCTTCGCCATCTTGATTCTTTGAATCCCGTCGCCAAATACCGCTGGACTCCAGCTCCCAGATTGCGACCGTGCCTCCGACGGCAAGTTCCAAAAGATCGTTGAGCTCTTTTATTTGATCAGCTTGAGTTATTTTCACCAATGACTCAACTCGCCGATCGAGGTTGCGATGCATCATGTCAGCACTGCCAATAAAGACATCGGGGTCACCTGCGTTTTCGAAGAAGAACACTCGGCTGTGCTCGAGGTAGCGACCGAGCACGGATACGACCTTTATGTTTTCGCTTAGGCCCTGAATGCCAGGTTTTAGGGCACACATACCTCGCACCAAGATTTCGATGGAGACTCCAGCCATTGATGCGAAGTAGAGCTGGTCGATAATTTGCTCGTCTACCAGAGAGTTCAATTTCATTCGAATTTTGGCTGGCTTGCCATCTTCCTTATTGGTGATTTCGCGCTGGATTCTTTCGACAAGCCCCTCTCTGACTCCAACTGGAGAGGTCAAGATCGATGTGTAACCGGGCTCAGTCGAGAATCCTGAAAGCTGATTGAAGAGCTGAGTCAAGTCCGCGCCAACTGATTCTCTGGCTGTTAGAAGCCCTAAGTCCTCGTAATACCGAGCGGTTTTGGGGTTGTAGTTTCCGGTTCCTATGTGGCAATAGCGCCGGAGTTTGTCGCCCTCTTGTCGTATCACGAGTGAGAGCTTGCAGTGAGTCTTGAGTCCAACAATCCCGTAGACAACGTGTACTCCTGCTGCTTCTAGTTTTCTTGCCCAGGCGATGTTGTTTTTTTCATCAAATCGAGCTTTGATTTCCACCAGCGCCAAAACCTGCTTACCAGCCTCCGCGGCATCTATCAGGGCATCTACTACCGGAGAGTCTCCAGAGGTGCGGTAAAGAGTTTGTTTTATTGCCAACACTTGGGGGTCCTCAGCGGCTTGCTCCAAAAACGCCTGAGTGCTTGTAGCAAAGCTCTCGTAGGGGTGGTGAACTAAAACTTCTCGCTTGCGAAGAGCCGCGAAAATATCCGCAGCTTCGTCCTCGTCGGCCTCTAAGTGGGGGCTGGTGGTAATCGAGTGCGGCTCAAAATGTAGCTCTGGCCGCTTTAGAAAGGCGATTGCTATAAGCCCCGTAAGGTCCAAGGGCTCTGGCAGGTGATAAACATCGGTGTTGGAAATATCGAGTTCTCGCTGCAGCAGGCTGAGTATTTGAGAGTCGATGTTTTCTGCAACCTCGAGGCGAACCGGTGGACCAAATCTTCTACGAAGCAGTTCTTTTTCTAGCTGAACCAAGAGATTCTCGCCTTCGTCCTCATCTACCTCAAGGTCTTCGTTTCTAGTGACTCGGAAAATGTGGTGCTGAGTGACTTCCATTCCTGGGAAAAGCTCGCCTAGAAATTGGCCCATTATCTCTTCCAGCGGCACGTAACTGGATTCCGAACCCGGGACCGGCACGAAGCGTGGCAACAGCGATGGAACTTTTACTCGGGCGAAGTGTTCTGAGTCTGTCTTTGGGTTCCGAAGCGAGACCGCGAGGTTTAGAGAAAGGCCAGATATGTATGGAAAAGGATGAGCTGGGTCAACAGCGAGCGGAGTCAAAACCGGGAACACTTGATTGGTGAAATATTCGTGAAGCGCGTCATGCTGTGGTTCGGACAGAGTCGACCACTGCACAACATCGATGCCGTTGACTCTGAGCTCTTGAGAAATTTCGGTTGCAAACAATTCCGCATGGCGCGACTGCAGGTCCCTGGTTCTGTCAGAAATACGCTGCAAAACCTCCTGAGGGCTCAGGCCTGAAGCTGATTGAACTGCGATACCGGTCGCGATTCTTCTTTTGAGTGAAGCAACCCTGACCATGAAGAACTCATCGAGGTTGGAGGCAAAAATGCTTAGGAAGTGGACACGTTCCAAAAGCGGCAGTGATTTATCTTCGGCGAGCTCCAAGACACGCTGATTGAACTCCAGCCAGCTCAATTCGCGATCTAGAAAGCGACCCTGAGGTAGATCCGGTTGCGAATCTGGCTGAAAAATTATTTGTGTTTCTTCTGACATGGACCTAATCCTTACAGCTGCGAGTTAGCAGTAGGTGAACTTATCTCGGCTTCTTGTCGCTCAAGGTCCAATCGGTAGCCGACATTTCTAACGGTGCCAATCAAGGACTCGTGCTCCCCGAGCTTGGAACGAAGGCGCCTTATGTGGACATCCACGGTCCTGGTGCCCCCGAAGTAGTCATAACCCCAAACTTCGCTGAGGAGCTGCTCTCGGGTGAATACCCGTCCTGGATTTTCGTTCAAGTGACGAAGCAATTCGAATTCTTTGAATGTTAGGTCTAGCGTCTGGCCAGCCATCTTTGCGACATAGCTATCAAGGTTGATCACCAGTCCCGTTTCTTGGTTTAGAGCCGGTGCTGTTGCCTGCTTTGCATCGAGCAAAATTCGCAATCTCGCATCGACTTCCGCGAGGCTTGCACCTTCCAAAACAAAGTCATGCAGTCCCCATTCGGCGTTTACTGCCGCAAGTACGCTCTCGTTCGCAACCAGCATCAGGGGCTTGGTCCAGCCGGCGGCGCTCAAAATTCTCGCAACAGATTTTGCACCCATAAGGTCGTGTCTGCAATCCAGCAAAACCACATCGTGCCTGGGCGATTCCGCGAGGCTTTGTGGGTCAAATGTGACTTGAATCAACTGATGTCCGAGAGCGTCAAGGGCGCCGAGGGGGCTGGTTCCCGCGGGCGAAATGCACAGGACAATAGCCATGTCAACACCCTTCGTTTAGCCAAATGATAGTCCGAATTTACGCTGTTTTGGGTAGAGTTTGAGTCGTGAGTAGGCAGTGGTTGCAGATTGCAGCGATTTGGGCGGGTGTCCTGATCGCAGGGATTGTCGCCCTGTTTGGTTATTCGGATGATCGGCTCTACACGGCATTTGCCGCAATAGCCGGATCCGCCATTGCCCTTGTTAGCCTCGAGCACTTGTTCTCAAGAAAAGCCAAAGACACCGTCAGGCAGCAAATTTATGTCTCAACCGGAACCGTCTCAATCCTCGGTCTTCTGACGCTGATTGCATTGGTCAGATAGACTCTGAACATGTTGTTGGCAATCGAAATATTTTTCACGGGCCTATTAGTATTGGCCACAATCGCTATCGCCGGTGTATCGGCGTTGGTGGTCTTCAAGTTGTTCAAGGGCCAGAGCTAATTTGTTCGTTCTCCCCGACGACTTACCAATAGCGCTTACTCCTTTTACCTTCCTGCTTGGAACCTGGAGCGGCTCTGGAGTGGTCAGCTATCCAGTTGAGGGAACCGCTACAACTGAAATCGAATTTTTCCAAAGGGTCGAATTCACCCCTTTGTCCACTGGGAAACTTGAATACCGCTCAATTGTGTCGGACTCCAAGGGCGGCCTAATTGTCCAAGAGCAGGGTTACTGGATGCTTGCGCAAATAAGCACCGCGGACCAACCCGGACCCGGTCTTTTGCCCGGAACCGGGAAGCCCATAATTGAAACTCGTGACGATTTGGAGTTACTCAGAAACGTCAACGATGGCTTTGAAATCGAAGCAATCATCACCAATTCGGACTCTGTTTCCGAGCTCTACTTCGGCCAGATAAAGGGTGCAAGAGTCGACATCGCGACTGACGCAGTTCTAAGGTCGCCTAATTCTAAGGAATACACGGCGGGCCAACGCATGTTCGGACTAGTAGATGGTGCTCTACTTTGGGCATGGGACATGGCGGCCATCGGCAGCCCTTTACGGTCCCACGCATCGGCGAGATTGGAGAAGCAGGTTGACTGACCACTACGGCAACCCTCTTCTTGAGCAGCGCAAGCTTTTGTCGCATGACGCATTCGTTGAGCGAACTGATCAGCGGGTTTTTGAAGTAAATGGGCCGGATGCGAAGAGCTGGCTGCACTCACTGCTATCGCAGAACATCATGAATCTAAAAGATGGGCAAAGCGCCGAGGCACTCTTGCTAACGCCCCAGGGAAGAATCGAGCACCAGCTAAAAATAATTGCCACTGAAGCTGGCGTCTCAATCATCACCGCCGCAGACCACCTGGAGCCTTTGATTGCTTGGCTTCGAAAAATGGTTTTCCGATCAAAGGTTGAGATAACTGAGCGTGCGGACCTGAAGGTAATCGGCGGGTTCTTTATCCGGGAGGGCTTGTGCTGGATCGACAAGTTTGACGGTGAGCCAGTCGGTTCGGTACGTTATGCCGCAAACCGGGCCGAATTTCCCTACCGCGAGTACTTGCTGGAAGACGCCCCGACTGACCTTGTGCCATCCGGGCTATTGGCCTATGAGGCTCTCCGCATCAGCGTCGGTCGACCGGAGATAAAAGACGTTGACGATCGCTCTTTACCTCACGAGTTTGACTGGCTCTCTTCGGCTGTTCACCTAAGCAAAGGTTGCTACCGAGGCCAAGAGGCCGTTGCAAAGGTCCATAATCTAGGTCATCCTCCAAGAAGGTTGATTATCTTGAACCTTGAGCAGGGCGATGTTTTGGCAAGCAAAGATGACAAAGTTTTTTACCAAGAAAAAGAAGTTGGCAAAGTCGTCGCGGGTGCTCTCCATTACGAAACCGGGTCGTTAGCCCTGGCGCTAGTGAATCGAAATACTCCATACCTCGATCTGTTCATCGAATCTGGTAGCTTCCGCGTCTCTGCCATGCAAGAAGTCCTAGTGCCTCACGACGCTGGAAAGGCGGCGGATCTTCCAAGGCCCGCGGCCTTCAAGCTCACCGGCCGGAAATGAACCGATTTGTAATTAGGTTCTCCTTCGCCAGGGTTAGAGATTCATTTTGGACAATCGGGCAAATAGTCCTTGCTGCGCTGTCTTCCTATCTCTTCGCACGCTATGTTCTCGGCCACCAAGTGCCATTATTGGCGGTCACGGTGGCCATCTCTTCACTGGGTTTCAGTCGTGACACCAAGCCCAAGCAGGTTTTGCTCACGGCCATAGCTATGTTCTCGGGAGTTGTTCTAAGCGAAACCCTCCTTCAAACCTTCGGCAGCGGGGCTGTGCAGTTAGCGGTTGCAATACTGCTTGCTCTAATGATCGCGAGACTCTTCACGTCTAACCCGGCTTTTACAATAACCGTTGCGATTCAGGCCGTTTTGGTCCAGTTGATGCAGACTCCAGTTACCGGTATCTACTCTCGGGCGATTGATGGTTTGATTGGCGGAGCCATTGCCCTGATCTTTGTATCACTAATGCCACGCAATCCAATCAAGTTGGCCAGACAAGACTCAAAGGCTTTGTTTCTGGTGTTTAGAAACACGCTTTCAACCGTTGCGACAGTGCTGAGATCTCCAAACGCTGATTTAGCCGATCAGGCTCTCACCGACATTCGCAAAACTCAGCCCTTGGTCGACAACTGGCAAAGCTCGCTGGAAAGCGCGCTTGCGATCAGCAAGATTTCTCCGTTTTATCGTTGGACCACAAGGGAGATCAGTCAGCAATGGCAGGTCGCCGCGGGCATGGATTTGGCCACCAGAAACCTTAGGGTCCTGACCAGGCGAGTTCATTTTTTAATCAAGGACGAAAAACCACGGCCTCAACTTGCTGATTTAGTGGGAAAGATAATCATTGCTACCGAGTTACTTGAGCAAACTTCCGATGATTTTTCAGTAACGCAAAAGGCCAAGAAGTATCTGAGAAAAATTCCACCCAGCTTGAGCCCAACGGTTTTTGATCCACCCCTGACGATCTCGGAAAGCGCTCTGCTTCTGGAAATTAGGCCACTCTTCGTGGACCTTGCTGTTGCAGCTGGCATAGCCGCAGACCAGGCCAGGTCGCTGCTGCCTAAGGTTGACTAAGCTCTTCCGTATGACCTACGACCTAATCCTGCTGCGCCACGGCAATTCGACATGGAACCAGAAAAACCTCTTCACTGGATGGGTGGATGTTGATTTGACTGACCAGGGGAGACAGGAAGCCAGAAGCGCCGGAGAGCTCATCGAGGCTTCTGGGCTAAAGCCAGATATTCTCTACACTTCGGTCCTAAAGCGAGCGATAAATACCGCTCACATCGCCCTCGATCAAATGGACCGAAACTGGATCGAAACTCTGCGCTCTTGGAGATTGAACGAGAGGCACTATGGGGCTCTGCAGGGGTTAGATAAAGCCGAGACTTTGGAAAAATACGGCCCGGAGCAATTCCAGATATGGCGAAGGGGCTTTGATTCTCCGCCTCCGGCGATTGCCGAAAATTCTCAATACTCCCAGGCTCACGATGAGCGTTATAAAGACCTCGGAAAAGATTTACCTGACACCGAGTGCCTGAAAGATGTCTTAGTAAGAATGCTTCCCTACTGGGAAAGCGACATCGCTAAATCTCTTAGAGAAAACAAGACGGTTTTGGTCACCGCACACGGCAACTCTCTTCGGGCGCTGGTCAAGCACTTAGACGGCATTGGCGATGATGAAATTACCGATCTGAACATCCCAACCGGAGTTCCGCTTTACTACCAGCTTGATGCAGACCTTCAGCCAGTTGAACCGGGTGGTCGTTATCTAGATCCTGAAGCGGCTAAAGCTGGAGCTGATGCAGTCGCATCTCAGGGAAAGCACTAACTAAGTTCTTGCCAGTCTCCAGTTTGCAGAAAGCTCACCTTGGATGAAATATCCACAACGTGGTCGGCAAATCGCTCGAAGTAACGGGACGCCAGTGTTACGTCAACCGTGAACATGGCATTTTCGGACCAATCTGGACCCAGCACGACGTCGAAGACTTTTCTGTGAAGTAGATCCACTGCCTCGTCCTCGGCCTGAATCTCACGAGCCAAGTCAACATCGGTATCCCTTAGCAAGATAATTACCTTGTCGGCAAGTTTCAGATTCAGCCGTGCCATCTCTTCGAAGGTGCCACGAAGGGAATCGGGGACCGCGGAGCCGGGGTAACGGTAGCGGGCGATTGCGGCGATGTGTGAAGCAAGTGAGCCCATGCGCTCTATGGAAGCGCTCATTCGAAGTGCTGACACCAAAATTCGCAGATCTCTTGCAACCGGCGATTGAGTCGCCAAAATCTTTATCACAAGCTCATCAAGGTCCAAAGCGCGTTCTTCGTTGGCGTCGGTCAACGCAAGAGCTTCATCGGCCAGCGAAACATCGCTAGTTAGAAACGCCGTTGAGGCCTTTTGCATGATTATGCGGGCATTTTTCGCCAGGTCGACCAGACGGGTCTGGACTTCAATCAGTTCCTGCTGGAATACTGCGCGCATTTTTTCCTAACTGCTTCATAATTTCTTGAAAGATGCCCGAGTGTCCCACCGCTATTCAAATTTCAGATTAACTTCGAACTAATCGGCGGGAAACTAGCGCTTATAAATAGAAATTTACACCTAGTCTTAAGACAAAGCCGGTTGTTTACTTGGTAAACACAACATTAGGAAGAACTCTTGGGCATTCTTGGCAACAGAAAAGTGGACCAGGCCGACGCTCGTCAGGTTGATGCTTTCGAGATTGTGGCGGCTCAGGTCGTCGATGTCCTCGCAACCGCGGGAGTGGTGTTGGATGAGCGGAACATGGTTTTGCGAGCATCGCCCGGGGCTATTCAATTTGGACTGGTTCAAAATAGACACTTGATTCACTCGGCCCTGGTTGGTCTAGTCGAAGAGGCCAGGTCAACGTCGGGAGCCGCCGAACAAGAACTTCAGATCGAAGCTGGTCTCCAGCGAGAACAGCTTTGGGTGCATGCACGCGCTGCCAAGTTCGGCGATCGCTATGTCATGTTGTTAGTCGACGACCGAACCGAGGCAAAGCGACTGGAAGTAACCAGAAGAGATTTCGTAGCAAACGTGTCCCATGAGCTCAAAACCCCAATTGGAGCAATAAGCCTGCTAACCGAGGCGATTGCAGGTGCTCAGGATGACCCGGATACCATCAAGAAATTCTCGGCCTCACTTCAGAAGGAAGCGGCCCGGCTTGGCAGCCTGGTTCAGGAGCTGATGCAGCTGTCCAGAGTGCAAGGCGCAAATCTTTCTGACACCGCTGTCGAGCTTGATTTGGCTCTGGTCATCAACGATGCGGTAGATCGTAATCAGGTGCTCGCCGAGCAGCGTGGAGTGAAGCTAGTAACCAATGCGAAGAAGGGCTCTCGTATGGTTGGAGACTACGAAATGCTCACCACTGCGGTTCGAAACTTGGTCGAAAACGCCATCGCGTATTCAGACAAAGGGTCTCAAGTTGGAATCGGGCTAAAGGAAGTTGGTGGAGTGGCGGAAATCGCGGTCACCGACTCCGGTATTGGAATCTCAGAGGACGATCAAGAGCGCATATTCGAACGCTTCTACCGCGTCGACCCATCGCGGTCTAGAGACACTGGTGGCTCAGGCCTGGGGCTCTCAATCGTTAAGCATGCGGCGTCGAATCATAAGGGCGATGTCAGATTATTTTCAAAAGAGGGCGTCGGAAGCACTTTCACGCTTAGGTTACCCATTCAAAACAGGGAGACAAATTGACCAGAGTTTTAGTTGTTGAGGACGAGCAAAACCTTCGGGAACCTCTTGTTTATCTTTTGCAAAAAGAGGGGTACGACGTCATTGAGGCCGAGGACGGACGCAGTGCCATTGACATCTTCTTCAGCTTGGGTGCCGACTTGGTGCTTTTGGATCTCATGCTCCCGGGGGTAAACGGCAACGAGGTCTGCAGGGCAATCCGGGCCGAGAGCCAGGTCCCAATAATCATGATTACCGCTAAGGATTCTGAAATAGACAAGGTTGTAGGGCTCGAAATTGGTGCCGATGACTACGTTACGAAACCTTATTCATCCCGAGAACTGCTCGCGAGAATGAAGGCTGTTCTTAGACGAGGAACCGAAACCGCCACGATTTCCACCGGCTTAATCAAGGCGGGTCCGGTTGAAATGGATCTCGAGCGCCACACGGTTACAGTCAACGGCGAACGAATTCAGATGCCGCTCAAGGAATTCGAGCTCCTTGAGCTGCTAATGGAAAACGTCAACCGTGTGCTAACCCGAGGTCAAATTATTGACCGAGTTTGGGGCTCAAATTACTTTGGTGACACAAAAACTCTGGATGTTCACGTGAAGAGAATTAGATCAAAGATCGAAGAAGATCCGGCCAGGCCCGTTCATCTGACAACCGTCCGAGGTCTGGGATACAAGTTCGAGGCGTAGTTTTTTTAGTCCAGAAGCTCAAGAAATGGGCGGTACTCCTCAAGGGAGCCGTCGAGCACTGGAACAGCTAGTTGTATCGGGCTCTTTCCGTCGCTCACAAAAATAGTGTGCATCGAGCCTGGTCCCTCGGCAATTTCCAACAGAATTCCGAGATTGCCACCGTAGCCAAGGTCGTACTTGGCTTTGGGCCCTACTTCGAATTCGTAGACGGTTCGATTGTTGTCTTGATCAACAGTCTGAATATTTGCGCTGATAGCGGTATCGGAACTGTTAACAAAAGAGCCAATAAGAACTGCCTGAGGTCCTTCGGATTTGATGAACAGCAGATTTCTTGCCTTCAAGCTTCCAATGTCACTAACAACCCCATCGCTTGGAGAGTAGGGGTCTAGCGAGGATACGTTCCTGCTCAACGAGCAACCGGAAAGTGCAACGACGGTTAGAACCGTGGCCAAAAGGGCAGTTAATTTCTTGATTTGCAAGGGACCTCCGCATTAGCTAACGCCTAAAGTCTAGCCTAGGTAATTGGCGGGAACTGTGGTAAAATAAGGGCTTTGAAGCCGAGAGAAGTGTATGAAGTTTGAAGTTGGCGAAACAGTTGTTTATCCTCACCACGGTGCCGCAGAAATTATCGAAGTTTCGAAAAAAACCGTTCGCGGTGAGTCCCAAACCTATCTAAAGCTTCGAGTGGCTCAAGGTGATTTGATTATCCAGGTTCCAGCCGCAAACGTAGAAATGGTCGGCGTAAGAGACGTAATTGATAAAAAGGGCGTCAAGCAGGTCTTTGATGTGCTGAGAGCCGAGTTCGTCGAGGAGCCAACTAACTGGTCTAGGCGCTATAAAGCGAACTTAGAAAAGCTAGCGTCTGGCGATGTTGTAAAGGTTTCCGAGGTAGTTCGCGACCTATGGCGTCGTGACCAGGACCGAGGCTTGAGTGCTGGCGAGAAGCGAATGTTGGCCAAGGCAAGACAGATTCTTATTTCGGAGCTTGCCCTTGCACGCAAGGTCGATGAGGAAAAGGCGTCTGCTGAGCTTGACAAGGTATTGGCAAGCTAACAAATGACCGTAGCGGTGGTGTTGGTCTCTGCCGGCAAGGGCGCAAGGCTTGGGGCGTCAGTTCCAAAGGCTGTGGTGTCGGTAGCCGGGAAGACCTTATTAGAGCTTTCCTTGATGCACATTTCGGAATTCAAGCCGGACCAGCTGATTGTGGTCGCGCCAGAGGGCCTGACGGCTGAGTTCGAAAGACTAACGTCCAAATTCTTCCTGGATTTCAAAGTCGTGACTGGTGGCAGTACGAGACAAAAGTCCGTGGCCGCCGGCATGAAAGAAGTGACATCCGATTTTGTTCTGGTGCACGATGCTGCTCGGGCTTTCACTCCAAAAGAGGTGTTTGACCGCGTAAAAGGGGCGCTCGAGTGGGCGGATTGCGTTGTCCCAACAATTAAGCTTTCGGACACCGTAAAGCAGGTGAATGATCACTGGGTCGATAAGACCGTTGATCGCAACCAGCTCAGACTTGTGCAAACCCCTCAAGGGTTCAGAGTTTCGACTCTAAGAGACGGCTTAGCTAAGGCGTCTGGAGACTTTACGGATGAAGCGGGGCTTCTCGAGTCCATAGGGGTACCCACCGCGATAGTCGATGGTCACGAGCACGGCTTCAAGGTGACTACTCCTTCAGACCTTGAGCGCGCCCGCGCAATCTTTGCAGATGTTCGCTCTGGAATTGGAGTTGATGCGCACCAGTTCAGTGAATCGGGGACGCTGATGTTGGGCTGCTTGGAATGGCCCGAATATCGATTGCTTTCTGGGCACAGCGATGGAGACGCAGTGGCCCACGCGATTGTGGATGCGCTTCTTGCCGCCGCCAGCCTGGGAGACATTGGTTCTAATTTTGGAACTGATAGACCCGAGTACCAAGGAGCTAGCGGCGAGCTTTTCTTGAGAGAAGCCCTTAGGTTGCTGTCCGATGCCGGTTTCGAACCGGCCAACGTTTCAGTGCAGGTGGTTGCGGATGAGCCAAAAATCGGTCCGAGGCGATTGGAAATTGAGCAACACCTGAGCCTAATAATTGGGGCTCCTGTCTCTGTATTAGCTACCACGACTGACGGACTTGGTTTCTTGGCGGACTCAAGGGGAATAGCCGCTGTGGCAACCTCTCTCGTGAGAATGCGTGGCTAGGCTCTTGAACATGAAGCTTTACGACACAAAAGCCGGCGAACTAAGGGATTTCAAACCTCTAGTTGCGGGTCGGGTTTCCATGTATGTTTGCGGTCCCACCGTTCAGTCTGCGCCTCACATTGGGCACCTAAGGTCTGCGCTCGTTTACGACCTAATGGCAAGGTGGTTTACGCACCTAGGACTTGAAGTTCAACTAGTCAGAAACGTCACGGACATCGATGACAAGGTTTTGGAAAAAGCCGGTGAGCAGTCAGTTGCGTGGTGGGAGTTGGCCTACAAAAACGAGCAATTGTTCGCCACTGATTATCGTCGGCTCGCCATTGGACTTCCAGCGCATGAGCCAAGAGCAACTGGTCACATCTCACAGATGATTACTCTCATCGAAAAGCTTGTTGAGCTCGGTTACGCCTACCAGAGCCTCGATGGCTCAGGGGGCATTTATTTCGACACGGCGAAATGGTCAAAGTACGGCGAACTGACTAACCAGAAACTCGATGACATGGAGGGTGAACGCTCAAATCCGGCGAAAATAAATCCTCAGGATTTTGCCCTGTGGAAAGCGGCCAAGTCGACCGAACCAGAATCTGCTAACTGGCCCTCTCCTTTTGGTATCGGCCGCCCAGGTTGGCACATTGAGTGTTCAGCCATGGCTGCCCACTATTTAGGGGAGAGTTTCGACATTCACGGGGGCGGCTTAGACCTTCGGTTCCCTCACCATGAAAATGAACTCGCGCAATCTACTGCAGCTGGCCACGGATTCGCTAACTACTGGGTTCACAACGGACTGGTGAGTATTCAGGGTCAAAAGATGTCCAAGTCACTCGGGAATTCGATATTGTCAGAGGAGCTATTTGACAAGGTGAGTGACAAAGCTGCCCGTTACTACTTGGCCAGCGCTCACTACCGATCAGTCCTTGACTACCATCCCGAGGCAACTATCGAAGCTTCCGCTGCACTTTCAAGGCTCCACGGCTTCGTTGTTCGGGCAGCCAGGGAACTGAAAGAAACTAGGTTTAGTAATTTTGCAGTCGTTGAGCTGCCCGATGAATTCACTTTGCAAATGAACGATGATTTGAATATTCCTGGAGCACTTGCTGTTCTCCACGAGAGCGCAACTGCCGGCAACACTGATCTAGACGACCAGCGATTAAGCCAAGCGCACCAGCGCTGGAGCGAGGTAGTCGGTATGCTCGAGGTTCTAGGTCTTTCCTTGGACACATCGAACCGGACCAATCAAGAGCATCGAGCGCTGGATCAATTGATCCAAACTTTGATTGCCGAGAGAAATAAAGCTAGAGAAGACAAGAACTATCAACGCGCTGATCAGATACGCGACCAGCTAATAGAAATTGGTATCGAGCTATCTGACTCGACATCTGGAACACATTGGAGTTTGAAATAATGGCAAAAATTGGAAGACCTGGAGCTAGCAAGTCCAAAAAAGGGCCGCTCAAGGGAACTGGTGGGCACGGACGAAAGTCCCTAGAGGGCAAAGGCCCAACGCCCAAGGCTGAAGATCGCAAATATCACAAAACTTATCGTTCCCCAAAGGACGTGACTGAAGTTCGTCAAACCCCTAAAAAGGGTCAGTTTGTGGCGTCGAAGACGGGCAAAGCATCGAAGGCAAATGCTACCGAGGTGCTATCCGGTAGAAACTCTGTGGTTGAAGCGCTGAAGGCTAGCGTCCCGGCCACCGCCCTGTTCATTGCCCAGCGCATCGAGGTTGATGACCGAGTGCGAGAGTCAATGACCATCGCCAACAAGCGCGGGATCATTATCAACGAAGTCACTCGAGTCGAGATCGATCGGATGACCGGTGGCGACAGCGTCCACCAAGGAATCGCACTTCAGGTTCCTCCATACAGTTACAAAGACCCGAATGAACTCCTGGACCGAGCCTTGTCTCAATCGGCTTTGCCACTCTTAGTCGCACTAGATGGGATAACCGACCCTCGTAACCTTGGTGCGATAATCCGATCGGTTGCCGCATTTGGCGGTAATGGCATCATCTTGCCGCAGCGCAGAAGCGTAGGCGTGACTGCAGCGGCTTGGAAGACAAGCGCTGGGGCCGCAGCCAGAATGCCGGTTGCCTTAGCAGCAAACCTGAACCAGACAATTAAGGAATACAAGCGTCGAGGCGTCTTTGTGGTCGGGCTTGATGGCGACGGAGACGTATCGCTACCTAATTTTCAGCTCTTCGACAAGCCGCTTCTGGTTGTTGTCGGATCCGAGGGCAAAGGGTTGTCGCGGTTGGTTCAGGAAAACTGTGACCAGGTTATTTCGATACCAATTTCCGAAGTTACGGAGTCACTGAATGCTGGAATTGCTGCAAGCGTAGCGCTCTATCAAATTGCAGCGTTAAGGGCCTAAACCTTATCTCGCCAGTCCCCAGTTTCATCATCGTCAGTCACGACTATCAGCCCGGTTGGGATAGATTGCGCGAGCATTATTGTGCCGGTCATTGGGCTACCCGATAGCAACGAGGACTCATCACGGCGTTCGGCCAGGACATCTGAAATGTAGCTTCGAACGGCATCGACAAGGGCAATGTCGCTTCCTTGAACTTCGGACTGCTTCAGTCGGTGCCTCAGGACCTCGTGGAATACCTCAGCGGGCTCAAGCTTGCCGAGCAGCTCATTTGGTATTGCTCCAACCACCGGCTCGAAGACCTCGCTAAGCCATTTGTGTGCCAAAACTTCCTCATCGAAGCCGAGGTGGGCATTGACTAGTGAGTACTGGTCAATGTCATTCAGCAGGCGCCTTGCTTGATTTTCCTCCACGTCTAGACCGGTGACGAGCAAAAGCCTTCTAGCGTGATGACCTGCATCCACGACCTTCGGCTGAATTCTTACTGTTCTTTTATCTTGGTCTTTGGCCATGGACAGCTCTTGAATATCAAACCCAAGGTCGTTGAGGCGTTGAATTCTTCTAGCAATCTTCCATCGCTCGCTGTCATCGAAGGTTTCGGTTTCGGTGAGTTCTTTCCAAAGTTCGCGGTATTTATCTACGATTCGCTGGCTCACGGTCCCAGGGTCTAAGTCAGTCGCTTTTCCGGAGGCAATTAGGTCCATCAACTCACCGGCAATGTTTACCCGTCCGATCTCTAGATCGTTTTCACGCTGACCATTTGAAAGCTTGGAGTCATAGAGATGTCCGGTCTCCGCATCCACCAAATACGCGGCGAATTGCCCCGCATCTCTTCTGAATAATGTGTTCGACAGTGAGACGTCACCCCAGAAGAATCCGGCCAGGTGAAGTCGCACCAGGAGTAGCGCTAGAGCGTCGACCAACCGGTTGGCAGTTTGTTCTCTTAGTCCTTGAGACCACATCGCGCGGTAGGGGAGTGAGAATTTTAGGTGCCTCGTTATCAATACCGCCGGCAGCGGGCTACCATCGAGATCCTCACGCTCTTGGATTATTGCGAAGGCCTCAACGCAAGGGATGTCGAGTTTCTCCAGTTTGCGAAGCATCTCGTACTCACGTTTTGCTAGATCGAAAAGGGTTTCCTTGATGGCTATGACGTGATCGTTCAGGTGGGCGAATCTGACCGTGTGACGGGACAGGCCTTTTGGTAGCGCCGCTATGTTTTCTTTAGGCCAATCTTCCAACGGCAAATGCCACGGCAGATCCAGTAACTCTGGTTCTGCCGCAGCGGCCGTAATGCTTATAGAAGATGGCATTGAGGCCTAGTTAAGGCGCTCGCCTGACTCGGTGTCGAAGACGTGAACTGCCTCTGGGTCAGCCTGGAGATGAATCTTGTCTCCCGCCATTGGGTGGTCGATTGGGTGCACTCGAACAACGATGTTTTGCTCTGTGCCATCCAGCTGAACGCGGCCATAGAGGTAGCCATCACTTCCAAGTTCTTCAATCACGTCAACATCAACTATTAGACCTTTTGGCGCAACGGTCAGCTTTTCAGGCCTGACACCTACGGTCACTCGGTTGCCAGTTGCCTTCGCCAAGATCTCTCGAGCAATTGGAAGCACTGCATCTCCGAACTGAACGCCGCCGTCAATTATCGGAAGCTGAACAAGGTTCATTGCGGGTGAGCCGATGAAGCCGGCCACGAAGACATTTTGTGGTCGATCGTAAAGCTCTCGAGGGGTGTCAACCTGCTGTAGGAGGCCGTCTTTCAAAACTGCAACTCGGTCACCCATGGTCATGGCTTCCACCTGATCGTGTGTCACATATACCGTGGTGACTCCAAGACGTCGCTGAAGTGAAGCAATCTGAGTTCTGGTCTGGACTCGAAGTTTGGCGTCCAGGTTGGAAAGTGGCTCATCCATCAAGAAAACCTGTGGCTGTCTAACAATGGCTCGACCCATCGCAACCCTCTGACGTTGACCACCGGAAAGCGCCTTCGGCTTGCGGTTTAGGTATGGCTCCAAATCCAATAGCTTGGCGGCTTCTAGAACCCTCTCCGCACGTTCGTCCTTGTTTACGCCGGCGATTTTCAGGGCAAAGCCCATGTTCTCCGCGACGGTCATGTGAGGGTAGAGGGCATAGTTCTGAAAGACCATCGCAATGTCTCGGTCTTTTGGCGGCACATCGGTGACTTCTCTGTCTCCGATGTAGATGCCACCCTCGTTCACTTCTTCAAGCCCGGCAAGCATTCTCAATGAAGTTGACTTGCCACAACCCGAAGGTCCGACGAGCACTAGAAGCTCGCCGTCTTTTACTTCAAGGTTTAGTTTGTCCACCGCTGGCTTAGTTCCGCCTGGGTAGATTCTGGTTGCATTTTTAAATGACACTGTTGCCATGATTTACTCCTTCACCGGCAGGTACGTGCCGGACGATCCGTAGTGATGGATGTTTGCCTAAGCGAACCACATAAGTATGCCACTGGAATTAGACTTGACCGGCATTGCAATAAAGTTGATAACAAAGGACGAAGATGACCCCCAACGAAAAGCCAACGCGTTCAGAGCAACGCGAAGCAGCCAGAGACAAAGCACGCGAGCTTCGGAAGCTGAGCGCCAAGAAGGAAAAGCGCAATCGTTTGCTCTTGCAGGTCTCCGTTGTTCTTGTGGCACTTGGGATTATCGGGGGTATCGCGGCTGTAGTTCTTGTTGACGCGGCCAACCGCGCAGACGCACCCATTGTTGGGGAAACACCAAACAACTTGACTGATCTTGGTGGGCTAAAAATCGGTGTTGGGCTGCAGGCATTTACCCTGAGCAACACGCCAACCCCTGATGCAGCTGAAGAGACTCCTAAAATTGAGATTTATGTCGATTACCAGTGCCCAATTTGTCAGGCTTTTGATGTGCCCAACGCCTCTCAGATTCGCTCTTGGGCCGACGTGGGTGCCGCAACGGTTGAGATCAGGCCTATTTCTTTTCTTGATCGCGCATCGTTGAACGCCTATTCTTCAAGAGCCGCGAACACTGCTTTTTGCGTCGCTAACTTTGAGCCAGATTCCTTCTACGACCTTCACGAACTCTTGATGGCCAATCAGCCTGAGGAGGGTACCCAAGGACATGACGATGATCAGTTATTCGAATACGCGAAAGAGGCTGGTGCTGGCACTGAAGAGGTAAAGGGCTGCATCCAAGCCAAGAGCTTCGGGGATTACATTGAACAGCACACGCAGGCAGTGCTGTCGTCTCCTCAGAACGGAGTCAGTGTTACCGGTACTCCAACGATATTGGTAAACGACAGGCAGTACACCTGGGCAACTGGAGAAGAACTGGTGTCCGCTGAGCGATTCGCTCAGTTCGTCCAATTGGCAACTGCTGAGTAGTCAATCGGGTTAGTTCCAGGTGACCCTGCCGTTTTGAGAACTTGAAGTCGCTGACTCTAATTAGCGACTTCAGGGGGGAAAGTCTCTGATCTGTAGACGACCTGGCTGTCAGCATCCAAGTAATCGATTTTCGCAAGATAGTCCTGAGCGGCAACCCCGTCATACATTTGATAGAAGGTTGCGGAAAGCGCCACGTCCACACCAATCAGCGATGCCGAATCAGTTGCTTCAAAAGCCTCTTGGTTGACTTCAATGGTGATTGATCTGAAGTCGTCACTGTGAGTTATTGCAAGAATCGAAGGCTCGGAGGAGGCCATTGCCGCAAAGGCTCCTTCCACGCTCATTGCTGCTGATTGCAGAGTTTCGTCTCGCTTAGCCAAAGACATTCTGTAGGTCACCGAACCATCGGGGTTGCGCGCATAACCCACATAGCCTTGGTCCGCGACCATCTGGTAGAGCTCATCATCAGTAAGGTCACCTAGCAAGCTTGCTGGAATTGTTATGTCAACCGTTTCGAGGGTTTCATCGACTGGGTTCGAGGTGGGCGCAATCGCCTCAGCTGTACTTGGTGAAACCGAAGACTCTAAAGTGTTGGCTGCGCAGCCAGTCAGTAGCAGCAGGCTAGCGCCAAGGACGGCTGTTCTAAACAAGAGTGTCATGTGTTCCTAATTTCTTTGGATCGAGCTCCAAGCATAGGCGACCATTACCAAGGAGGTCTGGGTGCGCAGTAATGTTCAGTCCAGACCTTAGAAACCGAAAAATATAGATGTCTACAGTTAGCTGAAATTCTTGGCAAACGCTCGCACGACCAAAATTTAGAAACAGCTCAGGCTAGGGATTTTCGATCGAATCCGGGCTTGAGACATTGGGGGAAGGATGGGTGAACTCCACTGTCCACTTTGCGAAATTCGATCAAGTCCAAGCCTTGGGGTTTTTTTCAAATCGACACTCAGAACCTTCTTGACGTCTTTAAAAAGTCGAGGCAGGCGGTAGCAGGATTTTCTCCAGCGCCGACTAATGGACGGAATAACTAAAAATAGGGACACTGCATACGATGCAGAACGAGCTAGTGGAGCGCTGGCTTTCTCAAGAACCCTTCTTGGTGCTGGGCCGCTTTATTGCATTTCGCTCCTGCTTTGAACGAGTTTCGTCTGATTCGATTTTGTCCACCACGAGCGGCTCTTGTGACTCTGGATTTCCATCGCGGGTTTCCTGAAATTTCAATGCTTCTTGTTCTGCCGAGCGCATGCCCTCGTTTATGCCCCTTGCAATGTCCCTTTGTAGGTCAAGATCTTCTAACATCTTTGGCCTCCTCTGCACTTTTCAGGCTACCCCTAGAACGCCCCGGTGTCCAAGTAATGCTGTCCCCAAAAAGTGGTAGTAGGTGGTGGCAGGATTTCCCCCAAGGGGCTGATTGATGTATTCACTGGTGGCTAAACCAAGAAGCCCTGCACGGCGGCCGCTCACGGCAATGTAAGAGGGAGCGACAGGGGGAGAATCCCCCTAAATCCAAGGGAAATGCCAGCAACTAGATGCCAATAAGCGATTATCCATTAGGCTATGTCGGGGTTAAAACCCCAAGCCGACCTGGCGCAATTGGTAGCGCACCACTCTTGTAAAGTGGGGGTTACGGGTTCGAGTCCCGTGGTCGGCTCTGTATTTTTTGCTAGTTTCTAGGGCGAAGTTCGGCAACCATTGGGCAGTTGAATGGATTGACGTTGTTGCTAAGGCCAACCTTGTTCAAGTGCTTCATAATTACCAGGTAGCTTGCAAACAAGTTCATCTCCACCATTGTGACGTCATTCTTGCGGCAGAATTCAGACACCATCTGGTGAGCCCTACGAAGGTATGGCCTCGCCATTGATGGAAACAGGTGATGCTCAACTTGGTAGTTCAAGCCACCCATTAGGTTGTCCTTCAACCAGCTTCCGCGAATGTTTCTAGAAGTCAGAACTTGCCTTGAGAAGAAATCGAGCTTGCTGTCTTTTTCAATAAGAGGCATTCCCTTGTGGTTTGGGGCAAAGGCTGCCCCCATGAAGAAACCAAAAGTCATCATCATGGCAAACCACAGAGCGATGGCCCAAAGCCAGCCGAACATCCATGCCATTACGAAGTATGGAGCTATCTGGCGGATCATCATCAGGCTGAATTCCAAAATCTTTATACCTACGGACCTGTCCTTGCGGCCAAGCCCTGCAAAGGAGTCAACTAACAAGTCAAAGCCAGTGAAAAGTAGAAGGAATGGAAAGAGGTAGCCCTGGCGGTCTGAAAGCCAGCGTTCCGGTCCCTTTTTGGACTCTTTGGACTCTGTGGTGAAGCTTAGAACTCGGATGGCAATGTCTGGATCTTCACCAATTTGGTTTGGTCGCTGGTGGTGCTTGTTGTGCTTTTTTAGCCAGAAGCCGTAGCTCAGGCCAGCAAACAGGTTCGCGAGTACCAAACCGAGCCAGTCGTTGGCTTTGTTGTTTTTGAAGACTTGACGGTGAGATGCCTCGTGAGCAATAAATCCATACTGCGCACTCATGATCCCAAGGAGGCCCGCTAGAACGAAACCGGCAACTATCCACCACTGGCTCTGCTGCAATGCGTAGCCGGTAAAACCAGCACCGACCCATAGGGCTGATGCAATCAAGCTGATAACCGCAAGACGAATTATGTAGAAGCTTGGACGCTTAGTAAGTAGCCCCGCTTCCCTAACTTGCTCAAGAATTAGGCTGAAGTTAGTTGGTGTTCTGGTTTCGGAAGCAATAGTCATTACATAAGTCTACGTGTCTTAGTTCGGGTGGTGCCGTGAAACGCAATAACAATAAGTGTCATACTGATGAAGTGAAAGCGACGAGGCTTGAAAGCGACCTTCTTGGCGGTAGAGATATCCCAAACGAGGCCTACTGGGGTGTGCACACCCTCAGGGCAGTGGAAAATTTTCCCATCAGTGGAGTGCCTATAGGCCACTATCGGTCACTGGTAAGGGGCCTTGGTTTTATAAAAGAAGCTTCGGCATCAGCAAACTTAAAACTCGGGGTCATAACTTCCGAAATCGCGGAACCCATAATCAAGGCCTGCATTGAGGTGCGAGACGGCAAGTTTGACGATCAGTTTGTAGTCGATGCGATTCAAGGCGGCGCCGGAACATCAACAAACATGAATGCGAACGAAGTCATCTGTAACCGTGCTCTAGAAATAGCCGGCTTTGACAAGGGCGAGTTCCAGCACATTCATCCGCTCAACCACGTTAACGCTTCGCAATCAACCAACGATGTTTATCCGACTGCCATCAGGGTTTCGATGATCATTGAGATCAGGGCCTTGCTGGAGGAGATTGCATACCTGCGTTCGACAATTGACGCCAAGGCAGAGGAGTTCTCTGAAGTTCTAAAGATGGGTAGAACGCAACTGCAAGATGCAGTTCCTATGACCTTGGGTCAGGAATTCGCAGCTTGGTCTCAGACGCTTAGTGAAGACGAGGGCCGACTTCAGGAAATGATTCCTTTGTTGAGTGAGATAAATCTCGGCGGCACAGCTATTGGCACGAAGCTAAACACCCCGGCCGGTTACTCGCAATTGGTGACCGACGTCCTCAGCGAAATTTGCGAACACCAGTTCTTTCCAGCTGTGAACCTGATCGAGGCAACGAGCGACACCGGAGTTTTTGTGTCGGTCTCGAGCACCTTCAAGCGACTAGCTACCAAAATATCCAAGATCTCAAACGACCTCAGATTGCTTTCATCTGGCCCAAGGGCTGGCATCAACGAGATAAACCTCCCCGCAAGGCAAGCCGGATCCTCGATTATGCCTGGCAAAGTAAACCCGGTAATTCCAGAGGCGGTAAACGAGATTGCCTTCACCGTAATCGGAAATGACCTAACAGTTACGATGGCGGCCGAAGCCGGTCAGCTGCAGCTCAACGCATTCGAACCAATTATTGCCAGGTCGCTGATGATGAGCGTGGTGTACCTAAGACAGGGCTGTCACATTCTTGCCAAGTTCTGCATGAGTGGAATTACTGCCAATGTCGAGCACCTTAGGCTCACGGTTGAAAACTCAATTGGGCTTGCTACTGCACTTGCTCCAAAACTTGGGTATGAAAAGACTTCTCTGATTGCCAAGCACGCAGCCGAGATGAACATGTCAGTTAGGGAAGCAGTGATGGACCTAGGCCTAATGACCGAGGATGAATTCAATTCCCTTCTAGGTGACGTTAGAAAGCTAACCGGGCAGGACTGATTCGGCTCTCCGCTAGATGAAGCTGGCCACTCCCCAAGTAATTAGTGGCGCAAGAACCAGAGCGGGCAGCATGTCTGCGACCGAGACCATTCTGATTTGCAGGACCCTCAGTCCGGTCCCGAGCAATAGAACTCCACCGGTGGCCGTGATTGATGCCACAAGGGCATCGCTCATGAGAGTTCCGGCGCTCGCGGCCAAAAGGGTCAACAGCCCCTGCCAGATGCCAACGGGAATTGCTGCAAAAGCGACTCCCCAACCAAGGGCCGCCGCAAAGGCAACCGAGGTCAATCCGTCCAGTGAGGATTTCAGAGCTAGAACATCAAATCCTTGCCCTAAGCCATCCTGAAGCGCTCCGAGCACGGCCATGGGTCCAATTGTGAAAAGCAAAGAGGCGTTCACAAAGCCCTCTATAAATTTTTCTTTGTCTCCGCCTCGAGAGGCTTTTAGTTGAAGCCAGGTGCCGAAGTGTGAAAGGCGTTGCTCAATTTTGAGCATTGAGCCAAGAACACTGCCCACCACCAAAGATGCCAAAACTACTAATAAGGTTCCTGCCGAACCGACCGCAGCTACGAAAGAGGAATCGGTGAGAGCTATTAGGTTTAGGCCACCGATAACCAGCACTACCAAGCCCAGAGCATCGGTCAGAGTTCGTGAAATGTTTTCAGGGAGTCTGTGACCCAGAGCTACGCCTATGCCTGCACCGATCAAGATGGAAAAAACATTAATGATTGTTCCCAAGGACACCTTTTCTAATGATTCTGGTAAGAATCAAAAGACTACTTAATAGTTGGCTAGTCTTTTTGCTCTTGGAAGCTAATCGAAACAGAGTTGATGCAGTAGCGGTTCCCCGTTGGGGTTTGCGGCGCATCGTCAAAAAGATGACCGAGATGGCTGCCGCACTTGGCACATCTGACTTCGGTCCGAACCATGCCGTGAGCACGATCTTCTAGGTACTCAATCGCCTCGTTCTTAAGAGACTTGTAAAAAGAAGGCCAGCCGCAATGCGAATCAAATTTCGCCTCGGCTTCGAAGAGCTCGGCGCCACATCCTCGGCAACTGTATGTACCCACTCGTTTCTCTTCGAGGAGTTCCCCGGAGTACGCGCGCTCGGTTCCTGCCAGGCGCAACACCTGATATTCAGACTCGGAAAGCTCATCGCGCCACTGCTGGTCGGTCTTGAAAATTTCGTATTTCACTAAAATCACCTCTTCCATACTTTATAACCGTTAGGTAACACATTTCATACCGACAGATATGACTGTCTTTTTTATGCAAAACCCCCTAGAGTTGGTCAGGTCGAGCTGTGACCGAGGTTAAGCTTGATGCATTTGTGAGTTACGCAAATGGAACAAGCAACAGGAGCAGCAAAAATGGCACAAGGAACCGTAAAGTGGTTTAACTCTGAAAAGGGATTTGGATTCATCACTCAGGATGGCGGACCGGACGTATTCGTTCACTTCTCCGCAATCGAGTCAGATGGATACCGCGAACTTCGTGAGAACCAGCGAGTTGAGTTCAACGTTAAGGATGGGGACAAGGGTCCTCAGGCTGAAAACGTAGTTCCAGTCGCATAAGTAGTTAAAACATCGAACACCGGTAGCTTTTGCTGCCGGTGTTCTTTTTAACCTGAGGTAACTGTTTTCCTCAATTTATTTGCACTCAGAGCATTAGAGTGCTAAAACTTTATTAGCACTCTCGAACCGGGAGTGCTAATCCCAGTCTTGAATTCAAACGGAGAAGGCCCAAATGGCAAAAATTATTCACTTCAATGAGGAGGCCCGTCGCGGTCTTGAGCGCGGCCTGAACATTCTCGCCGACACCGTCAAGGTAACCCTTGGACCACGTGGTCGCAATGTTGTGTTGGAGAAAAAGTGGGGCGCACCTACTATCACCAACGA
This sequence comes from uncultured Aquiluna sp., assembly GCA_913057795.1. Lineage (GTDB taxonomy): Bacteria > Actinomycetota > Actinomycetes > Actinomycetales > Microbacteriaceae > Aquiluna. The sequence continues at coordinate 37,884 of CAJXOD010000007.1, forward strand.
TGGCGTTTCAATCGCCAAAGAAATTGAGCTAAGCGATCCCTTCGAAAGAATTGGCGCTGAGCTAGTTAAGGAAGTTGCCAAGAAGACAGACGACGTGGCCGGAGACGGAACCACCACAGCAACTGTCCTGGCTCAAGCGCTTGTAAAAGAGGGCCTGAGAAACGTTGCAGCCGGCGCTGACCCAATCAGCCTCAAGCGCGGCATCGAAAAAGCCTCCGACGCAGTTATCGAAGCCTTGATCAAGATGGCCGTTCCTGTAGAGACCAAGGCGCAGATCGCGGCAACCGCGTCTATCTCCGCTGGCGACTCAGTAATTGGTGACATCATCGCCGAAGCAATCGACAAGGTCGGTAAAGAGGGTGTAGTCACCGTAGAGGAGTCGAACACCTTCGGTATTCACCTTGAACTAACTGAGGGAATGCGCTTTGACAAGGGTTACGTTTCTGCCTACATGGTTACCGACCCGGAACGCCAAGAGGCGATCCTAGAGGATGCCTACGTGTTGATCGTAAACAACAAGATTTCCAACATGAAGGACTTGCTTCCAATCGTTGACAAGGTCATGCAGGCTGCAAAGCCGCTGCTGATCATCAGCGAGGACATTGAAGGCGAAGCTCTTGCCACTTTGGTAGTAAACAAGATCCGTGGAATCTTCAAGTCGGTTGCTGTCAAGGCCCCAGGCTTCGGAGATCGCCGCAAGGCAATGTTGCAGGACATCGCTATTTTGACCGGTGGCCAGGTTATAGCCGAAGAAGTCGGACTAAAGCTCGAGAACACCGAGCTCTCAATGCTGGGACGTGCTCGCAAGGTTGTAATAACCAAGGACGAGACGACCATTGTTGAAGGAGCTGGTGAGAGCGACCAGATCAAGGGCCGTGTCGAGCAGATTAGGCGCGAAATCGCAACAACAGATTCTGACTATGACCGTGAGAAGCTTCAGGAGCGCTTGGCGAAGCTTGCCGGTGGTGTTGCAGTGATCAAGGCTGGAGCAGCCACAGAGGTTGAGCTCAAGGAGCGTAAGCACCGCATTGAGGACGCTGTTCGCAATGCTAAGGCTGCAGTTGAAGAGGGCATCGTAGCCGGCGGTGGAGTAGCACTACTCCAGGCTGGAAAACTGGCTCTTGACAAGCTGAAGCTGACTGGCGATGAGGCAACTGGAGCAGACATTGTTCGCGTTGCAATCTCTGCGCCTCTTAAGCAGATCGCAATCAACGCCGGCCTAGAGCCTGGTGTTGTAGCCGAGAAGGTTGCTAACTTGCCAGATGGCGAAGGACTAAACGCTGCAACTGGCGAATACGTCAACATGCTAGAGGCCGGAATCAACGACCCAGTAAAGGTAACTCGCTCTGCTCTGCAGAACGCGGCCTCTATTGCTGGATTGTTCTTGACCACTGAGGCGGTTGTGGCCGAAAAGCCAGAGCCAGCATCAGCGATGCCTTCTGACCCAAGCGGCGGAATGGACTACTAAAGTCAATCGATACTAAAAAAGAACGGGATGGCGTAGGCCATCCCGTTCTTTTTTTAAGTTGACTAGTTACTCGAGTGGTTCCTTGGAAGCTCAAGTACGAAAGTAGAGCCCCCGCCTGGAGTTTCTAATGCTCTTATTTCCCCGCGATGCGCGGTAATAATTGATTTTGCGATTGCCAGTCCGAGTCCAGACCCCCCGGTGCTGCGGTTTCTGGAACTGTCTGCTCGATAAAAGCGCTCAAACACCTTGGTCCTGAGCGGCTCCGGGATGCCCTCGCCGTGATCAATTACCTTAATGTTCAAGTTCTGAGCGGCTGCTTCGATCTCGAGGCTGACCTCTGATCCGGCGGGAGCAAAGCGAGAGGCGTTAGCAACAAGGTTTGTTAGCACTTGCTTTACTCGGTCGGTATCCACCTCGGCCACAAAGTCCTTGCCGTTTCTCTCAACTCGGAATTTCACTTCCTGGTTTGCAACCGAAGCATCTTTGATTACTAGATCCGCAAGCTTGGCTAGGTCGGTCTCCACTAGATCCAGGTTCCCACTCTCGTCCATTCGTGTGAGTGTGAGTAGGCTCTCGACGAGACCTGTCATGCGAACTGCTTCACTTTCGATACGCTGCATGGCTTCGGCAACATCCTGTTTTTTGGTAATTGCTCCCATGCGATACAGCTCTGCATAGCCTCGAACCGTTACCAGCGGGGTGCGAAGCTCGTGGCTCGCGTCCGAAACAAACCTACGCATTTGCTGAAGTGTTTTATCTCGACCGTCCACTGCACCCTCGATGCTGTCAAGCATGCTGTTGAGGGCGTTATTCAATCTACCGATCTCAGTCTTTCCGTGTTTAGACAGCAAACGAGATGAAAACTTTCCTGCCTGAACAGCCTCAGCCGTTCGCTCCACTTCCTTCAGTGGCCTGAGCGCTGAAGTGATTGTCAGCCAGATACTGAATCCTGAGAGCACAACCAAGAAGATCCCAAACCTACCGCCGATCACTGCGTACTCGGCCAAAATCTGTGCGTTCGAATTTGTCGGCAGTGCTACGACTACTGAGCCATTTGCCAGCTGGAGTGGGAGGGCGATCATTCTCCACTCGGTGCCCATACGCCTTGAGCTTTCAACGTCAATGTCAAAGGGAATCCCTTGGGTTTCTCGAACAGTTTCTAGGGTGAGATTTGAAAAGTTTGGTATTGCTCGGCCGCCACCGGTCGACGAGATAAGTCCAAGAAACTGATTGCCATTGGCGTCCAAAATGGCGATGTAGTAGTCGCTGGGTAACGATGGAAGAGCCAGTTGTCCTGACGAGACCATTCCTTCCAGCTTGAGAGGGTCCTGAGTCCGCAACTCGTTGGCTGTGGTGACCAAAAGCGTGTCAGTACTTCTTTGCAGGTAGGTGTCTAAAAGCGCGATTGTCCCGGCGCTGGAGACGGCCAAGAGTATGCCTATGAGGCCAACCGATAAGGATGTTAGTTTGGCGCGAAGTGAGATTCGCGCCCAGCCTGCCAGTAACGTTTGCTTCACGAATTAGCCCTTTGGCCCCTTGAGCATATATCCGACGCCGCGCTTGGTAATAATCAACGGCTCCTGGCTAAGAGGATCTAGTTTCTTGCGAAGGTATGAAACGTAGCTCTCGACAATTCCCATTTCACCATTGAAGTCGTATTCCCAGACGTGGTCAAGGATTTGCGCCTTAGTTAGAACCCGATTCGGGTTCGTGGCTAGATATCGAAGCAATTGGTACTCGGTGGGGGATAGGTCTACCACCTGCGCTCCAACGGTAACCTCGTGGGCATCTTCGTTGATTGAGAGCTCTCCGACCGTAATCAGCGCACCATCCTGCCCGTCCTTGCTGGTCCTTCGTATGATTGCCGAAATACGGGCCATGATTTCGTCCAGGCTAAATGGTTTGGTCACGTAATCGTCCCCGCCGACAGTCAGCCCCGTGATTTTATCCTCGGTGTCATCGCGCGCGGTGAGAAACAGAATTGGGACTTCAATGCCCATTGCTCTGATTTTCTTGGTAACGCCGAACCCAGAAATGTCGGGGAGCATCACGTCGAGCAGCACGATATCGGGCTTGGTTTCGGTGATCATGCTGATCGCGTCGGTTCCGTTAGCTGCGGTGGCAACTTGGTGCCCGGCGAAGCGAAGACTTGCTGAGAGCAAATCACGAATGTTTGGCTCATCATCTACGACTAGAACTTTTAGTATTTCCATGACGCCAAGTGTGTGACAGTTTGCTGGAAGTTGTCTGGGAGTTTCCTCTTACAGATTTTCAGCATCAATGATCTCGTAGGAGTAGCCCTGCTCAGCCAAAAAGCGCTGGCGGTTCTGCGCAAAGTCTTGCTCAACCGTATCGGCCGCAACAATCGTATAAAACGCAGCAGACCTGCCATCTTGTTTCGGGCGAAGCAGTCTGCCAAGTCTTTGAGCTTCCTCTTGCCTTGAACCAAATGCTCCCGATATCTGAATGGCAACCGATGCCTCTGGCAGATCCACTGAGAAATTCGCAACCTTGGAGACAACCAGCGTGTTAATTTCACCGTTCCTGAAGCTGCGGAAAAGCTCCTCGCGGACATCAACTGGGGTTTCACCGGTGAGTTTCGGAACACCCAGGCCTTCGGCAACTTCGGCTATCTGGCTCAAATATTGACCGATTATCAAAGTCGGTTCACCCTTGTGCTTGCTAAGAATCTTTCGCATTATGTCGAGTTTGGCGGTTGCCGTCGAGGCAATGCGAAAGCGGCTTTCCTGGTCAGAGATTGCATACTCCATGCGTGCTTCATCCGGTAATGCAACCCGAACTTCAAAGCAGTTTGCCGGTGCGATGTAGCCTTGCGCCTCGATGTCTTTCCAGGGTGCGTCGAAACGCTTCGGGCCAATCAAAGAAAATACATCAGACTCCCGACCATCTTCTCTTACCAGAGTTGCGGTGAGTCCAAGCCTTCTTCTTGCCTGAAGGTCAGCGGTCATTTTGAAAATTGGCGCGGGCAAAAGGTGCACTTCGTCGTAAATAATCAGACCCCAATCGCGAGCGTTTAGAAGCGCCAGGTGGGTGAACTCATTTTTGCGCTTAGTCGTCAAGATTTGGTAGGTGGCTATTGTCACTGGGCCAAGATTCTTGCTACTGCCTGAATACTCGGCAATGTCTTCTTCGGTGAGGCTGGTTTTCTCTAGAAGTTCATCGCGCCACTGTCTGGCTGCGACGGTGTTTGTTACCAAAATTAGAGTGTTGGCTTTCACATCGGCCATAATCGCCGCGCCAACCATGGTCTTACCGGCGCCACAGGGCAGCACCACAACGCCCGAACCTCCAAGTTCGAACTTATCTGCGGCCTCTCGCTGATACCCGCGCAGTGACCAGTTTTGTTGATTGAGTTCTATTGGGTACGGGGCGCCCTTGGTATATCCGGCATTATCGTTAGCGGGCCAGCCGAGCTTAAGTAGCTGCTGTTTCAACGCTCCTCTAGCCCAGTCTCTGACTCGGTAGCCATTTTCGATTTCGCCCTCTAACAGCTCAGCGACCTTCGAATTGGAACTTACTTCTGCCAGAACTGCTCTTGAATCCGAGGTAAGGATAAGGCCTTGGTCATCTCTTGCAATCTCGAGCTTCCCAAAACGCGCAATGGTGTTCTCAATTTCGGATGACACCAGTTGAGGTATGTCGAACTTTGACCATTTCCTCAACGAGCTGAGAATGTACTCGGCGGTGTGTCCGGCTGCCCTAGCGTTCCAGAGGCCGAGTTTGGTTATCCGATATGTGTGTATGTGCTCTGGAGCGCGCTCTAGTTCGGCAAAGATTGCCAGCTCATGGCGAGCTGTTGTGGCGTCAGCGTGATCCGTTTCCAGAAGCACGGTTCGGTCACTCTGAACAATCAGGGGTCCTTGAGACATTCTTATACCAACAGCACTGACTGGATGCGCGATATTGGTAGGGTCCGTTCAGCATCTTTGAGCTGGTCTTTACCTCTGAGTCGTCCAGCTGCCACGCCCAATACTGAAAGGGTGAACTGTTTCGCGTCACCATCCTGCATCTCGACCGAAATCTGAACCATGATTTTGTTCTTTTGGGCAAACAAGAGTTGACGCATCACGTCATCGCCTCCCATTTGGTTTTTTTCTCCAGAGATCAGCGAGGCAACCCTCGAGGCTATTTCGTCTTCCCTGGGGATTTCTGGAGTGGCAGAAACCGGCACTCTAGGCGATTGAACATTGCCCTTGTCATCAAACATCACTGCCGCATATCCGGCGTCCCGAAGGTTGAAATAGACAAGGTCCGCGCCAAGTCTGCTGCCGAGTTGTCCATTGGCAATCGGCTGAAGCATGAGTCCTCGAAGTGATTGCTCGTTCGATATCTGCGTGAGCAAAATGGTATCCGCGGCCTCGACAATGGTGCCTTCTTTTTGAGAGAGGATCTTGAGCTGCCCAAACCGATCACCGGTCTGCTGAAGAACGTATTCAACCGGCTGAGGCAGGCCCTTACCTCCAGACTGAAGCAAGACTTCTGTAATTTCGGCAATACTCATTCCGGTTTCCATTGCATGCGAAATGCTAAGGCTTGAAATACGGAATCTAGATGCTAACCCGAGGTCCTCAGAGTCCGCAAAGGTGTCTAACTTTCGGTGAAGGCTTGTTGAAATTGGACCGGGAGAAACAATGCTGAGGTCCGCTTGAACCAACAATTTGTCTTGAATTCCCGGCAGGTTCTTTGCTATGTCCTTGGCTGCTTTGTCGGCAGACCCAAGAGTCAGCGGGTGGAGAGCTTTGTCGAAATCAGTCAATCCCAGGTCAGCTCCGTACTCGAGCAACCTGATATTTGCCAGGTTTACTAGCGGGTACGCCGTCGAAATTTGGTCTGCGATTGGTCCTTCATGCACCTTGAGTGCTGGTAGGTCCCAACAAGCTTTTGCGAGCATTAGCCAGGCTTGACTTCTTTCGAGCTCAAGCCATTCCATGCCGAGAGTTGTTGCGACCCAGCGTGACTCGTTCTGACCAATTAGACCGGCTTCAAGGGCTAGCTGAAAGATTCGCTGAACGTCTTTTGGTGCGATCTTGATCTTTAGTGCGATCTCTTTCGCGTCTTGAGACCGAATACCTGCTCTGATGACATCTAGCCAGTGGCGTTCACAGGCGAACAATAATTCTGTAATGCAGATGAGGGTCTCGTAGGCCGTCAGGTAAGAACCGTGACGGTTTGCCGGCTTGTACTTCGCGATCTCAAGTTCCCTACCCAAGCTCGCGGCCTCAGGCAGAGAAGATTTGGTCGCTAAATTTTGCTCTCTCAAGTGAGCGGTGGTCTTTTCGTTTCTCAGCGCCTCTAGTTCGGCGGCTGGAAGTGCGCGAATCTTCGGTTCCAGCTCTCTTCTTGAGAGCAAGACCCGGCTCAGATCAAAGTAGTCATCGCATCCATGCCCATGACCGAGTGAGTTTTCAAGGGTATGGCTGAGTTCAGCAACATTCTTAGCTCTTAGCTGCGATGCAAGTTCGAGTATCGAAGACACTAATCCCTATTTTCTTTCGTACGTCGAATGATTGACACAATCAGCATGCTGATGATTATCAGAAAACCGACGGGTAGTCCGATGAGTGGCAACTGGGCAAAAAACACTGGGAAACTGTTGAAGCCAAGGGCGCTTAGCCCCAGAGTGAGTATCATGAAAAGAATCGAGACACCGATCACGCCGACGGCCATGTAAGCCAAGGTTGTTTCGATTTGGGGTCGGTTTTCATTTTTAGCCATCAGATAACTCTAACCTTTCAGATACACTAAACGCCGACCAGTTGAAAGTAGGAAGCATGCCGACCGGCAAAGTAAAATTTTTTGATGACGAAAAAGGATTCGGCTTTATCGCGGGCGATGACGGCACCGAGGTCTTTTTGCATGCCAGCGCTCTTCCTGCGGGGACCGACACAATTAAACCCGGCAGTCGCGTCGAGTTCGGCATAGCCGACGGTCGCAAGGGTGCTCAGGCTCTATCAGTCAGAGTGATAGAAGTGCCGACGCTAACATCACCGAATCGTAAGCCAGCCGAGGATTTGGCAATCATTACCGAGGACCTAATCGGTCTTTTGGATCAAGTCGGTGGGAACCTCAAGCGAGGTAAATATCCGGAGGCCGCACACGGCAAAAAAGTAGCGCAATTATTGCGCAGGGTGGCGGAAGAGCTTGAAGGCTAAAAACCAAGACATGGCCATTGAGCTTTTGAAGGCCGAGCTACCAGAGGCAAGCTACGGAGAGCTCATAAGTGAGATAGAGCCATCCAAGGGCGTCATTGAACTTCGCTACCTCTGCAGCATGCGCGGTTACAGCGGATGGCACTGGCTTCTCACTCTTACTCAAACCGATAAGCGCAAGGCCGCAACGTTCTCAGAACTTAATTTAGTGGCGTCGGAAGATGCTCTTTTGGCACCAGAGTGGGTGCCCTGGTCAGAACGCCTTAGCGAGTTTAGAAAGCAACTTCGTGCAGAGGGTAAGGCGAAAACCGACGCCGAGGCCGACGAGCTGATTAAAGCCCTAGTCGTTACGGATGATATAAAGTCCGATGATTCCGAGGGAAATTCCAACCACGGAAGTATGCAGCCACCATTGAAGACCCGCGTCCGACAGCGCCGGATAAAACACAGCGAGCCCGACGAAGACTAAGAGCCAACTTATTAAACCTGCCCTGATAATCGGTTTTGAATCTAGAGCCTTAGGGGTTGGCTCCGCTTCGCGCTCGCTAAGTTTCAGGTAGAAACGCATTCAGATTCTCTCTAGCACGTATTCAATTGATGCTATTAGTCGCTCGACTTCCGACGGCTCCGTAGAGACAAAAGTTGCCACCCGGAGCTGATTCTTTCCAAGCTTTCGATACGGTTCGGTATCGACAATGCCATTATCTCGAAGTATCTGAGCGATCCCGAGAGCATCGATCGCATCATCAAAGTTTATGGTTGCCACAACCTGTGAGCGATGTTTGGGATTTTCAACAAAGGGCTTTGTCACCTTGGTTTTTTCGGCCCAGTGATAGAGAAGGTCGGAGCTTTCTCTGGTTCTACTGTCAGCCCAAGCCAAACCGCCGTTGTCATTTATCCACTGAACCTGATTATTGGCGAAAAATATAGTTGCCAGCGATGGGGTATTGAGAGTGAAGTTCTGCCTCGAGTTATCCAGCGCTAGTTGCAGGCTCAAGATGTTTGGAATGTAACGTCCAGATGAGGCAACCGCTTCGATGCGACCAATTGCCTTCGGTGAAACTAGAGCAATCCAGAGACCTCCGTCGGAAGCTAGATTTTTCTGCGGGGAGAAATAGTAAACATCTGTTTGCTTCGGGTCAAAATCTATGCCGCCGGCAGCACTCGTGGCATCGGTGAGCATCAGGGCGTTTTCGTCAGCACCCTTTACACGCTGGACATCTGTGACAACCCCCGATGAAGTTTCGTTATGAGGGTAGGCGTAGACATCGACGCCCTCTTCGGCGACGAGGTCGCCTCGAGATCCCGGGTCGACCGAGATGACGGTTGGGGCTTCCAACCATGGGGTGTTAAGAATATTCGCAAATTTATTGCCGAACTCACCATGAACCAGGGCCTGACCCTTTTGTTCGACAAGCGAGAAGGTCGCGGCATCCCAGAATGCTGAAGCGCCACCATTGCCCATAATTATTTCGTAACCCGCCGGAGCGTGGAACATATCCAGTAAGCCCTGCTTGAAATCACCAACCAAGTTCTTTATTGGCTGTTGGCGGTGACTGGTACCCATGTATCTCTTGCCAAAATCCTCAAAAGCACTGAGCTGCTCGGGCCGCATCCGAGATGGGCCGCAGCCGAATCTTCCGTCTAGGGGTTTGATTGAGTCTGGGATTACGATATCTGACATAGCCTCAAGTTTAGTATTGCAATTAACAGAGCTGGTCTAGCGACGAAGAGGGATTGATGACTGACCTCATTGACACAACCGAAATGTACCTCAAGGCAATTTACGAGCTTGAGGAAGAGCACATTCCGCCAATGCGAGCGAGGATTGCCGAACGTCTTGACCACTCAGGCCCCACTGTTTCGCAGACCGTGGCCAGGATGGAGAGGGACGGGCTTCTTCGCTTACTGGATGACCGCCAACTTCAGTTCACTGATGTTGGGCGTCTTACCGCCGTCGAAGTTATGCGCAAGCACCGTTTAGCCGAGCAGCTTTTACTCGAGGTAATTGGACTCGAATGGTCAAACATCCACGATGAGGCTTGTCGTTGGGAGCACGTCATGAGTGAGTCAGTAGAGCGAAAACTTATCGGCCTTCTAAAAAACCCAAGTGTCTCGCCCTTCGGCATGCCGGTTCCAGGCCTTGAACTTCTGGGACTGGCCCCCGCTGATGTCAGGGAGTGCTGGGCACTAGCCTCCTTGGAACCGGGCGAGTATGAGCTTGTGAGAATCGGGGAGCCGCTGCAGCTGGATGGATCATTTTTGAATCAGCTGGCAGAGTTGTCACTTCTACCAGGGGCCAAGGTAACGCTGTCTACTCAAGAGCAGGGATGGCTTTTGATCTCGACCGGTCTTAGCGAAGGGCTGCTAGTCGACACAGGAATTGCACAGCATCTGTTTTTAGGCGTTTCCAAAGTTTTGTAGTTAGACTTTGGCGAGTAGAACCAAAGAAAGTTTTTCAGAGGACCCCTATTGATTTCAGCTAATGCTGACGCTTCGCTAAGTAGTCGCAGAATCTTGCGATCTAGCGAACGAAAAAGAACTGCGAAGGTGCAGCGGCACTCGCTTCGCACGTTTATGACAATGCTCGCTTCCACGGGCCTCATGGCTACTGCAGCTCTTCCCTCCTACGGTTTTGCGCCGGATGTAACGGCGGCTTCTGGACTCGCGCGGGACTCCGAGATGGTTCAGATTTCAGCTCCGAGCCAAGGCCTATCGGTCGCGACGGTTAGGGCCGTTGAATTCACTCGAGGAGACTACGCTCCGGCAGAAGCCTCCGAATTCCAGGTTGCATCAGAGTCAAGAATTTACAATTACCAAGGTCCTCGGGCCGCAGATTACCTCGCTAATCCAAGATTTACAGGTGTCTCCAGCGCCAACCTAATGAAGTCCTCCGCTGAACTAGTTGGGACCCCATATGTATTTGGTGGCCAGACTCCAGGCGGTATTGACTGCTCCGGTTACGTGCTGTTTGTTTACTCTCAATTCGGCGTCGACCTACCGCACAGTGTTTACCAGCAGGCAAAATTGGGAACCAAAATTTCCGCCGAGGAAGCCCTTCCCGGCGATTTAGTTATTTTCAATGACTTCTCCCACAACGGTATCTACGCCGGCAATGGCAATTTCTACCATGCCCCTCAACCGGGCGACCGTGTAAAGCTTGCGCCGATTTTCACTGATCGCTATCACTTCATACGCGTCGCAGAGATTCAGAACTAGAAAATTAACCCTTTTTCACTTTCCCGGTTTAGCGTTTCTAACCAAAAAATCCTCATATCCCGCATACTGTTTTTATAAGTATTGATTCTTGATCTTCGGGGAAGGAGTACAGATGCCAGGAAGCATGCCAGCCATGTATGGCAACTGGATACATCTGTGCCACTACCCCTGCATATCTATTTGGGAGAACCTACGCGTCGCATTATTGCGGCGCGTTTTTTATTACCCAGGGTCAATTCGGATGCCAGCAGGCCGTGCTGGCGATTTCGATCGGAGATAACTACATGCGCACACTTGTTCTAAATGCAGGCTACGAGCCGCTCGCCGTCGTTTCTTTCAAGCGAGCCTTGGTTCTAGTTCTCAATGAGAAAGCCACAATCCTGGCGCGAATTGACCACGAAGTAGTTCGAAGCGCAAGCCAAGAATTCGAAATGCCCTCAGTTATTTTACTTTCGAGGTATGTCAGAATTCCGAACGCCAGAAGGGTCCCAGTTTCTAGAAGGGGAGTGCTCAGGCGCGATTCTCAGCGTTGTGGTTACTGCGCCGGTCCCGCGAACACCATTGATCACATCATGCCAAAATCGAGGGGAGGCAAGGACACTTGGGAGAACCTGGTGGCTTGTTGTCTAGAGTGCAATAACTCAAAGGGCAACCGCACTCCGGCGGAAATCGGCTGGAACTTGAAGGTGTTACCGAAGATGCCAACTGGAACGGTCTGGAGCGTTAGGGGATCTGATAGGCCGCTTCCACAGTGGAGCGAGTTCCTTGCTCTGCAGGCAAAAGCCGCATAATCAAGCCGACTCAGAACGCTGCAATTAGGCGGCAATCAACTGTGGTTCGCTCACAACCTTGCAATCATCTCCGAAAGAGCTAGGCTTTTTTAGAGCGAGACACGCATTACTCAAAGTCAAGCGCCCAAACAAAGGAAGTCAAAATGGATTCATCTGCACTTGTAGGAACCTGGAACACGTTGAGAAAAAGCATCATAAGCTCGCAAATGTCTTCGGTAATAATGCTTGCTGTGGCTCTTTATTTGGTTGCCACCGGACAATTTATTGACGCAAGTGCCGGGGTCAAGCTGTTCGCGGTAACAGTTCTGGTTACCACTGGCGCGCTGTCTTTGATAAATCAGTTCGCAGCCATTCGAGAGGGATCAGCGCTGATCAAGGACATGAAGGCCTCGGATTCCGCACTTGAAACCGCCATTGCCTCCTCAGCCCGCTTCGTCAGTTTGACTCAAGCGGCCATGGCAATCTTCGCCGCAGCCACACTCGTTCTATTTGTCGTAGCTATTTACTAGCAACTAGAAGCTAAAAGTTTTAGGGCGTGGTGACCTTTCGGTCGTCACGCCCTTTTTCGTAATTAGGTGTTCCCGCAAAAGTGGCCCCGAGGTGAATCGAACACCCGACACACGGTTTAGGAAACCGTTGCTCTATCCACTGAGCTACGGGGCCAGCAGCCGTTATAGGTTACTAGTTATTAAGCCGGTGCAGATTTCCCGTCTGGAGGCTCAAGAGGAACTTGCAGCTAAAAAATTTTACGGAACTAACGGGTGTTCGTTGTTTGATCTCTGAATTATTTCGCCAGCAAGCACTTACTGCTTAGCGGGCAAGGCAACCTCAACTTTCTTGGGTTCGCTTCTAGTATTTTCCACGTGGAACGCAATGAGTTACTAGAGCTTTGGCACAAGCAGCGACTGAGCATTGGCGGCATTAATCCGTTGGTGCAGTTTGAATTATCTAGTTTCGGGCAAGTAGATCTGAGTCGGTCTCACCCGGGCGGACTGGCTCAATTGGCTTCAGCCCGCAGTTCTACTATCTCAAACCTGGTGAGGGACGGGGTTGCCCAGTCCAGGGCCCTGAATACGTCCCGCAGAATTCTAAAAAAAGCCCATCGGATCGAGCGCAATTTTGGCATTGATGCTTTGTTTGTCGCCGGAGGCCTGGTTTCTATGGGCAACACCAAAATGCCAATTTTATTGTGGCGCAGTCACCTGCTGCCAAAGGGCGAAGACTTTGAATTGCGAGTGGATTCAATACCGAGGGTAAATCCAGCCTTAGTAAGCGTGATCAAAACCTATAGAAGTGATTTTCGTGTCTCAGACTTGATAGCTGTCAGCCAAGGTCAAACTGACCTCATTCCAACCGGTGTGCTTTCTTTAGTTTCTGAATTGATTCAGGATCCAGATGTTGAAATAGAAAAGCTGTTGGTGATGGGAAACTTTGTCCCAGACCTAACCCTGATTCAGCAGTCTGAATTAGAGGCCCCATCTTCTTTGATTATGCAGCTAACTGGCAAGGTCGCTGCACCTGGCTTTGAAAGTCCCACAAAGCCCTGCGCGTTGGTTCTGAACGCGGACGCAGACCAGCAAAGGGTGCTGGACAGAGCACTAGCCGGCAACAGTTTTGCGGTCGAGACACTTCCTGGCTGCGGCTACCTGCAGACCGTAGTCAACTTGATTGCGAACCTGTCTGTATCTAAAAAGCGCGCCTTAATTATTGCCCCCCGCCAGCAGACTCTCGATGAGCTTGCGGAACGACTAAGCGCTTCGAAGCTTCCCGGTTTAGCGGTTAGGCAAAGTGATAGCTGGGGCGACGCCGTTGCGGCAATTTCCAGAAACGAGAAAGCCACTCCCGGAAAGCTTGAGTCCGCGAGGGACTTGGTTGCCTTGAGACAGGTGGATGTCGAGCAGTACTTTTCAGTGGTGCAGTCTCGGGATAACAACCTTGGCGTGAGTGTTATCGAGGCTCTTGGGAATTTGGCGACTTTGGCTTCGCTGCCTTCAGCTCCGGTCAACAACGCCAGAATTGGACCTGAAGTCTTGTCGACAATTCGAACGGATGCCTCGGACCTTCTAAGACGCGCGCACGAGGCCGGACTCTTTGCGACCTCTCCGATAGATGGCCCGTGGTTTCAGGCCAAATTCGATGCCGAAGCGCAAATCAGTGAAGCTCTCGTCGCAGTCAGGTCACTTGCAGGCGAAGAATTTCGAATGCTCAAGTATCAAATTAATCTTTACCTGTCGGACCTGAACTTTTCACCGAGCAAAAAAGTTGAGGACTGGTCTCACCGGCTGAATCTACTAATTGGCATTCGGGAAACCCTGGACAAATTTAAGCCAGAAATATTTGATCGTTCTCTCCAGGAAATGATGAGCGCAACTGCTTCAAGAGGAGACCGGGGTGAGCTCTCCGGCGCCCAACGAAGAAGATTCAGGAAGCTGGCAAAGGGCTATCTTCGACCGGGAGCTGCAGTTGCGAATCTGCATCAGGCCCTTGTTGAGGCCGAAAGGCAACGAGTTGCCTGGTCGGACTTCAATCTAACCCAGGCTCCGCCGACTGTCCCACTAGGGCTAAGTGACGTTCAGACTAAGTTTGAGCAAATTTATCGAGTGCTTGAGACTCTTCAGCGGCACCTCAATCCGGATCCGGACATAGAGCTTTTGACTCGAATGGACCTAGATCAACTGGCTGTCACTCTTGAAGATTTAGGGAAAAAGACCAACGGCTTAGACCACTACATGCAACGGCTGCCAATTTCTAAAGAGTTGGTGGACATGGGCTTGGGGCAGTTCACAAAGGAAGTTAGTAAGTCCAGACCGGAATACGAACGACTTCAACGGGAATTTGAGCTCACTTGGTGGCAGTCCGCGCTGGAGGCAATTATCCAGTCTGACTCGAGGATTTTGGAATATACCGCTGAGGCCATTGCAACCCTGGAGAGCGACTTCGAGCAAGCCAACGAAGACCTTATTGCTCAGGGTCTTTTGGATGTAAGGCATCAATTGGCACAGGTTTGGCATGCAGCGATTGCAAAGCAACCTGCGCAGGCCGACGCCCTCAGGGCTCAACTAAGAACCAAAAAACTAGAGCTTAAGGCCGCCTCTCAAGTTGGTGGAGATCTGTACAGGGCGCTTGTTCCGGCCGTTTCTTTGTCTCCCTACCGAATACACGAAATCGACCCGGCTGAAAAATTTGATCTGGTTATAGTTTTGGATGCATCCTCCACGGGCTTGGCTGAGGCTCAGCAGGCGCTGTCAATGGCTGACCAAGTGCTTGCGTTCGGAGACCCAGTTATTGCGACTCCCGAGAACTTTGACACAGTGGCAAGGGCCAGCCAGGCGCACGTCGAAACCGATCGCGGATCGGTGTTTGATCTAGTCGCGGAAGTTTTCGGCTCCTTGGGAATCAGTCGTAATTATCGAGTCGAGGGCCAAGTGCTTGGTAAGTACCTGAACGATAATTTTTATGGTTCGCGTCTAGTGATAGAGCCCGCAGCTGGGCAACTCTTTGGATCCCATAATTTTGAGCAGATTGAAATTACCGATGATGCCAACGCCTCAAGCACTATCGAGGGATCGACTGAGTCCTTAGATTCTGAGGTTAGTAAGGTCGCCGAGTTGGTAATGAGCCACGCCAGATGGAGCCCTGAAGATTCACTTATGGTCGTGACAGCATCAAGAACACACGCTGAACGCATTGACCAATTAGTTCGCCAAGAGACCTATAAGCAGCCCCAGCTAGCCGAATTTTTTGATGCTCATGGGAGAGAAAAGTTTGAGTGCGTCAGTATGAGCGAACTGACTCATCGGCTGGCCGATCGAGTGATCTTTTCAGTCGGGTTTGGCCGAACGCAAGAAGGAAAAATCTCCGGAACCCTGGGGGACTTTAATTTTGCAAATGTGAGTGGCTGGATGGTCAACCAAATTGTCTCGGCCAGAAAACGCATGACAGTCGTTTCTTGCTACAACTTTGAAGACTTTGCAGCAGGAGGGCTCCCAGAGAATCAGCGTTGGTTGAAAGATCTAATTGCCCCAAGCTTTATGAGTGATGTTTCTGAGGGCCAGGCAGACCCATTGCTTAGAGATTTGGCTCTTAGGCTTGAGAAGCTGGGCCTAAAAGT
>CAJXOD010000008.1 GCA_913057795.1 uncultured Aquiluna sp.
ACTTTGAGATTGTTAGAAAAGAGCGAGCCTTGTCTAAGGTGAGCTGCACTCGCTCCGCGCTATGCGCGAGGATGCGCCTGTTCAAAGGAAGAACGCAAACGTTCAACTGAAACATGTGTGTAAATCTGAGTGGTAGTCAAGGAAGCGTGCCCAAGTATCTCCTGCACGGCTCTCAAGTCGGCGCCGTGATCTAAAAGATGTGTCGCCGCTGAATGCCGCAGAGTGTGCGGGCCTGCGGAACCGAGGGTGGTGGTCGCCAATTGACTTGCAACAACGTCATATAGCTGGCGAACCCCAACCCTTCCGCCGCGTGAACTCAAGAGCAGAGCGCTTGATGAGGTCGGTATTTCAAAAACTGGTCTTCCAAGCCTGACCCAACGATCGATTGCGTCCTTCGCCCTCAGACCATATGGCAGCATTCGCTGCTTATTACCCTTACCGGTGACTCTCAAGAGCTGTCGCTCGTGGTCTAGGTCCGATAGGTCCAGCCCGGCTAGCTCACTTACCCTCATGCCAGTTGCATAAAGAAGTTCGACGGCACAGTGGTTCATGAGGCCGACTGGGTTATCTGCGGTCGCCTGAAACAGCATTCGATCAAATACCTCCGCCAATGAGATTTCCGACGCGACTTTAGGTAGTGGCCGGTCAAGCTTTGGAGACCGAAGCCTCAATGCAGGATCTTGATCAGCTAAGCCTGAATCAGCTCTCCAAGCAGTGAAACTCTTAATCGCCGAGGTTTTTCGCGCCAGCGTTGCCTTTGAACCACCAGCCTCGGAAATTCGATAAAGCCAGCTCCTGATTGCCTCAAGGTCTATCAGTTGCTTTGTATCCGACAAAAAAGTTAGCAAATCGTTGATGTCAGAGTTGTAAGCCTTTTGAGTGTTTGCAGAAACCCCACGCGCCTTTAGCTGCTCTAGAAACTGAACTAAGTCGTGGTTTAGATTCCGCATGCCTCCAGAGTAAACGCAGAATCTCAAAATGGTCGTTGCGGTCAAGCTTTTTTTCGAATGGTTCCTAGACGTTGGCGATCGGCGTTTAGTTACAAGTTTTCCCGCCGAGCAGCATGATGGATTTCACTTGTTTGAGACCGACACCAGACTCTGTGGCTATTTCACTGGGAGTTTTTGCACCCGCACGAAGGGCATCTTGAACTCGCTTTTCGGTCCAAGACGGCTCGATCTGGATTGGGTCATCAAGAACATACTGCTTAGCTACCCCCTCTTTAATCATCGTGTTGCAGCCTTGACTTTGCTCGCTAGCCCAGGAACCCGCTAGGGCATAAACCTCTCGCCCGAGACCCCTAGCGTGATTAGCAGTGTTCCTGGATCCAGACCTAAGGGCAGCTTCAACTACGAAAAGTTCCTTGCACATTGCTGCTATTAACCGGTTGCGCTGCAAAAACCTAAACCTGCTGGGAACTGCGCCGGGAGGCATTTCGCTCATGAGCACTCCCCCAGAGCGCACTATTTGGTGGAACATTTCCCAGTTCTCCATGGGGTAGGCCTTGTCTAGGCCGCCGGCCATGATTGCGACCGTTGGCAGTCCAAATTCAAGAGCCGCTTCATGAGCCGCTCGGTCAATTCCAATAGCACCGCCTGAAACTATGGGCATGCGCAAGCTTGCGACAAGCCTCCTGGCGTTTGATGCTCCCTTTACTGAAGGCTTTCTAGTTCCAACAATCCCTGCAAAGTCTTGCTCTAACGCGACCTGATCGCCTGCTACCCATATCAAAAGTGGTGCGTGCTCTCCAAGATCGGACAGCCTACCCTCGACGCTTGGTAGGGATGCGACCGCAACCGGTCTAGCGTTCCATCGGATTCCGCGCTCAACGAGTTGATGGGCATTGGCTCTCGGCAGTCGAAGACAAACTCGCTCTTCCATGGACCTAAGTTCACTCAAGTACTCGGGGAAGCTCTCAGAAATAAAATTCCGCCAGGTCTCGAAATCCTGCTTTTTGACGCTTTCTAGGGCCTCCGGTCCGAATTCGTTCCAGATCAAATTGGTCAAAGCATCGCCGGGTTCAGACAGCGCGCACCAGGAAATCAGATCTAATTCATATTGACTTAGATGCATGGACCCTCCTTTTGCAAGAAGTGTCACATCTATAGGACCTGGGCTCTAAGGAGCATTCCCAAGCTGTTGATAACTAAGGCTGATCGCCCACTGCCAATTCTTCCGGTAGCTCAAATTCTTGACTACCGATTTCCTCAACATTGACATCCTTAAATGTCATGACTTTTACCTGCTTTACGAATCGATCGCTGCGATAAATGTCCCAGACCCAAACATCATTCATTGCAAGCTCAAAGTAGAAATCCGTTGCGGTGTCTACTCTTTTTAGCTCGACGTCATTGGCAAGATAAAATCTGCGCTCAGTCTCAACCACGTAGCGGAACATTTTCACTACGTCTCGATACTCGCGATAGAGAGCTAGCTCAGCTTCCCTGTCGTAATCCTCAAATTCGTTCTCATCCATATGCCTAAATCCTAACCCTCAAAACAAGCTGTTGTCATCGGCCAGGATCTTCGTTAGCCAACTGAGACGGTGATGAGAGCTCGGGCCAATTTTCCGAAGTGCGGCTAGGTGAGAAGGTGAAGAATATCCTTTATTACCCTCCCAACCGTAGGCCGGAAACTCCTGACCAAGTTTCGCCATCAAAGAATCGCGCTCCACCTTGGCACTAATTGCACCGCCTGAAACTGACCCGCAATCCCTGTCCGCCTTTATGATCACCCGCACTTCAATGCCGATATCTCCTAACCAATTGTGGCTACCATCGAGCAAAACAATCGCTCCGGTTAGGTCGAAGTTTTCTAGGGCATTCAGAGCGGCCTTCTGAAGAGCAAAGTTGATTCCCTTTGACTCAATGACTTCAACATCGGAAAATCCGACGCTTGGCTGTCCCCAGCTTGCAACCTGCAGGGCTAACGGACCACGCTTTTTCTCCGTTACCAATTTTGAGTCGCGTAGATCGGTTGGCATTGAGTGAAGACCGTCTGCATTGAGGCCAAAGGCGCCTACGGCGACTGGTCCTGCGAGAGCTCCACGACCGACCTCATCAATACCTATGACGAGCCGATGACTCTGTAGGAGCTCACGCTCTAAATCAAGGCTTGGGTAAGACATCGAATGTACTCGAGTAGTTATCTAGGTAACTCCAGTTTGCTACCGGCCAACTAACCAGCATTGCCCGACCCACCACTACATCGAGCGAAACAAACCCTTTTGAAGGAAGGTCCTGATGAAACCGAGAGTCGGTTGAATTTCCTCGGTTATCGCCCATCACCCATAGGTACCCCTCGGGGACGGTAATGGAGAATTCGATGTCAGAGGGGTTTGCCCCATCACGAATGTATGATTCATCGATAGCAACGCCGTTGAGTAGCAGCCTGCCGTCAGCATCGCAGCAAGAGATGACGTCTCCGCCAACACCTATCACGCGCTTGACTAAGTGCTCTGCTGAATCAGGAGCCGTTACACCAAAGGTTCCGAGAACAAAGTCCCCAAGCTCTTCAATGGCCGGCTTCTCAATCGAATTAGCCACGCCAAGCCAACCACCAGGATCCTGGAAAACCACGACATCACCGCGTTGAACAGGCAGCACCTCTGGGACCAGCACGTTCACGATTATTCGGTCATTTATTTGAAGAGTGTCCATCATTGAGCCAGAGGGTATGAAAAATGACCTGATGAGAAAAGCTTTAATAAGAACTGAAAGCAGTAAAGCAACCCCCACGATTGCGACAAAGTCGACGAGGAAAGCTAGTACTGGATTTTTACGTAAACGGCGAGACCTACGCCTGAAACCGTTCATAGCACCAGGCCTCCGGGGTCGCAATCCCCCGTCGAACGACATTAGGGAGTGTTCTACTTGACGTTGTCGCGCTTCTCGCGAACCTTTGCGGCCTTGCCGCGAAGCTTACGCAAGTAATAAAGCTTTGCTCGTCGAACGTCTCCGCGCGAGACAAGCTCGATCTTCTCAAGAACTGGGGTGTGTACAGGCCAGGTGCGCTCTACGCCAACCTGGAAAGAAACTTTACGAACTGTGAAGGTCTCTCGAATTCCGTCGCCGGAGCGACCGATTACAATTCCCTGGAAAAGCTGAACACGGCTGCGACTACCCTCAACGATGTTTACGTGAACCTTGACAGTGTCACCGGCTCGGAAGTCTGGAATGTCGTGCCTTAGGCTCTTGGCATCTAAGTCATCAAGAATGTTCATTTTTATTCTTTCCTCTTGCACGCAGGTCAAAATGGCTAGTTTCTAATAATTTGTTTGTTCCGACTCCCCTGCGGCAGAGTCGATTGGAACAGGTAGAAGTCTCTCACAGCAAAAGACTATTGGCAACTATTCAGCGAGTAAATCAGGCCTATTTACTTTGGTGCGACTAAGTGATTGATCTTTACGCCACTTCTCAATCTCGGCGTGATGTCCGGAAAGCAATATCTCCGGCACCTCAAGTCCGCGCCAGCTTGCCGGCTTCGTGTAACTGGGGTACTCAAGAAGCCCTGAATTATGGGATTCTTCGCTCAATGATTCCGCGTTTCCTATCACTCCAGGAATCAGGCGGCAAATTGCCTCTATCATCGCGATCGCGGCGACCTCTCCGCCGTTCAGAACATAGTCACCAATAGAAACTTCCAAAACTTCTGCTTGCCCGCTGGCATGTTCCACAACTCGCTGATCAATGCCCTCATATCGGCCGCAAGCAAAAACCAGGTGCGATTTGGCGGCGAGCTCAGCGGCAAGCTTCTGGGTGAAGGGGATGCCGGCTGGCGTGGTAAAAATAAGCGTTGGCCTTTGGTCTTTTGGAATGATTTCATCAAAAGCATCGCCCCAAGGCTCGGGCTTCATTACCATTCCGGCCCCACCTCCATATGGAGAGTCATCGACTGTTCGGTGCCTATCGCTAGTCCATTTGCGTAAGTCGTGTGCTTCAAAGCCTATGATCTTCTGATCTTGGGCCTTACCCAACAGCGACAACCCCAGGACGTCAAAGAACTCCGGGAAAATGCTTATCGCATCAATCTTCATTAGCTGGGGTCTCCAACTGTTCGAAAAGCCCTCCGGGTGGAGTAATTTCCACGATACCGGAATCAACATCAACCTTTGGGACAAAAATCTTTAGAAACGGCAGCAGAACCTCACCATTCTCCGTTGTAATGGCGAGCAAATCCTGCGCTGGCTTGTGCTCAACCCGGTCAATAAAACCGACCTCTATGGAGTCTCGAAACACCTTTAGCCCCGTCAGCTGATGATCAAACCACGCCTCAGGTTCTTGAGGGAGCTCATCGAGGGGCTGATCAACAAGAAGAATGGCCCGAATAAGACCCTCGGCATCCTCGCGGCTTTCGATGCCCTCGATGAATAACACGGGAGAACTGTTGTACATGCGAAGTTCTTTGACAACGATTGTTTTGCCAAACCAAGACGAGTCTTCGGGAACCTGAAGTTTTATTTCTGCGCCCGGTGTGAAACGCTGCTCAGGACTGTCGGTGTAAATTTCGAGCTTTATAGCTCCCTTGAGACCGTGAGCTTTGAGCAATCGCCCCACTCGGAGCTCAGTGGAACTAGAAATCGGTGTCCACCACGTCTACTCGCACTCGCTTGCCGTCTGCAAGAGCATTCACGACTGTTCTAAGAGCTGTTGCAGTCCTGCCATTTTTCCCGATTACTCGACCTAGGTCGTCGGGGTGCACGCGCACCTCCAGTAGGTCGTTCGGTCCAACCTTCCGCGTTGCCACGGTGGCGTCGTCAGGGTTACTGACAATTGAACGAACTAGGAACTGGAGGGTCGCCTGCAACATGATTATTCGGCCTTTGGCTCTTCGGCTTCGGCTACTGGAGCCTCAACAGAAACTTCTTCGGCTACAACTTCTACTGACTCTGCCACAGCAGCCTCTTCGGCTACTGCCTCGGCTGGAGCTTCTACTGGAGTCTCTGCCTCGACGGCTGGAGCTTCGGCTACTGGAGCTTCAGCTTCGGCTACAGCCTCTGCTGGAGCTTCTGTTGGAGTCTCTGCCTCGACGGCTGGAGCTTCGGCTACTGGAGCTTCAGCTACTGGAGTTTCGGCTGACGGGGTCTCAGATGGCGCCTCTGCAGCGGGAGCTTTTGCCTCCTTGGCAGCTGGAATGTCTTCAACCGTCGCTTTCTTCTCGACCTTTGGAAGAAGAACTGACTTCTTCTTTGCGTCTGGCACGAACGGAGTCTTGGCAACCTGAGGCTTGATGGTGTTCTTGAACTCGCCGTTTTCGTTGGCCATGTCACCACTGAGCTTTAGAAGAACAGCAGCCTGCTCGGTTGGCTGAGCGCCAACTGAAAGCCAGTACTGAGCTCGCTCTGACTGAACCTCAATGATGGATGGGTGATTGGTTGGTACATAACGCCCAATCTCTTCAATTACTCGACCGTTACGGTGAGTTCGAGAGTCGGCTACCACAATGCGGTAGTGAGGGCTGCGCTTTTTACCAATGCGCTGAAGTCTGATCTTTACGGCCACAATTCTCCTGTGAGTTTCTGGGATGAGTTTTCACCGTGAGCGTGGGGACACACTCTGATGTTTCTCTAAGGTTTTTCGATTACGTCTCGTTAGAGGGTCGAGACGCTCGAACTGTCAAAGTCTGCCAGAAAACACGAAGTTTCGCTAGTTTCGGAGACCAAAAGCACTGCCGGGTTTTGATTCTTGGGGTTGAGAGAACCCCAAACCTTGATTTTCTGCCGCTCTTTTAGCCGGATTTCCACTTTTAGAGCCCTTCTTTTTCGTTGTGCTTTTTTTGCCGCCGATGTAGCCTCCGCCGACAGCTCCGCCCATTGTGACCGGATTAGTGCCGGGAATATTGGGCATTCCTCCCTTTGACATAGTCTTCATAACCTTGGCGGCCTGCTCAAACCTATTCACGAGTTGATTTACCTCTGTGACAGACGTGCCAGAACCTTTTGCTATCCGCATGCGCCGGGATCCATTTAGCACCTTGGGGCCATTTCGCTCCAAGGGGGTCATTGAGAAAATGATTGCTTCGGTCCTAGCGATTTCAGATTCATCGAAGTCCTCCAGCTGCTGCTTCATCTTCCCCGCGCCCGGAAGCATGCCCAAAAGGCTTTTCATGTTGCCCATTTTTCTGAGTTGCTGCATTTGCTCTAGAAAATCCTGGAGCGTAAATTCGTCATTAGCTATCTTGTCGGCGAGCTTTTTTGACTCTTCCTCGTCAAAAGTCTTTTGCGCCTGCTCAATGAGGCTGACTACGTCACCCATGTCGAGGATTCGGCTTGCCATCCGCTCCGGATAAAAGGGCTCGAATGAATCGAGGTCCTCACCCGTGGAACTAAACAGAATCGGTGCTCCGGTTATGTTTGCAACCGAAAGCGCCGCACCCCCTCTGGAGTCGCCATCGAGTTTGGTTAGGACCACGCCGGTTACTCCAACGCCATCCTTGAATGCCTTCGCAACATTAACCGCGTCCTGACCAAGCATCGAGTCGACAACAAACAAAATTTCATCTGGACTCACGGCATCTCGGATGCCGATGGCCTGCTGCATCATTTCCTCGTCGATACCTAGGCGACCAGCAGTGTCGACAATAACAACCGAAAATTGAGCCTTCTTGGCATGGGCGATGGCATCTTTGGCAACTGTTATAGGGTCACCTACACCGTTTCCAGACTCCGGCGCAAACACCGGTACGCCAACCTTCTCGCCCAATATCTGCAACTGGGTGACCGCATTTGGTCGCTGCAAATCAGCCGCGACCAAAATCGGGGTTTGGTTTTGCTCTTTTAGCCACTTGGCAAGCTTGCCTGCCAACGTGGTTTTTCCAGATCCCTGCAAACCGGCCAGCATGATCACGGTTGGAGGGGACTTGGCGAATTGAATTCTTTTATTTTCTCTTCCGAGAATTTTGGTCAGTTCATCATTGACAATCTGAACTACCTGCTGAGCCGGGTTCAGGGCCTTTGAGACCTCGTCGCCGAGTGCGCGTTCGCGGATGGCCGCTATAAAGCTCTTTACGACCTCAAGGGCTACGTCGGCCTCTAGCAGCGCTCTGCGGATATCCCTCAGCGTGGCATCGATGTCACTAGCCGAAAGCCTGCCCTTGCCACGAAGGTTCTTAAACGTGTCTGATAATCGATCAGAAAGATTGCCGAACAATGAAACTCCTATTTCTTAGCGACTAGACCTTTGGCGAATTCTTCGGGTGAGAAAAACGCAAAATCATTGATTTGTTCGCCAACACCAACGAGCTTAATTGGCAAATTCAATTCTTTTTGCAATGAATAGAGGATTCCACCTTTAGCAGTTCCATCCAGCTTGGTCATAACGATGCCGGTGACCTCGGCAACCTCGGCAAACGCCCTAGCCTGGCTCATGGCATTTTGACCGTTAGTTGCGTCGATTACAAGGAGAACCTCTGAGATCTTTGCTTGTTTCTCGACTGCTCTTCTTATCTTTCCCAATTCGTCCATCAGGTCTTTTTTATTTTGCAACCTACCTGCGGTGTCAATGATTGCGATGTCAGCCTGAGTCCTTATTGCCATTTCCACGGTTTGATAGGCAACCGAGGCAGGGTCCGCGCCCTCTTTGACCGGCTTGACAATTGGAGAATCGGCTCGCTTCGCCCAAGTTTCCAATTGGTCGACCGCGGCTGCTCGATAGGTGTCAGCTGCCCCTAGAACAACCTCCCACTCTCCATCCTTGAGCCACCTTGCAAGCTTCCCGATGGTTGTGGTCTTTCCGGCACCGTTCACACCCACTACCAAAATCACATAGGGCAGAGTGCCGTCATCTAGGTTGAGAGCCGAGTCATTTCGGCTAAGCCTTTTTGCTAGCAAGTCTTTTAGCAGTAACCGCAATTCAGGGTCAGTTGTCACGCCTTGCCTGTTTGCCTCACCTCTGAGTTCAGCGGCGATCTCCTCTGCTGTCTCAACGCCAAAATCAGCCAAAATGAGAATATCTTCGAGCCCATCGATGTCCATTGCGCCACTAAACAGTGACCTGATTCCAGTTCCCAGTGAGCGCTTAGGAAGTTCCACGGAGACAAGATCCGGTTTTGCAATCTCTTTTTCGTCGGTTCTTGTGCCCGACTGGGCAACGGTGGCCTCAGTTCCAGATTCGGTTTCTGTTTCCGACGGTGCGGGAGCGTACGAGGGTAAATCCGACCCGGGTAAAACTTCAATGACAGCCGCCGGTTGATTTTCTTCCACTGGAGATGAGGCATCCACGTCTTTGCCGCGAAGTCGCTTTAGAAATTTGAACATTAGCCTGCCAGCTCTACTCTCTGACCAACAACCTGCGTGATTCCGTCTTGACGCATCGAGACTCCGTAGAGAGCATCTGCGATTTCCATTGTGCGCTTCTGGTGAGTAACGACAATCAACTGCGAGCTATCTCGAAGTGACTTTATGACGCTCAATAAACGACCCAAGTTTGAATCGTCTAGCGCGGCCTCAACCTCGTCTAAAACATAAAACGGGCTTGGTCTCGCCTTGAAGATTGAAATGAGTAACGCGACAGCAGCTAAAGAGCGCTCGCCGCCGGAAAGAAGAGACATTCGCTCAATTCTTTTGCCGGCAGGCTTGACCGAAACCTCAAGTCCCGTGACCAGTAAGTTATCCGGCTCAGTGAGGCTCAGTGAACCAGTTCCTCCTGGGAACAGAAGTGGAAACACTTTTTCGAATTCCTTTTTTGTGTCCTCGAACGCACTAGAAAAAATATGCTGCATCTTGCCGTCAAGGTCGCCAATAATCGAGGTTAGATCGGCCCTAGCGGCAGTTAAGTCGGCCAGCTGATCGCTCAGATACTTGTGGCGTTCTTCAAGCGCTGAAAATTCTTCAAGCGCAAGTGGGTTGAAAGCGCCCAGTTGTGCCAATTTGGCTTCAGCCTGTCTAAGCAGCCTCTGCAGTTCTTCAATCGGCTGGTCATCCTCCGTGTTTTCCTCCAGTAACTCCTCGATGCTGATCGACAGCTCAGACTCGACGCGATCCTTTAGGTTTTGCAACGTTAGGCGAAGCTCGTAATTTTGCATCTCGACTTCGTGAACAGAGGAGTTCAGGCTGGTAAATCTAGCCTCCAGTTCAATCGCTTGAGACCTCAGCTGCGCTAGGCGCTCACTGCGTTGCGACCGCTTGGCCTCTAGGTCCAAAAGTTCAACCCGCAGCTTCGAAGAAAGAGCCTGGGTCAGCGTCATTACTTGAGGTAATTTCAAAAGAACGTCTTTAGCGCTATTCAGCTGGTTCTCTCGAGCCAAGCTGGCGTCATTAGCGGCAAGCTTGGCAGAAACGGCCTCAGCCAATCGACCCTTCAAAACCGCCAACTGCCCGGAAGATGCGCTGCTTCGCTCGGCAAGAGTGCCGGCCTCAATCCTGGCCTCCAACTCTTGCTGCCTTGACGAGTCAAGATTCTTCGAAAGCTCCAAGCGCGCCTCTATGGAAACTTCGACTGAAGACTGTTCAGGGAGGTCTGCAACTTTTTTGTCCAAGACTTCAAGCTCGTGGTTCGCAGTCTTGGCCAGCTGGTCCTGCAGTTCAATTTCCGCCTCAAACCTGGCGATCTCAGCGCGGCCAGAATCCAGTTGCGCTATCAGCCTTCCAGCGCGCTCAGCACTTGCTGCCAGGAGTGCGTCGTGTTCTTGCAGCTCTGACAGACTCCTTTTCACGCCCGCGGTCGCAACCTCCGAGCCGGCCTCGGCATCGCTGAGTTTTTTTGAAAGAGCCTGAATTTCAGACTCAAATTTAGCTAAACCCTTAGCCGCGAAATCCCTTTCAGCACTGAGTTCTAGCTTGGATGCAAGCTTTGTTCCACCGCCTCGAACCGTATATTCGGAAACTAAGTCGCCGTCTCTGGTGATGACGGTTATTTCAGGATCTTCTTCCAGGGCTTTTTCCGCAGCATCAAGATTTGGTGCAACGTAGAAATGTTCGAGAAGTGCCAGAACCGACTTCGGTGCGCTTACTAGTGTGCTGGCATTTACAAGCCCCGCTCTTTCAGCAAGCTTGCCGGTTTGGGCGTCGGAGCTTGTGACAAGAAACTCTGCGCGACCAAGATCTTGAGCCTTGAGGAACCTGATGGCATCGATAGCCTGACCTCTGCTGTCGACAACTATCGCGTCCGAAAGGGCTCCTAGTGCAACGGCGATTGCCTTCTCAAACCCCTTTTCAACGCTGACGCTCTTTGCCAGCAACCCTTTGATGCCCTGAAGCTTTGCTCTAATTGCTTCTCCGCCGCCGTCTGATTGATCGAGGGTTAGGCCAAGTGCAGCATGCCTTGCGGCCAGAGCATCACGCTCTCGTTCGGCAAAATGTAACTGCTGGCGAGATTCGTCAACTAACTTCCGAGCTTTGGACTCGGCCAACTGGGCTAATTCGTAACCCTTTCGAAGCGCATCATCAGAGGTCGATAAGCCTCCGGTTGTCATAGCCGACTGCTGCTTGGATAGTTCAGTCACACGAGACTCTGCCTGGGAGATGCTGTCCTGAAGCTTGAGGCGGGCTTGAGAAATAGCTTCGATTCTTGCCTCTTGGAGGGAAACCTCCCCGGTCGCCTGATTTCTTTGGCGGGTCTGAGACTCCTGCTGGCTTCGCTGACGGATTGACTCTGCGTCAAATAAATTCATTGCTTCTGCAGCAAGCTGTCTGGCCTGCTCTAGCTCAGCAAGCTTCGAGGCACTGGCCTGTA
The DNA here is from genome assembly GCA_913057795.1 of uncultured Aquiluna sp. GTDB lineage: Bacteria > Actinomycetota > Actinomycetes > Actinomycetales > Microbacteriaceae > Aquiluna. The sequence continues at coordinate 11,670 of CAJXOD010000008.1, forward strand.
TCTCAAGTTCGATGGTTCTTAGCGAATCCGTCGCCGATGAAAGCTCCGTTTCTAATGACTCAATTTCCAAACCGGCAGATTCGGGCTGATTGTCCACCAAGAGATTTACGCGCTGATCAGCGAGGTTTTTTAGGTTTCTAAGCTTTTGCTCGATGGTCTCGAACCGAAATAGCTTTGACTTGGCTTGGTCTAATTCGTCTGAACTCAATTCCGATTCAATTTGAGCGATCGCGTTTCTAGCACTCGCTAGTTGCGCTTGAGCAAAAGAGGATTCGGCCTTGCGTTCATTTTCGGACTTTGAGGCCACTTCTAGCTGTTCTTTTGAGTTACGAACTTGGGCGCTAAGAAGCTGGGACTTGGCGTGGCGTGCCACGGCGGCTATTTCCTGGGCGCTTCTTGCTACCTCCGCTTGTCGTCCAAGCGGTTTTAGATTTCGCCTAATTTCCGCGATCAGGTCGTGCAATCTAGTCAGGTTTGACTGCATTGCTTCCAGCTTGCGCTCTGTCTTTTCTTTGCGACGACGAAACTTTAGAATTCCCGCGGCTTCCTCTATAAAAGCGCGACGCTCAAGTGGTGTGGCTCTAAGCACGGTGTCGAGCTGCCCCTGTCCAACGATGACATGCATCTCACGACCGAGACCAGTGTCGCTGAGCAGTTCTTGGACATCCAATAAACGACAGGGTTGCTGGTTGATCGAATATTCGGAGGCCCCGTTTCGAAACAGGACTCTTGAAATCGTGACCTCGGCATACTCAATCGGCAGAGCCCCGTCCGAGTTGTCGATGGTGAGAGACACTTCTGCCCGACCAAGGGGAGCTTTGGTTGAGGTTCCGGCGAAAATCACATCTTCCATCTTGCCGCCACGAAGGGTCTTTGCACCCTGTTCGCCCATCACCCAAGCTAGAGCGTCAACAATATTGGACTTACCGGATCCATTCGGTCCAACTACGCAAGTGATCCCGGGTTCCAACACAATCGTGGTTGCCTGGGCGAAAGATTTAAAGCCCTTAAGGGTGATGCTTTTTAGATACAAGCTCAAACACCCCTTTCGCTTCCAGATAAAGCCTATCCGAGCCAAAAGTTTAGCGATTTTCTGCCAGTTTGATTAGGTGAGCGTGTCAAAGGCAGGTGTGGGACAGACTACGGCGCGCACTTAGGTTCTAGGCTCAAGATGTGCTAACCAAAAAAAGAGCTATCGGCAAAAGCCTTTCGGCAGTCCTGAAAGCGGTAGCAGTCGCAGTTTTCGGCACGATTCTGCATCAAAGCTCGCTATTCGATCAGCTCCCAATTGGGTCAGTCCTAAGTCTCAGCCTTGTGCTGCTAGTTGCCCTGCAAATTAGAATTGCGTCGGGCTTCAGAAGTCCAAATCTTTTTTTCGCCATCGCGATCCTTGGGTCACTTTTTTTATTCAGCCAAAGCTTCGGGCAAGACAAAATGATTCCGGCTAACCAAGCCGGATTTATCTGGTCCTACGGTGCCGCGGTGCTGGCATTTGCGGTGGCAATGTGGCCAAGGATCTCGGCTAAGCAGTGGCGAGGTAACTCAACGGCTAGGTAGCCAACCTCTGACAGGTTGGGCAGAAATGACTTCCCCTGTTTGCCCAAGCGATTCGCTTTATTTCCGTCCCGCATCTAGGACATGGTTTTCCAGCTTGACCGTAAGCGTTTAGAGACTGAGAAAAGTAGCCACTTTCACCGTTTACGTTTTTGTACTGTTCATCAAAAGAAGTCCCGCCTTGGATAACTGCGCGCTCAAGGACACCGGTCGCGATCACAATCAGCTCGGTCAACTTCTCCCTGGCGATGGTGTTGGCAGGTTGGTCATAATGAAGCCGTGCGAGCCAGAGTGATTCGTCGGCGTAAATGTTTCCAATTCCGCTCAGCAAATTCTGGTCAAGTAGCACGCGCTTGATACCGGAGGCTCGAGCTTGCATTTTGGTTGCGACGCTGTCGATGTTGAAATTCGCATCGAGCAGGTCTCTAGCAATGTGTGCAACCACACTTGGGATGCTGCTGCTCACCGGGCTCTCGGGACTGAAGCCTCCGGGCGCCCGATCTGAAGTGGGAACCAAATCCTCAATCGCCAACGAACCAAAAATTCTTTGATCGACGAATCTGACCTCTAGTAGTTGACCTGACCGGGACTCAACAGATAAGACCACCCTGGTCTGGGGATCGGGGTCATGACCCTTGTCGCGCAAGAGCATTTGGCCACTCATGCCTAAGTGACCAACAAGTGCCCGAGAATCTGACAGGGGTAGCCACAGAAACTTTCCCCGTCGAACAACTGCCAGAAAGCTTTGCCCTAAAAGTTCATCCACAAAGTGCTTCGGACCCAAGACATGACGCTTCAAGGACCTCGCGTCGCTTATTGAAATGTCAACTACTCGAGAGCCGATTATCTTGGAGGCAAGCCCAGCACGAACTGTCTCTACCTCGGGAAGTTCGGGCATTAGGAGCCTTGAAGCGACCTGAGGGCTTGAATAGCAGCCTCAGTTTCAGCGTTGCGCTTAGTTCTGCCCTCGCCGATTGCAAGCAACTTGCCCGCCGAAAAACACTCCGCGCGATAAACCCGCTCATGCTCAGGTCCGGTAGCAGTTATTTCGTAGGAAGCCGTTTCTCTTGATAGCCGCTGAAGTTTCTCAATCAACGAAGTCTTCGGGTCACTCGCCTCTCGGACTGCGTCCGGGTCATCCAAAAGCGGCAGGATAAATTTTTGGACAATTTGACTCGCGCCCTCGAGTCCATTTGAAAGATATGCGGCGCCAAGGACCGCTTCAAAAGTATCGGCAAGAATATTAGTTTTCTGTCTGCCATCGGTCTGCTCTTCGCCTTTGCCAAGGTAGATGTGAGCACCAAGGTTCATGCGATTGGCGGCCGTTGCCAGGGCGTTGGCTGAAACGACGGCATTTTTCAGCTTCGTGAGCTCGCCCTCTTGAAGGTCGGAATGAGTTTGGTAAACAAAAGTTGCAACCAAAAAGCCAAGCACTGAGTCGCCAAGGAATTCAAGACGCTCGTTGTCCTTGGAACCGTTTTCGTATGCGTAAGAGGAGTGAGTCAGAGCAAGCGTGAGTAGCTCGGGATCAATCTCGATGCCGAGCGTTTGTGACAGCTCGTCAAGGGGCATTGGTTATGCGTCTGCTACCTTGCGGCCCTTGTATTCCATGTAAAGTGCGGTGCCGACAGAGTCGGTTACCACCTTGGCACGGTGAGGCAAGCTGTAAACGGTCTCGCCATTTTCAATGGTCTTTACCAATGTGATTGGCGCAGCCTTCCACTGAGAGCGACGTGAGCGTGTGTTCGAGCGAGACTGTCGACGTTTTGGTACTGGCATCTTTACTCTTCCTTATTCGCGAAATCTTGTAGCGCACTGAAACGCGGATCAACCGGTTTTTCGTGGCCGTGTTCTACATCTTGGTTCAACCTTATTCCGCAGTCTGGGCACAAGCCAAGACAGGTCTTGGCGCACACAGGCTGGAAGGGAAGATTCAAGACTATCGAATCAATGAGGACCTGTTCTAAGTCGATGTGTTCACCAAGAACAACCAAATCTTCATCCGAGCTAGAAGAATAGGCGAAAAGTTCCTGAAAATCCACCTCAACCTCAAGGTTGATCGGATCTAGGCATCTCGAGCACTGGGCTTCGGCAACTGCGAAGACCTCGCCGGTGGCCAAAACGCCCTCGTGGACTGACTCGAGCTTCAGGGAAATCTCTATGGTTGACTTGGCAGGGACCTCAACAACTGAGGTTCCGATTCCGATTTCCTGAACGTGATCAATCTGGAGCTCCCGCATTTGACCGGGTCGTTTCATTAGATCGTGGACTGCAACCAGCAGGGTCATTCTTTTCCTTCTTGCATCTTTTTTAGAACCGATGGAGTTACGTATTTGGATATATCTCCGCCTAAGGCGAAGACCTCCTTGACCAAACTTGAAGAAACGTGCCCGAAGTTCCCCTCGGAGGCAATAAACACTGTCTCAATCCCGGCGAGGTCATGATTCACCTTCGCCATCGGCAGTTCGTAGTCGATGTCTGCCGAGTTACGAAAGCCTTTTACGATTGCATTTGCACCAAGTTCTTGGGCCTTATTTATAAGAAGACCACTGTGCAGTGACTGAACTGAACACTTGGCAGCAAGGCCAGCTTCCGCTATCGCTCCTTCCGCCATCGCCACACGGGTCTCAAGATCCATAGCGGCTGTTTTGGAGCTGTTATGGACTATGAGCAGATAGACCTGGTCAAAGACCGTTGCGGAGCGTGAGAGCACCGACAGGTGCCCTCTTGTTATCGGGTCAAAAGACCCCGGATAAATCGCTACAGAACTCACGTCACTAGGTTACCCGCGAGCTAGCTGCCCCGCATCCTGTATTTCCAAAACCAATGTCAATTGTTCAGACATGCCGGCTTTTTCCACCTCGACGGCCAGTGGCCTCACCTCTTGAATCAATTTGGCATCCCTAACAACACGAAGAAGCTGCAACGACGAGCGGCCCCCCGATTGGGTGTCACCCAAAACATCGCCCTCGCCCCGAAGATCAAGGTCTATCTCCGAGAGTTCAAAACCGTCGCTGATTCGACTCAGAGCATCTAAGCGCTGAAACGCCAAGGTTTCCCTATCTACCCCTGAAACCAAGAGACAAAGCCCGGCATGCTCTCCCCTGCCCACACGACCACGAAGCTGGTGGAGCTGAGAAAGTCCGAAGTGATCTGCGTCCAGCACGACCATTGTTGAGGCATTTGGCACATTCACTCCGACCTCAATAACGGTGGTGGCGACAAGCACCTGGAGTTGACCAGATTCAAACTGATCCATGACCTCGTCTTTTTCCTTCGAGCTCATGCGGCCATGGAGTAAGCCAATTCGAATCCCTGCCAGCATCTTGTTGTTTTCCAGGGAGGCAAACACACTTGTGACGCTTGCAGGCTCGAGCCCAGGCTCGGATTCCAAATCTTCAGACTCCGGAACCATTGCTCCAGTGTCTTCTGTTTGCTGAGGGTCGATTTTTGGACAAACAACAAACGCCTGCCTGCCTGCTGATACTTCTTCAGAAACCCGCTCCCATACCCTGGCGACAAGGTCCTTGCGAGAGATATCGACGATATGAGTCACAATTGGCTGACGACCCTTGGGAAGCTCCCTGAGGGAAGAAACATCGAGATCGCCAAAGACCGTGACTGCAAGCGTCCGAGGAATTGGAGTTGCGGTCATCACCAAGCTGTGCGGAGAGTTTTTCGCCTTGGACTTGAGGGCTTCACGCTGGCCCACTCCGAATCGATGTTGCTCGTCAATAATCACTAAACCAAGGTCAAAAAAAGAAACGTTTTCACTCAGTAACGCGTGAGTTCCGATTACAAGACGGCAGTTACCAGATGCCATGTCCAGCAGAGTCTTTTTACGCATGGCCAGGGGCTGTTGCCCAGTCAGCAGCCTGACTCCAAGCTCCTTAGTTACGGCTGGGCCGAGCGCTTGAACTATTGACCGAAAGTGCTGCGACGCCAAGACCTCGGTTGGTGCCAGAAGAGCACTCTGTCCGCCGGATTCCGCGACCGCTAGAACGGCTCGAAGAGCCACAACTGTCTTGCCTGAACCCACCTCACCCTGAAGCATGCGGTTCATTGGGTGACCACGAGCTAAATCGGCCGCAATCTGAGTTCCTGCGTCGATCTGTCCGGGGGTCAGGTCGAATGGAAGACCTTCATCAAACCTAGAAAGCAGCGCTCCAGATTTGTACACAGCGGCCTCTTCTAACTCGGCTTTTTTTCTCCGCTCCAGCAAGCCAAGCTGTAAGAGCATGGCTTCGTGAAACTTCAAAGAATTAGTGGCCTGCTCCCAGTCCGAATCTTTTTTGGGGCGGTGAATCATTTCTATTGCGGTCAAAAGCGGCATGAGCTTCTGTTTTTCTAGAAGCTCAGCTGGAATGACCTCTTGAGCCTGGTGTCTTGCATCAAGCACTTTTTCGACAGCTTTCTGAATCCTCCAGCTCGATAGGGTTCCGGTTGCCGGGTAAATCGGAATCGGGAGCTCTGCCCAGGCCTTAGCCTGCTGATCGATAATTTCGGCGTCGAACAGTTCATAATCGGGATGAGTGAGCTGTAATCTGCCCGAGAAGGCCCCGATTTTTCCAGAAAATAACCCCTGAACGCCGGCATGTAGCTCGGCCTGCCTCCAGGCTTGATTGAAAAAAGCAAGGGTTAGTTGACCATTTCCATCTCCGAGAACCACCTCGAAGATACTGCCCTTACGTCCCTTCATGCTGCGCTGGTTAGTGCTTTGAACCTGACCAACAACGGTTACCACTTCACCGATTGGTAACGATGAAAAATCGGTGAGCTCGCCGCGTTTGGAGTAGCGTCTTGGAAAATGCAAAAGTAGTTCCGCAACCGTTTTGATTCCAAACTGCTTATCGAGAGCCTTGGCGGTTTTATCTCCAAGAACTCCGGCCAATAGCGTCAAATCGGTAAGCACACGCCAATCATGACCGATGTTCTGAAAAAAGATTCACTAGGCTCACTTGCGTGAGCAGAATAATTTCGGGAGATGCCGGGTCAATTAGATTGCACTCGGTAGCTAAGTCCACTCGCCCGACAGGGGATCGAGTCAAAGAATCTATTTTTGCCGCCCTAGAGGCTCGAGGGCTAATAGAAGACTGCGTAGTGCTTGATTTGTTCGCCGGCACCGGAGCGCTGGGTCTTGAATCCCTATCTCGCGGCGCCACCAACGTTATCCTCGTCGAGAAGAACCCCGAAGCCCACGAAATTTGCCTCGAGAACTCGATTCAGGTCCTTAAAGCGGTTCAAAAAAAACGCCCTGGCGCAGCAGTGTCAAACAAAAACATAGATGCTTTCAGGTATCTAAAAAACGCAACCCAAGTGTTTGACTTGGTGTTTTTAGACCCACCCTATGAATTTGCCAACAGTGAGCTTCTCGAAATCCTGACAGCGCTAAGTGACCAACTGAGCCCAGACGCGACAGTAGTAGTCGAGCGCTCGGATAAAACTGACAATTTAGATTATCCAGATTGGATACGAGTAATTTCCGACAAAAAGTTCGGTAGCACCCGGGTGCGGATGTACCAAAAAATCTAGAGTGAGCGTTCGGCTGGACCTGTGTAGAGCTGCTGCGGCCTACCAATACGAGTACTTGGGTCTTCCATCATCTCGCGCCAATGTGCAATCCAACCCGGAAGTCGTCCAACTGCGAACAGCGGTGTGAACATTCGAGGAGGGAAACCTAGAGCTTTGTAAATAACGCCGGTATAGAAATCAACGTTCGGGTAAAGCTTGCGCTCCACAAAATACTCATCCGAAAGCGCAACTGCCTCAAGCTCCTTGGCGATTTCCAGCATCGGATCGTTGATGCCTAATTCACTTAGAACCTGATCAGCAGTCTGCTTAACAATCGTCGCCCTGGGGTCAAAGGACTTATAGATTCGGTGCCCAAATCCCATGAGTCGAATGCCCTCTTCTTTGTTCTTAATTCGATCTACGTACTGGCTAACGCCCTCGCCGGAGTTTTGGATAGAGCTGAGCATTTCCAAAACCGCTTCATTTGCACCACCGTGCGATGGACCAGAAAGAGCGTTTATCCCAGACGCAACGGACGCAAAAATGTTGGCATTTGAGGAGCCAACCAATCGAACAGTTGAGGTGCTGCAGTTCTGTTCGTGATCGGCGTGAAGTAATAACAGCGTGTCTAGCGCCTGAGTAACCACCGAGTTCTGAGAATAATCTTCGGCGTAATTTCCGAATGTCATCTTCAAAAAATTCTCAACCATTGAATAAGAATTATCTGGGTAAAGTAGCGCTTGCCCAATTGAAGATTTATAAGCGTATGAGGCAATTACCGGCAGTTTGGCTAAGAGCCTGAGTGTTGAAAGTTCCACCTGCTCAGGGTCTTTGGTGTCAAGCGAGTCTTGGTAGAAAGTCGACAAAGCACTGACCCCAGCAGACATAACCGACATCGGGTGAGCATCCTGAGGAAAGGCCTTGAAAAAGTCCTTCATGCCCTCATGAATAAGAGTGTGGCGCCTTAGATTCTGATCAAACTCTTCAGCTTCTGCTGCTGTAGGCAATTCGCCGTAGATTAGAAGATAGGAAGTTTCAAGGAAGCTTTTGTTAGCAGCAAGTTGCTCAATCGGATATCCGCGATAGCGCAGGATTCCCTTATCCCCGTCAATAAAAGTTATTGCGGATTTTGTGGAAGCGGTGTTTACGAAGCCTTGGTCAAACGCAGTCAAACCAGTGTTGGTAATTAGATTTGAAATGTCTATGCCCGATGGGCCTTGAGTCGCAGGAATAACCGCATACTCTTCAACTTTGCCATCGATGTCGATGGAAACCTTATCCGCGCTCAATTGCTACTCCTAGTCATGCTTAGGCAACAGCCTAGGGCACTTGTGTTTACCACCAGAAAAAGTTGTGAAAATTACGCCTGCAACTGCGGGGGCAGAGCGGCAACTATAGGGTGATCTCCGGCGATTGGGCCCACTTTTGCAGCGCCTCCAGGAGAGCCGACTTCGTCGAAGAAATCAACATTTACTTTGTAATAGTCGCTCCACTCAGCGGGAATATCATCTTCGTAGTAAATAGCCTCGACCGGACAAACTGGCTCACAGGCACCACAGTCAACGCACTCATCTGGGTGGATGTAGAGCATGCGGTCGCCCTCATAGATGCAATCAACGGGGCACTCATCAATGCAGGCCTTGTCCTTCACATCGACACATGGCAACGCAATTAAATAAGTCAAAACTAGCTCCTCAGTACTTCAGTAACTCTATCCCGATAAAAGTTGAGAGAAAAGCACTCACCACTCTTTACCAAGAGTTGCCACGGCTCTCGCGACTTCTCGGGTGTCCTGAGCCTCTTTTAGGCTCTGGCGTTTGTCATATTCTTTTTTACCTTTGGCAAGAGCGATCTTTACCTTCGCGTTGCCATCCGAAAAATACAACGACAGCGGAATCAATGTCATTCCTGAGCCACTAATTTTTCCGGCTAGCTTTTCTATTTCAGCCCTGTGCATCAGTAACTTCCGTCGACGCCTTGTCCCGTGATTTGTCCAAGACCCTGCTAAGAACTCCGGAATGTGAACATTTTCGAGCCAAGCCTCGCCGCGATCGATGACCGCATAGCCGTCCACCAGAGACGCTCGTCCCTCCCGCAGAGACTTAACCTCGGTTCCAGTCAACACCAAGCCAGCCTCGATCTCGTCCTCTATGAGGTAATCGTGGCGAGCTTTGCGGTTTGTCGCTACCGCTTTTTGACCGCGTTCCCTTGGCACTTATGCTCCTAATTGGTGTTGGTTTTACTAAGCCTAGGCGGAGTAAAAGAAAACTGCAGAGCTAGTTTGACTGCCCCATTTTGCGCCACCTGATTCCCGAGGAGATAAAACCCTCGAGTTTTCCATCGAACACATCGTCGGGGTTGTTCTCCTCGTAGTTTGTTCTTAGGTCCTTAACCATCTGATAGGGGGCTAGAACGTAGGAGCGCATCTGCTCTCCCCAGCTGGCCTTCACATCACCGGCGAGCTCCTTACGTTTCTCGTTGTCCGCCCGACGCTGGGCATCAAGCAGCTTGGATTGCAAGACCCTCATCGCAGAAGCCTTGTTTTGCAACTGGCTCTTTTCGTTTTGGCAAGACACGACAATGCCGGAGGGTGTGTGGGTGATCCTCACAGCCGAGTCGGTGGTGTTGACCGATTGACCGCCTGGGCCAGAAGACCTAAAAACATCTATTCGAATATCTGAGTCCGGAATTTCTACCGATTCAGTAACAGCCATGACGGGCACAACTTCTATTGCCGCAAAAGATGTCTGTCTCTTTCCGGCAGCATTAAAGGGACTCATGCGGACCAGACGGTGAGTGCCGGACTCGATTGACAGCTGCCCGTAGGCATAAGGGAAATCCATTTCCACGGTCGCGCTTTTTATGCCGGCACCCTCCGAGTGAGAAATTTCCAAGACCTTGGCCTTATGTCCATTTTTCTCGGCGTAACGCAAATACATTCGCATTAGCATTTCGGCGAAGTCAGTCGCATCATCGCCGCCGGCACCGGAGCGCACCGAGAGGATTGCCCCTCTGGGGTCATATTCGCCGTTCAACAAGGTTTGCGTCTCCAGCAGGTCAAGTTCGCTCGTTACCCTCGCGAGCTCAAGGGCGAATTCGTCTGCTTCACTTTTGTCCTCCAGGGCCATTTCCTTGAAATCCTCTAGGTCTTTTATGTCCTGGCCGAGCTCCTCTAGCTGAGAAAGTTGCGCCTTGGTGCGCGACAGCTCAGTGGTAACCGCCTGAGCATTCACCTGGTCGTCCCAAATATGCGGATCGGTTGCCTGCGCCTCTAAGTCGCTGACTCTTGTCTTTAGGCCCTCGGGGTTTAGGACTTTGGAGATCCCCTGAAAGAGAGACTCTAGGTCTCTAATCTGTCTACCAATATCTAGCTCAGCCATTTGCATAAGTCTATTGGCCGCGGCCGAGACAGCCGCCTGTTCGGCAGCAAGCCCTCTCGTTAAATAACTAAAGGCCCCGGATTAGAGGGGCCTTTAGTTATATGGGGGTTGTGGAGATGGGGGGAATTGAACCCCCGTCCATGACATCGATTATGGCTCTTCTACGGGTGTAGCTTCAGAATTCGTTCTACTCGGCTCCGGCATTTGTTTGAAGCAACTACGCCGACAAGCCCAGTCAAAGTAAAAAGTCCCAACCGCACCTTTGACGCAAGCGGTTAGCTAGATTTCTAAATGACGTCTGGATCTAGATCGAAATCATACCTAGTCAGACGGACCTCGAGGCTAGCTATGCAGCTAGGGCGAAGTCGGCGCGCTTTGTTTTGGCACCTATAGTTTTGAACACATCGTTTACGAGATAAGTGCTCATCCTCGACCCGCTTCTTCCACGCAGCAATGCAATGTCGAAACCGATCATCCCCATGTTTAGTTACTTAGTAGCTCCTCGGAATACTCCGAGCACCTAAGGGTATCAAACATGAGCCACAATTTGTAATAAGAATCGGCAACTCACAGCCGATTACAAGCCCTAGAATCAGGAAGTGCGAAGCGACTTGGCTGCACTCGCGGCCGTTTTTCTCTGGGGTTCCCTGGCAAGCTTGGCAATCTTATTGGACACAGTGCCCCCTCTTTTGATGACCGGCATTGGCCTAGTAGTGGGCTCTATCATTGCCTTGCCCGTTTCGGGCTTCAGCATCCGAAGGCTGATTCCTAAAAAAAGAGTCCTCTTGGTTGGCGTTTATGGACTTCTGGGCTACCACTTTGCGCTGTTCGCCGGGCTGCAAAATGCTCCCAGCGTTCAAGCTAATCTCGTGAATTACCTTTGGCCAATATTTGTTGTGCTGTTGGCTCCACTTTTTATTAGGGGCACGAGCCTTACCTACAAACACTGGATTGCAGGTATTTTGGGCTTTTCGGGTGCCGCATTAGCTATTTTGTCGGGGACCCAATTAGTCGGCGGATTCGCAGTCGGATATGTTTACGCGGGAATCGCGGCGATTATATTTTCCAGTTATTCGCTGATCAGCAAATCACTCGCCGACTCGCCAACGGCTGCGGTTGGTGGTTACAGCTTTGTTGCCGGAGTGCTTGCAATTGGGGCCCATTTCGTCTTTGAGCCGCCCGCGACAATCGACTCTGTCCAATGGCTGTGGTTGGTCCTTATGGGACTAGGGCCTCTGGGTGGCTCTTTCTACCTTTGGGACTTCGCACTGAAGCATGCTCCAGCTCAACGAGTGGGCACGATTGCCTTTTTTACCCCACTTATTTCCACGATCCTGCTTCTTACGGTAACCGGCCAGCGCCTGACACTGATGCTCGGGCTGTCGGCTGCACTGATACTTCTCGCTGCTGTATTTGGTTCGAGGGTGAATAATAAGAACCATGACATCTGGAGAGTTTAGAAAGCGCCAGTTAGTCACATCAATCTACTTACCCTCTCTCCTGATTACCGCAGCTGAGGGGGCACTCCTACCAATTTTGCCAGTTTCGGCTGTGGTCTTTGGCTTCAGCTTGGCCGAAGCCAGCATCGTAACCACTGTCTTGATGGTTTCAACAATGGTCTTCGAGGTGCCAGCATCTTGGCTGAACTCGAAAATCGGCGAGCGTCAAGCCATGATTACCAGTACGGTTTTGGGTTTTGCCATGACGCTGTTGGCTTTTTTCCATCTGGGTTATCCGGCACTTGTTCTAAGCGCTCTAGGGTTCGGTGCGGCCCATTCTCTGTTTGGCTTGGCCCGACACAGCCTGCTTGCCGAAATAGTGCCCGAGCAACACCGACCAAAATCGATGTCACTTCTTGGAGGTATGTTTCGCGGTGGCTTGGCCATTGGACCGGTGCTGGGTTCAGCGTTCATCGTTTTATACGGTTTTGAATTTGGTTACTTAGCCGCTGCGATTTTGTGCCTGGCGTCTGGAGCTTCAATAATGCTTGCGCCAAAGGGTCGACTAAAAGTAACGCCGTCCGGTCAAAACGGAAACGTTTGGAAGGTTGCACGACGAGAGGCCCCGAAACTAGCGACGCTAGGAGTGGCATCTGCGATTATTTCAGCCGGGAGAACCATCAGGCTTATCGGGCTACCCTTGCTGGCAATTCAACTGGGCATCCCCCCGGGCGAAACTTCGTTTATTTTTGGTCTGACTGGATTCATAGACTTTGCTCTGTTTTATCTGTCCGGCATCATTATGGACCGTTATGGAAAGTTCTGGTCCTCGGTTCCTACCCTGTTAGCCCTTGGAACGACGTATCTGTTCTCATTCTTGGTTACCGACGTATTTACCTTCTGGATATTGGCGGCCGTCACCGCTCTTGCCAATGCGCTTTCGGCCGGCATAAACATGATCCTGGGTGCAGACCTGGCCCCTCCGGGCTCAAGAAGCGAATTTTTGGCAGCCTTTAGGATGCTCACATCCGGTGGCGTGGCCTTGGCCCCGGCAATGATTACCGTACTGACGGCATCCGTTGGATTGGCAAGCGCTCTCGCGGCAACGGGTTTACTGAACTTCGTTGGGGCGTTCTTGTTTTGGAAGTATTTGCCTATTTATGCACCTGACTACAAGGCGCCCGATTCGGAGAAACCAGCACTGGAAGATTAGTCTTTCGGGCCGAAAGTCCGCTTGGCATCTTCCCTGCGCTTTGCTTGAGCCTCCGGATCCGGCACCGGCACGGCGGCGATCAACCTTTTGGTGTATTCCTGTTGAGGATTTCGAAGAATCTGGTCTTTTGATCCCCGCTCAACGATGACACCATGCTGCATAACTGCAATGTGGTCGCTCAATAGATCTACCACTGCAAGATCGTGCGAGACAAAAAGCGTTGCAAACTGCTGCTTCTTTTGAATTTCCTGCAGGAGCTCAAGAACCCGCGCTTGCACCGATACGTCCAGGGCGCTTGTGGGTTCATCGGCAACCAGAAGTTTCGGGTTAAGAGCCAAAGCCCTTGCGATGCCGACTCGCTGGCGCTGCCCCCCAGATAATTCATGCGGATAGCGATTCCGGTAGGACTTTGGAAGTTCCACCATGTCCAGTAGTTCGCCGACCCTATCGTTTCGATCTTTAGGACTTTGACCGGCGAGCAAGAGAGGCTCTTGAATGGACTGGCCGATTGGCCAACGCGGGTTTAGAGACGAGCCCGGGTCTTGAAATACAATGCCAATATTTCTGCGGACAGCCTGGAGATCCTTTTTTGATACCCCCACCATCTTTTGGCCTGCGACTTCGAGTTGCCCGCTCTTGATTGGCATAAGCCCGACGACAGCTCTTGCAATTGTGGTCTTACCTGAGCCCGACTCCCCGACCAATCCGAGTACCTCTCCAGGGTAAATCTCGAGAGTAGCATCTTGCACTGCCAAAAAAGCCGGCACTTTACCGCGCTTAGGGTATTCGATGTTGAGGGCTTCCATCTTTAGAGATGGCTCAGCCCTCTCGTCTCTGGGCCTAGGCTCCGAGACGCTGACTGTACCTAAATGAGGAACCGCTGCAAGTAGTTCCTTGGTGTACCGATGGGTAGGTCGTTTGAAAATATCAATGGTTGATCCGGCCTCAACGACCAAACCGTCTTTCATGACAATCATGTGATCTGATAAATCTGCCACCACGCCCATATCGTGGGTAATCAAAATAATCGCCGAATTAAGTCTTTTATTTAGACCTCGAAGGAGATTCAATATTTCGGCTTGGACTGTCACGTCAAGTGCCGTAGTTGGCTCATCTGCAATCAGCAAAAGAGGATCGCATGAGATGGACTGCGCAATCATTGCACGCTGCCTCTGACCTCCCGAGAGTTGGTGAGGGTAGGAGCTGAATGCCTTCTCTGGGTTCGGAAGCTCGACCATTGCCAGCAATTCAAGTGCCCTGTTCTTCGCTTGAGCATTTGTCATTCCAGAATTATGAACCTGAATTGCCTCGACAATTTGAAAACCGATCGTGTAGACGGGATTTAGAGCAGTCATCGGCTCTTGAAAAATCGCCGCAATTTCCTTTCCCCGGATTTGTCTCAGTCGCGCTTTCTCAGCCCCCACTAGCTCTTCGCCTCGCAGCTTCACCGATCCTGCTGATCTGCCGTTCACAGGCAATAGGCCCAGAAGGCTCATCGCCGAGGTCGACTTTCCGGATCCCGACTCACCCACAATGGCCAGAACTTCGCCTGGGCCAACCCTGAAATTAACCCCCGAGGCAGCCATTACCCATTCGCCGTCAACCCAGAAATCAACCGAAAGCCCCGTAGCCTCGATAATGGTGTGCTTGTCTGCGCTCACGACATTACCTCTGCGGATAGATTGGAGTCATGCAAGTTTTCAGGTCTACTTTCGGCAGAGTAATTACCATCCTCGTCGGACTTGTAATGGCCTTGGCCTTGGTTCTTTTTGTCAGAGATTATGGAGTAGCTAGCGCGCTCGGATCTGTTCCACTTGCGGCCCTCTTGGTTTATAGCAGCGCAGTAATGTTTTGGCTGCCGCGAGTCGAAGTCGACGATGGTGGAGTGAGAATTGTGAACTTGATACGGAGTCATTACATCTCTTGGGGAGCAATTGATCGAGTTGATACTCGCTACGCGCTCGCGGTTTTCGTTGGCCAAAAGAAATACACCGCATGGGGAGCGCCGGCCCCTGGACGCCACGCAGCCTTCTTTGCCACTAAAGATCAAGGACAGCACCTCCCCGACTCCACCTACCTCGCTGGGACCGTAAGGCCGGGAGATCTTGTAACCAGTGAGTCCGGAGCCGCGGCCGCTGTAATTAGAAACCGTTGGGAAAAAACTCAAGGGCTGGATTTGATTTCTAGCGTGAACACAGCTTGGCACTTTAGGACCATTTCGGCACTCATCACGCTCACCCTGCTTGCCGCCTTGGCGTTCTAGTATCACTTCCCGGCCCTTCGCTTTCCAATCAAGCGCTTGAGGTCTTGCAGAGCGCCATCTGTTCTGGGCAAGCGTCTTTGTCTGGGATCAAACGCGTCCCTCAATCCGTCACCCACGAAATTAATACCGAGCGCTATCACGACAATGAATAACCCTGGATACCAGAAAAGCCAAGGTCTGGTTTTGAATGCCTCGTTGTACTCGGAAATAATCTGACCCAGAGAAATATCGGGTGAGGTTATGCCAAACCCGAGGAAACTGAGTGAAGTTTCGATCAAAATGGCGGCCGACATCAGCAAAGTTGCGTTTACGACAATCACTCCGATTGAGTTCGGGAGTATGTGCCTGAAAATGATTCTAAAATTTGACGCCCCTGCAACCCGAGCTGCATCGACAAATTCTCTTTCTCGAAGTGCCAAGAACTCTGCCCGAACAAGCCTCGCGAGTCCGGTCCAGGCGATCAGGCCAAGGAGGATCCCAAGCGACCAGGCATTGCCACCAAAAGTTCGGCCAAGAACGGCGCCGAGGACCAAAGTAGGGATAATGATGATGGTGTCAGTAAAGCGCATTAGGAGGCTATCCAGCCATCCGCGGAAGAATCCAGACACCGACCCTATGACTACACCCAACACAGTCGATATAAGTCCAACAAGGAAAATAACAGTTAGGGACTGCTGGGTGCCGCGCATGACTCGGGCAAAAATGTCCTTGCCTAAGGTGTCTTGACCAAATGGGTGAGCCCCTGGACTGAACGGCCAGAGGGTCATGGTCGGAGTTCCGCCTGGATTCAAAATGTCGTAGTTCTCGTACCAGTTGTAAGCCCACCAGCCTGGAACCCGAAAGCCATCGACTGCTAGCCTGCCTGTGTTCGGGTCGGTAATTAGGGATCCGTTTCCACCAATTACTATTCCCACAGAAGTAAAGGCAAGCAAGGTAATTACTGCCAGCGCGATCAGTGAAGCAATGGCGGCCCTATGAGCTAAAAAACGCCTACGGACTATTGTCCCAAGAGACAGGCCTTCGGTCTCTCGCTGCTCGATCGTAATTTCGCTGTTGAGCTGAGCGTTGTCGTTACGCTTTTTCCTCGCCATTAGTTCACCCTAATTCTTGGGTCCAGAGCGGTATAAAGCAGATCGGCAATCAGGTTACCTACAACCGCCAGCAGCCCAGTGACCAGGAAGAAGCCCATCACTAAGTTCACATCGACGGCATTGAGCCCCTTGGAGAAAAGCGCACCCATGCCATCCCAAGCGAATACTCGCTCGGTAATAATTGCGCCGCCGATTAGACCCGAAATATCGAAAGCGATAATTGTGGCGATTGGTATCATGGCGTTTCTAAAAGCGTGCCGGACAATCACAGTTCGCTCATTTAGCCCCTTGGCCCTAGCGGTTCTTATGTAGTCCTGGTTCAAAACCTCAAGTAAAGACGCGCGAGCGTACCGCGTATAACCAGCGACAGAAACAATCATGAGAGCTGCTGTCGGGAGAATCAAGTGCGCGTATGAGTCCAGCAGACTGAGCCACATGTTCTCCTCTCGTCCAATGGTGGGGGTAACAGCGCCAATTGTGGAGACGAAGCCCGTCTTCAATGGGATCAATTCCAAGTAAGTACTCCAGTACTGCATTGCCTCGTCGATTACTAAAACAAGACCGCCGAGGCCTCCAACGAACCCGGCGATTTTTGCTATCTGCACCCGAGCATCTCCGCCGAAGGTCAAAGCGAGTCCGACGCCGATAGCCGCCATGATTGAAATCATCGCCACGATTCCCAGTGGGCCCTCTAGGTAGTAAAAAAGATACTGTCCAGGCAGCCACATGGCCCCAGCTACGAGGGCCATGGAACCAACGACATAGACCGCCCTTCGTTGACCAAAGCCCGTGGAAAGCAGGAGCACCACTCCTGCAATTAGAGCCGTAACAAGTACCACGCCAACCACTCCAATTGACGGAGATGTAAGCCAACCGGTGATATTTAAACTGACGAGCAAAGTGACCGATAAAACGAGCGACATCAGGAAAACACGAATACGAGCTTTGAGTCTTCCGCCAGCTATCCCGGTAATTATGACGGCAAGAAAAAGTGGGATCAGGATCAGTGCCCAGGGGCCAAAAGTAGGGTCCGCTAAAAAGCGATTGAATCTAATTGCCCCGTACTCCTTTAGCAAAACTGCCACCCAGAAAATGGGTAGAGAGTAAAAAACGAAAGCGAAGAAGGTGACTGAGTAGTCATAGCCCGAGTACTGACGAAGTGCAGTGGTCATACCAACAGCAACCCCCACCAGAATTGAGAGCACCGTCGCCAAAATGATTAGTTGCAGGGTTGAAGCAATTGCTCCAGCTAGAGCGTCTGTCACAAGACTCTCACCCTTAGCTATCGACACTCCAAGATCACAACGTCCAACCAAGCATCCGGCCGCCCCACCTAGCCAATAGAAATATCTTAGAAATGGAGGGACGTCCAAATCGAGCATCCCAGTTAGGTAGCGCAGACGATCTTGTGTGTTTGGGTCTCGTGAGGCGCGGATTTCAGCCAATGGGTCGCCAGATATGGCGGTTAGTTGATAGACAATGAAAGATGCGACTAGCAGCACGACCAGAGTCGCCGCAAATCTCCGCACAATAAAACTAAGCATCATCGCCCTTTTTTACATTGTTTGGGGCCACCACTGATGAACAATGATGACCCCTCACAATTACGTTTCTAGACTAGCCCGCGGTTGCGGCCCAGTTCCAGAAGTTCCAGTAGAAGTAAGGAACAAGTAGGTTTGGCGATACGCCAGTGACCCCTTTGTCCCACCAGGTTAGACCTGGGAACTGGAAGAGGGTGATGTTGTATGCATCCTTTGCAAGCTCTGCCTCAATTGCAAGGCGGATACGAAGCTGCTCAGTAGGATCTACGGCCACGGTCAACTCATCCAACAGCACCTTTACGGCTGCGTTGTCAAAGCCGGTCCAGTTAGATGGTCCTCCGAGTACTAGGTACTGGTCGTCTCCTGAGACTGACAACGATGTTGCAGCCCAAGCGAAGATAACTGCATCGTGTGGGTTGAGGTCTGGGAAAACCGTTTCAGTGAATGCCCAGTTTGGCTCAGACTCGTCAATTAGGTTGAAGCCGACCGAATCCGCGGATAGTTTGAGTAGCTCGTACTCTTGGCCGCGGCGAACGTTGCCCTCTGGATACCAGAACTCAACATCAATCGGGGTCGAAACTCCGACCTCTGCAAGCAGAGCCTTAGCCTTTGCGCGATTTTCATCGTCGGCGCCTAGGTAGTTGGAGTAGTAGGACTCAGCCTCGTCATAACCTTCAGCACCCGGGATGAATAGCACCGAGGTTCGGACCCTTGCATCTGGATTCAGAGGCTTGATCAACTTTTCGATGATTTCATTACGAGGGACTGACAGCAAGAATGCCTGTCGAACCTTCAGTGCCTTAGCGGCGTCTCCGCCGTAACTAGCTGGGTCGAATGGGCCTCCGTTGTTAACAGTAAGGTCAATGTGCTCGTATGCCGCTTCCTCGCTGGACGCATACTCTGCGTTTGCAAGCGCCTGCACTAGAGCCAAGACATCGGCCGTTGGCTGACCCGAGGCAATCTGGATTTCTCCATTGTCGACAGCTTGGATGGCGGCAGTCGAGTCTTCAATCTGACGAATAGTGACTCGCTCATACTGAGGCTTTGGGCCCCAGGTGAAGAGTGGGTTCAGAACGTGAGTCGAGTACTGCTCCTCCACAAGCTCCTCAAGAACGTATGGACCTGAAGACAAGTAAACAAGAGGGTTCTCTGGAGTGTTGACGGACGAGTAGCCCTCGTTCCAGACAGTTGCAACCGCTGCAAGCCATTCGGTGTCTTCGTTCATAATGGAGTCAATCAACTTGCTTTTGGCATCCGCGATGCTTAGGTCAGGGTAAGCCATCTGAACGGCTCCATGAGCGGCCACTCCGACGCCGAAAGCAAGCTCCCAGTCAACGTACTGAACGTCATACTCAAAAGTGATAGTGCTTCCACTAATTGTTGGAAGCTTCGAAGCTACGTTGTCTTTAGGAGCAGCGTGGGAGAACATGTAGACCCCGTCCGCATCCTTGAACTTTCCAAAGATCGTCGCCCATGCCAAAGCAAGATCGGCTCCGTCGATTGCCGTTCCATCCGACCAGACCACTCCATCGTTGATGGTGTACGTGACCGTTAGTGGGTCTTCGCTCACGACCTCGTATGAACCAAACTCAGTGTTCTGCACTAGGGCCGGTGAGTTGTCGTAATAGTTGAAGGTTGAACTAGTCAAATAAGTAGTTAATGAGTTGGCCACATTGTTGCCAGCGGCTGAACTCGAATTAAAGGTGTCGACAATATCGTTCCAGGCGACGGTGATGAGAGGCGCAATTGTCGCCTCTTCAGCCACAGCCGACGGGCTGGATGTTGGCGTCAGTTCTTCAGTAGCCGCGCAACCGGCGAGGGTTAGGGCTACGACGCTCAGGCCAGCAACAACTGCTGATCCGCGGAAATTCTTCATTCTTTCTCCTTCTGTGTTGAAAATGACATTGGGTCCCATACCCGATGAACGTTTTTCTAACTCTAGGGGTTTGATTTGCCGAGAGATGCCGGGCGTGTTTCAGTTTGATAACGAATCGGATTGGCGAGTGATCCGTCTTTTTTTTCGCCTGATGAAACTTGGATGTTCTGTGCAGCACTGCGTCGTTTTGCAACTGACGGCTAGGGAACAAGAAAGCTTTTGGCTTTCGATTCTCGGCAAATAATTGCGCTATCGACACCAATTCCCAAAGGATTTTGATACCTGGCACACATTCTTAGTGTCGAAGTCTCCGCCTTCACCCGAGCTGCAGTCGAGAGAATGACCAACCTTTGAGCACTTGGTGCTTTTTGAAGAAACAGCGCAATCTCATGGGACAGCTGTGCCTGGTTAGGGATGCCCGCCGTTACAGACCTGTCGTGGGCATAGAGAATCGCCATGTCGGCAGTTCCCTGAACTCGATTCACAGCAACCAACGCAGTTACGACAGCCACTGAACCAAACACGGACAGCAAGATCAAAGCCAGGTAGGTGGCGATAAGCGGTGCAATTGTTCCGCGGTCTGATTTCATCTTGGTTCTAACCCAGCACTTTGAATGGCTCTTGCCGAGCCAATCGAAATCTCCAACGACAAAATATCTGAATCCCGGCAGTCGCTTAGGCATCGAAGTTCGTAGCCTCCGAGGCTTTTACCCCAGCTCGCGGCTAGGGACTCCAAAACAGCGCCGAGCTGTCTGGGGACCTCCCCTTTTTCCTTCGACAGAACAGCTGACCTAAGTCCGTGCCTAGCAATTGACTCCGCAGCCAGAGAATCGCTCAAGTGTTGATAGAGGCCCAACGCAGGCGCAATAGGCAACACCAACAGCATCAAAAGTGCTACAGCCTCCAGCGGACTGGAACCGGTCTCATCCAACGGTTTCCCTCGCTGCGAGCGCCGAGTAATTAATCGGCGGCGGTTCGATAAAACCGAAACCGGGAAGCTTAGCGGTCACGTTCACCCTCATAAAGTCGCCTTCTTGAACAATGTTCGCCTCGTAGTTGGCCAGGGAAGGAAGCCTATTTTTTAGCATTTGCAATAAATACGGATACTGGTTGACTGATTCAGCCTTTCCAGCACGAGATGCTGCGGTGATGACAGCGTCTCTAATAATCAGACCGTAGTAGGCACTAAACACCACCGTTACCGAGCTGAGCGTTATGAGGGTCGCAAGTGCGATGTTCATGACCGCCGATACGACTGCGTTACCTTTTTCAGCTAGAAAGAGACCACCCTTGACATTGCTTGCTCGAATACGCCTTCGAGCGCAGGTCCGGCGAATGCCCATATCAACACCACCAATCCTGCCGTCATGAGAGTGATTAGCACCCAACCAGGAACGTCACCCCTGTCTGATTTAAGTTTGTCCATTGCCATCTCCTTTCAAAAAGACTGTTGCAGCACTAACACGGACGGAAATACAGCAAAAAGAACAGTTACCGGAAGAATCACGAAGACCGTTGGAATCAGCATTTTGGTTTCACTTGAACCGGCTTGGCGAAGTAGCCCTCGTCCTTGTTCTTGCCTCAGCGAATAAGCCAACTGCATGGTCTGCTCCGCGACCGGCGCTCCCCTGTCAAGGCTCATATTCAGCTTTTCAACCAACTCATGAAAGCCCTCGTGCCCGATGCGAGTTGCGGCTTCTGAGAGCTCCGCTGCCAAATCGGCACCAAGACCGATGTTGTTGATTACGATCGACAACTCCTTGCCCAGCTCTCCGGTCATTCGAGGCTGCAACCAACTAAGCGCCACACCCACAGGAAGCCCGGTTTGCAAAAGCAAAGCCACTGCCTCGGTAAAGTCGGGGAGTTCTCGAAGAGCCTTCTTGTTTTTC
Source organism: uncultured Aquiluna sp. (assembly GCA_913057795.1). Taxonomy (GTDB): domain Bacteria; phylum Actinomycetota; class Actinomycetes; order Actinomycetales; family Microbacteriaceae; genus Aquiluna. Next base: position 33,427 of record CAJXOD010000008.1, read on the forward strand.
GCAACAAAAATGTTTTTTTGATAGCTAGAGATCCGTAGCTTCAGCCCTGGCTGTGCCGGAGGTAGGTGAGCGCTCAGCACTCGGTTAGAAAGTCGCATTAAAGATCCTTCCTGGCAGAGTGAGGCTGCCCAGCTTGTTCACGGCTACATACGCAAGTAAAGACAAAAGAAGGCCCGTTAATAAAACCAGGGCACCTAGCCCAGTTTCGAAAGCCGCACGATTTTGTTCTAGTCGCACCAGTAAGAACGCGACCAGCCACGGAGCCACAAGAGCAACCTTTGCGCTTCCAAGTACCCAGCCCTGCTTTGCAATAACCTCGCCGAACATTGCCTGCTCTGATCGAAGGTTGGCCGCAGCCTTTCTCCAGCTCTCCGCGACTCCGGCGGTTCCAAGCTCCGTTGTTACCTCGATCAGTAAGGACAGCGCGTCACCCTGTCTGGATCCAATCGCCTCGCGAAATGCCTCAAGGCTTTCAGTGATGTCATTACCTCTGCCTAGATCACGATGCAGCCTCGCGAAATGAACCCTCAAGCGAATTGGGCCCATGGTCCCTAGGTATTCAAGCTGCTCTTGTAGTGATAATCCGGATTGCGTAGCGTTTTGAAAAGAATCGAACACCCGCGGCCAGAGTCGGTCTAAGTGGTTTTGCCTTGATCGAGCGCGTAACCTGATGGCCTCGATAACCGCACCGGCCGTCAGTGCGCTCAGCGAAAGCGACAAGCCCAGAACATCAGTCGTAGCTTGAGTAAGGGCAGCCGACAAAATTACTGCCAGAGCAGCCAAGATGAAGGTTTCTTTTCTCCTGGAGTAAAGCCCCGCGCTTGAAATTAAAAGGCTAAAGAAGTTCACTTGTCACCTCGAGGATCTCACTCACTTTTCTTTGCCCGAGTTCATCACGTGAACAAAAAACAACAAGATCAAACGCGCCCAAAACAGTCGGCCGCAAAAAAGCGTCGGAGATGTTCTCCCCAGCTAATAGTGGCAAAGTCATAACCTTTCGGATTGCGGCCTTGGCCGAATCGGCATGCAACGTGCATAGACCAGGGATTCCTGAATTAAGTGCAATCAGCATGTCCAAAGCTTCGGCGCCTCTAACCTCGCCAATAACTAAACGATCCGGGCGCATGCGTAACGCCTGACGAACCAGCTCCCTAAGCGAAATCTCGGGCGCACCTTCGGTGCCGGCGGGCCTAGTCTGCATGGCCACCCAATCGGACTGGTTTAGAGAAAGCTCGAATGTGTCCTCGCACGAAATAATTCGATCTTGGCTATTTGAGGCAGCGAGCATGGCCGTCATAAGCGTCGTCTTGCCCGCTTGGGTGGCGCCGGACACCAAAACGCTCTTGCCTGTAATCATGGCGTCCGAAAGCAATTCAACTTGCTGGTGTGTGACACTTCCAAGCTCCTGCAGTTGGGCCAGTGTGACGTTTGGCTTATTGAATTTCCTAATATTTATTGCCCAATGCTCCGAGGTCACCTCCGGAATAACGATGTGCAGTCTTGAGCCGTCCTTTAGGGCTGCGTCGACATATGGCGTCATGCGATCAACCCGGCGCCTTGAAAAAGAAAGCATGCGGAAGCATAAGTTCCTAATTTGAGTAGCTGAAACCTCCGTCACAAGCAGCTTGTGCCCGTTCGCTCCGAAGTAGTGAATCTCGTTGGGGCGATTTATCCAAATCTCTTCGATTTCGGGATCGTCCAGCAACGGCTGTAAGACTCCCAAACCGGTTAGCTCAAGATTCGCCTGTTCACTAAGCAGCGCCTCATCCAGCGGGCCGTGATGGACCTCCGCTGCCCTATCAATCGCTAACTGTGTGGCCGCGCCAACATCAAGGGCTTTGGTGCGCGCCAAAAACCGTGTCCTACCTAAAATTTCCTCGAGCTGATCCATCCCAAAACAATGCCACGAACCGAAAAGCTTGGTCTTGGGTTTTCCACAGCCTAAAAAGCCATTATGCTTTGTTGGAGTTGCGGGTGTGGCGAAATTGGCAGACGCACCAGATTTAGGATCTGGCGCCGCGAGGCGTGGGGGTTCAAGTCCCTTCACCCGCACGAATAAAAAGGGTTCCGAGAAATCGGAACCCTTTTTTTATTCTGTTCAGCAAGCTGCCTACCTAGCTCTTTGTCACCTTGACAGTGTTGGCCTTGTGGTCAATTTCTATCTGGTACGGCCCACGCTTTACAACTTCGGTGGATTCAAGACCGGTTGCCTGGATACCCAAATCCGCGGCTATGCCTCGGAAGAATGCACGCTGCGAGTCATCAGTGAGTTCTGTACCTTGGTACCAAGCAGTCGAAGACCCCAACTTGCGCTTTGCGATTGCAACGCTCCCTAAGGCCTGACCAGTCTTGAACTCAGCGACCAATTCCGCGCCGTTTAGTCTCGATAGCTCTCCCCACAGCTTCGCCTGGTATCCATTAGAAAGCTCAACAGTGGCCTCGCGGAACGGATAGAACTCTTCGACGTATACACCGATAACGTCCTTGACCAGTGCGCCACCGTAGCCGCCAAGTTTCACTCGCAGCGTCCGGTCGGAAATGTTCGAGAAGTATCCAACCACTAGGTTTCCACCGTTGGTCGCGTAGTTGGTGAACACCTGCTCCTGAGGATCCGAGAGCATGTGAACCATTGGCATCAAAACTAACTTGTAGCCCTTCAGCGTTGTCAGGTCCACGTCCGCAGAAACAAAATCTACCGAGATGCCTTCTTTATAGAGTGCTCGATACCAGGCCGCAACTGTTTCCGGATAGCTGACGTCCTCGGTTGGCAGGTTGTCCTGCATCATCGCCCACATCTGCTCGTAGTCATAAACCATCGCCACATCAGCTCTGGCGGTTTCGTAGTTAGCCAAATCTGGATGCTCGTTTAGCAAGGCCCCGAGCTCCGTAATTTCTCGATAGACCCTCGTGTCCTCACCCGCATGAGGAACCATCGCGGAGTGAAATCTCTCAGAGCCTGCTTGGCTTTGGCGCCACTGGAAATACATTGCTCCCTGTGAACCTCGGGCCACAAAACTCATGGCGTTGCGCTTTTCTTGACCCGGTGTCTTGGCGTAGTTTCTTGGCTGCCAGTTCACGGCTGACGAGCTGTGCTCCATGAGTAACCACTGCTTGCCGTTTGCGAATCCTCTGGTCAGATCCGCCATCTGAGCCAAGTCAATGTGATTTTCGATGTCATGCTGCGCCAGGTAGTGATCGGTGGAAACAAAATCCACTTCCTTAGCCCATGCAAAGTAGTCCATCGCGTGAGTGAACTTCATGGACATGAAATTTGTGGTGACGGGGTTTACCTTGTCGTATTTTTTGATGATGTCACGCTCGGTCTTGAATAGATCTAGCGTGATCTCGGAAGTAAACCGCCTAAAGTCAATCTGCGCACCTGGGTTTGGGTGAGTGCCATCCGGAGTTCTCTTTGGGGCGGGAATCTCCTCCCAGTTGTAGTAGCGCTGAGACCAGAAGTCGGTGCCCCAGGAAGTATTTAGTTCTTCTATGGACGCGTACTTATTTTTCAGCCAACCAACAAATGCGTCCCTAGACGCATCGCAGTAGCAATATGGCGCATGACAACCATATTCGTTGTTCACGTGCCACATCACGACAGCTGGGTGTTTGGCATATCTCTCGGCCAGCTTCTCGGTTAGCTGTGCCGCCTTTTGCTTATAAACGGTGCTTGCAGCGCAGTAAGCCTGACGGCCTCCAAATTCCAAGCGGATGCCATCGAAGTTGACCGGCAGAATCTCAGGATGTTTCGAGGACAACCAAGCTGGCGGTGAGGCAGTTGCATTCGCCAGGTCAACTGAAATGCCGCTTGCGTGCAAAAGGTCCATGACTTCATCGAGCCATTCAAACTGATAGTCCCCGTCGCTAATTTCTAATTTCGCCCAAGAAAAGATGCCAAGAGACACCAGGTTTACGTTAGCTTTTTGCATCAGCTGAATATCTTGTTTCCAGACATCCTTTGACCACTGTTCCGGGTTGTAGTCGCCGCCAAAGAACAGTTTGTTGGTTTTCAACATTAGATTGCCTCGATTTCTATTAGTAGTGCCGTTTCTGGGAACAAAATTGGAGGCCGGAGGCCTATTTGAGTGAGTGCCTTGCCGGTTAGGACAACACCATCAAGCCACTTAGGGCCGGTCCGCTCTTGAAAAACCGGTTTACCAACCGGATAGACCGCTTTCACCGAATAACTTCGGTTTGAATCAAGGCCGTCAATCAAAATGGCGTTTGCTCGCGATGCGGCCTGTCCCTGAAGGGTCACATAAGCGAATATCGCCTTCGATTGATCTTGGGACACTACTCCATGAACAAAAGTAGCTTCGTTATCAGTCTCGACACGCACCACTTTCCCGGAGTGTAGAAGATCGCGGTTTTTCTTGTAATAAGTTGCCCAATTCTTCAGGTGATCCTGCTCATCCGCGGTTGCTTTAGTTATGTCCCACTCCAAACCGGCGTGGCCAAACAGGGCAGTGATTGCTCTGAACCCTAGTGAGTGAACCCTTCCGGTGGTGTGAGACTCTGTCGGACCAATGTGGCTTCCGAGCATTTCTGGCGGAATCCCGATTTGTGTGTAGCGCTGGATGTACTGGCGCTCCAATGCGTCATTGCAATCGGAGACCCAGAACCGGTCAACAATTTGAGCAATGCCAAGATCAACTCGCCCGCCACCGGAGGCGCAGCTTTCAATCTCCAAGCCCGGGTGGTTCGCTTTCAGCTCTGTGAACAGCCTGTAAAGCGACTTGGTTTGCTCGTGAACTGCAGCCTTGCCATTGTGGCCTGGGTCAACCAGGGGCCGATTATGGTCCCACTTGATGTAGCTGATATCGAAATCCGTCAAAATCTTGTTGGTCTGATCAAAAACGTGTTGATAGCAATTAGGATTCGTGAGATCCAACACCAGCTGACCTCGCCCGGTCGGCGGCACTCTCCCATCAACGTTCAAAATCCATTCCGGGTGGGCGCGATATACGTCCGAGTCTGGGTTGACCATTTCGCCCTCAAACCAAAGACCGAACTCCATCCCGTTTGCCTTGACCACTTCAATCAATGGACCGAGACCCTCCGGCCATACATCCTTGGAAATTACCCAGTCCCCCAGACCTGAAGTGTCGTCCCGCCTTGAGCCGAACCAGCCATCGTCCAAGACAAAGCGCTCGACGCCGATCTTCTTAGCGACCTTTGCCAGCTCGGTGAGCTTGCCTAGGTCGTGGTCAAAGTAGACCGCCTCCCAGACATTCAGGGTCAGCGGCCTTGGCCGCTTGTTGGTTGGGTGATCAGGTCTTGATCGAAGCCAGCGATAAGACCTGTCAGATGTGCCGTCTATTCCAGAATTTGAGTAAACAGCGGCGACCGGTGCCGCCTCGTAGCTTTTGCCCGCTTCCAGAATCATTTCTCCCGGCATTAGAAGCTCGCTGGCGGAGATTGACTTTCTGCCAGATTGCAACTGCTCGATGGTGTGCCGAGAGTTACCGGAGAACATTAACCCCAAGGACCAGACCTCTCCACTTCTAAAGGTGGCTGCCGTAGTCATCGCCAATTGCAGAATTGTGTAGTCGTGACTGGTCCTGCCTTCTCGAACCTCGCGGGATACAACACCGGGTTGAATTTGCCTGCGCACGGGCTGGCGTTCTTTGACCCAGCGGCCTGCGAAATCTAAGGACTCTTGGGCTCTGTCGGGAAGTGGTAGGTAAGTAGCCAAGTCTTCAAGGAAATAGTCACCGGGGCCAATGTTGGTGACTGCCTGCGTTGTAACAAGAACACCCGCACCCACAAAGCTAAAGCTTGTTTCTATTCGCAAGCCAGCAGCAGCATCTTCCCCAACGACAACGAGTTCTTGTTCACTGGACGAGTGACTGATTAAGACAAACAGTGGAGAAAAGTCTTCTCCTTGTCGGTGCCCCCTAAGGACAGGGGAACCAATTGCGCCACGAGCTTGCTCTCGCCAAATACCAGACTGGTCCGGGAAGTCGCCCTCGGCATGCGCCGTGGGCTCAATGCTCGCGGCTAAGTAGCTCTCAAAGTCTTTTATATCTCCCAGGTCTTCGCCCCAGTGGATTATTCGAACCAGTTCGGGCGTAAGGCTTACTAAGAACGAGACGCCGTCTTGGCGCAGGTGAGCAAAGCTAGAAGGTTTCAATCTTGGTCCGAATCTGTTTGGTGCTCCTGGTTTGACGATAGCTGAAGTTCTGCGATAACTGGGTGCTGCCGAAGCCGCACCCAGTTATCTACTCAGTTGCTATTTCAGTTTTGCTCCGAACCCGACTTGTGCCGGGCTCGATTGTCAGCTCGCCCCTTCCTAATCTTTATTGTTTGAGCAAAATAAAAAAGGCTCAAACGATCGGGTAAAAACGAACTTACGCAATAATTGCAAACTTTTCGAATAAAAAGCGACAAAAGTAATCATTCCGTTAGTAAATATCCGAACATTTTTGATATTTCGCACTAGCCTCTACCTAGGTTTTAGAGAAAGGTCGGCGATGCTCGCAGCTCAACGTAAGGCCCTGATACTGGAAGAAGTATCGCTATCAGGGGCCAGGCGAATCTCGGAACTTGCAAAAAGTCTTGGCGTCTCCGAGGTTACAATCCGGCGGGACGTCGAAGCCTTAACCGACCAAGGCCTTGTTGACAAGGTTCATGGTGGGGTAACTGCAAACTCTCTTTCATCAACCGTGGAACCTCCCTTTGCCTTTAACTCGCTGAAAGAGCAAACCTCTAAAGATGCAGTCGCAAAACTCGCCGCCGAAATGGTTCGTCCGGGTCAGGCAATTGCCCTGATGGGCGGAAGCTCCGTATACGCTTTGGCAAAAAGACTCAGAGAGATGCCTTCGCTCACCGTCGTTACAAACTCAGTACCTGTTTCCGATCTATTCGCCCAGCAACCAAGGGGTGATCAGACTGTTGTACTAACCGGCGGCGTCAGAACGCCTACCGATTCTTTAGTTGGAAACATCACGACCGAAGCCTTTGCAAGATTTAACCTCGATTTGGTATTTATGGGCACCCACGGCATGGACATTGAATTTGGATTTAGCTCGCCGAACCTAATTGAGGCTGATACCAACCGCGAAGTAATTCGAAGGGCCGCTAAATTTGTGGTTCTCGCCGACCACACCAAGTGGGGCATTCGGGGCTTCAGCTCTTTCGCCGAGTTATCGGAGGCAGACGGCGTCATTACGACAGACGGACTTTCCCCCGAGGCCTTGGGAACCTTGCGGGAAAACATCAAGGAAGTACTGGTAGCCAAACCCTAGATGGCTAGGACTTCGGCAGCGTAAGGGACAGTAAGTAGCTTCCTATTGGCTTACCGAAGCGATTGGCGACATTGGCCAAATTTCCCCGCTGCACAGACCGAGATTTCTCATGGAGTGCATTCGACGCGCGAGCAAAGAATTAATTCCGCGAGCTCGTATGTGTTGAATTCTTAAGACTCTCGTTTTGGGAGCAGCCTACGCGGTTGGACTTGCAGTTGGGTTCTGGGATGATCTTGATCAGCTTCGTTCACGCTGGCGCGAGGGCAGAAGGTGGGCGCCAAACATGCCAGATTAAGAGCGGAAGCGTCGACTGGATCGGCTAACCACTAGTTTCGGTCCTCTGGGTCTACGCCTGTCCTGAAGTTTGTGTTCAGAGCGGTAATTTCTGACATCTGTTGCTCCGTAAGCTCAAAATCAAACACATTTATGTTCTCAAGAATGCGCTCTTTAGAGTTTGACTTTGGTATCACCGCCACTCCCCTCTGGATATGCCAACGCAAAACAACCTGAGCCACTGACTTTCCGTATGCTTCAGCTAGGGTTGCCAGCATCGGATCTTCTAGAATCTTCCCTCTTGCAAGCGGCGACCAGGCCTGAGTTGCGATTGCGCGCGAGTTGTCGTACTCCAAGACCTTTTCCTGCGTAAGCCAAGGGTGAAGTTCGACTTGATTCAGAACCGGCTTATGCTCGGCTACTTTTAGAATTTCGTCGATGTGGTGGGTGTGAAAATTACAAACACCGATTGAGCGAATCAAACCTTCGTTTTTGAGCTTCTCCATGGCCTTCCAGGAGTCAACATACAAGAGGCCTCTTTTCGGAGCTGGCCAGTGAATTAGATATAAATCTAGGTAGTCGAGGCCGAGCGATTTTAAACTCTTATCAAAAGCCCTAAGGGTGTTTTCAAAACCTAAATCATCCATCCAGAACTTGGTGGCCACCAGCACCTCTTCGCGAGGCACCCCGGAGTCTCTTATCCCCTGACCTACCCCAACTTCGTTTTCATACATCGAAGCTGTGTCTATTAGTCGATAGCCGTTTTGTAGGGCGTGAGACACCAGTGGAGCGGCGATGTCATTATCAACCTTGTAGACGCCAAGGCCTAGCTGCGGAATGGTGGTTCCATCTAGCAAGTTCGTAACCGGGGAGGTCGCAGGCTTATTCAATGTTTCTCAATTCTTCTAGAAAAGAAATGTTGGCTGGCAACCGAAGTTGCCAGCCAACAGTCTCGTTACTCTACAACCGAATTAGTTGCCGGAAGCCCAGCGCTTGACTAGTTCGTCGTAGTCCTGGGTTTCACCCATTGGCTTCTCGTTTGCAAGTTTCGCAACCGGCGCACCTGGCTGATCGATCCAGTACTGCTCGTCCTGCACTGGGTTCATCTTGACCGCACAGTTAGCATCAGGGTTCGATGCTTCTAGGCGGACCATGACGTCATCCTGTGCAGCTGCTAGCTCATTCATTGCCTCTTGGGCAGTGAACTCACCTGATGCAGCCTTGGAAATTGACTGCCACCATAGGTTAGAAATGGTTGGGTAGTCAGGAACGTTGGTACCAGTTGGAGACCATGCAACACGGTCTGATGAGCGGTAGAACTCGATGAGCCCTCCATACTTGTATGCGTTGTCGGTGAAGTACTGAAGGTCAAGAGTTGACTGACGAATAAACGTCAGTGCCTTGGCCGACTTAGCACCGTCAACGGTCTTCGAGGTTACAAACTGCGCGTAAAGCCATGCGGCAGCGCGCCTGTTCTCGTCAGCGTGGTTCATGAATGTCCATGATCCTACGTCCTGGTAGCCAAGCTTCTGACCTTCGTTCCAGTAGGAACCGTGTGGGCTTGGAGCCATGCGCCACTTCGGTGATCCATCTTCATTCATAACAGGTAGCGATGGGTCGGTAGCAGAAGCAGTGAAAACTGTGTACCAGAAAATCTGCTGAGCAATTTCACCCTGACCTACTACGCCTCCAGCTTCGCTGAAGTCCATTCCCTTTGCTGTGTCAGGAGCGTACTCGAACCAGTCGAGAAACTTCTGAAGAGCGTAGACGGAAGCAGGACCGTTTGTGTCTCCACCGCGGGATACTGATGAACCAGCTGGGTGACATTCCTCAACGCGGATACCCCACTCGTCAACAGGAAGACCGTTAGGCTCTCCTGCGTCACCGTTACCGGCCATGGATAGCCATGCGTCAGTAAAGCGCCACTGAAGTGATGGGCCTGGCTGTGCGTAGTCCATGTGACCATAGACCTTGTTGCCATCGATTGACCCATTGCCATTTACTTCGGTTGAGAAGAACTTAGCGATGTCCTCGTAGGCTGACCAGTTCACTGGAACGCCTAGGTCATAACCGTAGATGTCCTTGAACTGCTTCTGGATGTCAGCATCGCTGAACCAGTCGTAACGGAACCAGTAAAGGTTCGCGAACTGCTGGTCAGGTAGCTGGTACAGAACGCCATCAGAACCAGTGGTGAAGCTTGTGCCAATGTAGTCTTCGATGTCCAAACCTGGGTTTGTAATCGCTGAGTCCTTCATTAGCTCGCCTACTGGGTAGATGTAGTCGCCACGCTGGTGAGTTCCGATTAGGTCGGAGTCATTGATGTAGCCATCGTAGATCGAGGTACGGGTCTTGATTTCAGTCTGGATTCTTTCAATAACGTCACCCTCGCCAATGAGGTCGTGGATTACTGAAATTCCAGTCAGTTCCTTGAATGCCTGAGTCAGAGTCTCTGACTCGTAAACGTGTGGGTCGATGGTCTCAGATACGACACTGATGTCAGAAACACCAAGAGCCGAGGCTGCCTCAGCGAACCACTTCATTTCAGCAATTTTCTCATCGCGAGTCAAAGCGCTGAGTGCAAACTCACCGTCGGCCCACTTTGCAGCAACTGCGTCAATGTCGTCAGGTACGGTCCCACCTGATGATGATGATGTATCCCCAGCTGAGGCACACCCAGTCAATAGCAGTACCGCGGCGGCCGACATGGCCAAACCAGCGATGCTACGTTCACGAACATTTCTATTCAACATTTTTACCTTTCGCATCATAGTTGGAGAGGCCAACTTGGTCTCTTCAAGATTTCTAGAACCCGAGGAAACCCTCGAGCCCCAAATCGGTGAACATAGTTTGCTCACCGAATTCTTTATCCCCATTTCAAGATCCCTGCTGACATGGCCAGAGCTGATAGGGCCCATATCATGGTGTTGCTGTCCACAATCGAGAATGAGACCACCATCACAAGTGCAAATGAAACAATCGAGATGTAAACGCGCTCACTTCTATCAGTCACCAACCCTAAAAAGCCCTTGCGTCTAACCGGAGGTCGGTAGTGACCCCAGATGGTTAGACCGGTAATCATTACTGCCAAACCGATAAAAATATAGGCAATCGGCGCAGTCCAAGGAATCCAGTCAAAAATTTCTAACATTTTTACACACGCCCTAACGCAAAGCCCTTGGCGATGTAGTTTCTAACGAACCAGATGACAATCACTCCCGGAATGATGGTCATTACTCCCGCGGCCGAAAGTAACGACCAGTCAAGACCGGATGCCGAAACTGTCCGCGTCATCTGCGCCGCGATTGGCTTAGCAGCCGTTGCAGTAATGGTTCTGGCAATCAATAGCTCAACCCAGCTGAACATAAACAGGAAGAACGCCGTCACGCCGATTCCAGAACGGATCATCGGGATAAATATGGTCAGGAAAAACCTGCCGAACTTGTAGCCATCAACTTCGGCAATTTCGTCAAGCTGTTTCGGCACTCCCGACATAAAGCCTTCCAGTATCCACACCGCAAGCGGAACGTTGAAAAGCATGTGAGCAAGAGCAACACCCAGCGCTGTATCAAACAGGTTTACTGCTTGGTAGAGCTGGAAGAAAGGCAGCAAGAACACAGCCGCGGGAGCCATACGGTTTGTAAGCAACCAGAAGAACAGGTGCTTATCCCCCGAGAAGGTATAGCGGCTAAATGCATATGCTGCTGGGAGGGCAACAAGCAACGACAGCACTGTGTTCAGCAGGGTGTAAGTGATCGAATTCATGTAGGAGCCGATCCAGCTTGGATCTGCAAAGAACTGTGCGTAACTATCGAGCGAAATCTTGCTGGGGATCACCTCGAACGAAGAAAGGATGTCTGCGTTGTCACGAAGTGACATAGATACCAACCAGACAACCGGTAGAGCCCAGACCGCCATGATCAGCCAGAACAGCCAGCTCCTAAGGTCTATTCTGAAGCGGGAGATCTTCTTGCCCGCTGCGGAAGTCTCAATCATCGTCGTCATTTTAGAACCTTCTTAAGTTTCGAATTGACTGGTTTTTCTTCTTTTTCTTCCCTCAGTTTTCTCTTGTCCTTCGGGGTCACCTTAGTTGCGCCAGGGCGCTCGTCTAGAGTCAAAACTGTGAAGAACAGGAATGAGAAGATTTGGATGAACAAGAAGTACATGAGTGAGAATGCTCCGGCCACACCTATGTCGAACTGACCGATGGCGATGGTGGTGAGCAGAATACTAAGTGTCTGGGTGGATGATCCAGGACCGCCACCGGTGACCACAAATGGCTCGGTGTACATCATGAATGAGTCCATAAAGCGAAGCAAAAGAGCAATCATTAGAACTCGCTTGAGCTTTGGCAGCTCAACGAAGCGGAACACCGCCATTGCCGAGGCTCCATCAATTGCCGCAGCCTGGTAGTAAGCCTGAGGAATAGATCGTAATCCCGCATAGACCAACAAGGTCACAAGTGGAGTCCAATGCCAGGTGTCCATAACCAAAATGGTGACCCAGGCATCGAAGGTGGATTCGCTTAGGTTGTAATCAGTAAATTTGTTTACCAGCACACCACCCAAACCGATGTCGCTTCTGGTGAAGATTCTCCAAGTGGTTCCAACCACGTTCCAGGGAATAATCAACGGAATTGCAACAACCACCAAAGCAGCTGAGGCTTTCCAGCCAGATTTAGGCATTAACCTGGCGAGGAAAATTCCAAGTGGGATCTGAATCAAAAGAACCTGCATCGAAAGAGTTAAGTTTCTAGCGAAGGCATCTTGGATGTTTGGGTCTGTTGCAACTCGCTTAAAGAAGTCAAGACCGACGAATATGCGATTATCAGCACCCTGAATGTCCTGCAGTGAGTAGTTAGCAACGGCCATCAACGGAATAATCGCAGTGAAAGCCACAACAAAAACCACCGGCAGAACAAGGAACCAAGCTTTATTGTTTTTCCGTTTGGCATCCATGATTAGTTGCCTCCTTCACTGCTTGGTGAAACCGTTGAAACTGCCATTTGGTTCACGTCGTAAACAAACGCACGCTTGGGGTCGAAGCTGAAGGTGGCTTTGCCGCCTACTTCTGCCTCATAGCTTTCCTCGGTCTTCGCGATGAACTTGAAATCGTCGTTGCTCAAATGCACCAGCTTGAATACTCCACGGTCCTCGATGCGATCGACTTTGAACTCCAAACCTGATTTTGTGCTTGGAATCAGAAACTCAGGCCTTACTCCGAAGCGGTGGCTACCGTTGAGGCCCGCCTTGGCGGCCTTTCCAATCTCCTTGCCGTTGTGGGTAAGAAGTGAAGACTTCGCTTCAACATCCAGAAAGTTCATCCCCGGTGATCCAATGAAGTACCCCACGAACTCATGCTGAGGCTCCAGGAACAAAGACTCGGCAGTTCCGGCCTGAACCAGGCTTCCCTTGTCCATAACAAGCACCTCATCGGCGAACGTGAGAGCCTCGGTTTGGTCGTGGGTCACGTAGACAACTGTGACTCCGGTAGCTACGTGCAATCTCTTTAGGCGGTTACGCAATGTCCACTTAAAGTTCTGGTCAATAACTGTAAGTGGCTCATCGAACAAGATCGCCGACACATCCTCGCGAACCAAGCCGCGACCCAGGCTAACAATCTGCTGAAGATCAGAGCGGAGCTTCGATGGCTTGCTATCTAGATCATTTTCGATTCCCAGAAGCTCTGCGATTTCGTTTACTCGCTCAGTGATTTTTTCCCTTGAAACTTTACGGTTTTTTAGCGGGAACTCGAGGTTCTTACGTACGCTCATGGTGTCGTATAGCACTGGGAACTGGAACACCTGTGCGATGTTTCGATTATCAGTGATGACGTCGGTGACATCCTTACCGTCGATGAAAACTTTTCCCTCAGATGGCTTTAGAAGACCTGAAATAATGTTCAAAAGCGTGGTCTTTCCGCAACCACTAGGTCCTAGCAAGGCGTAGGCCTTGCCGTCTTCCCAAGTCATGGTGATTGGGTTTAGGGCGTAAGTTTTACCTCCGTCGTAGGAGTGAGCGACACCTTCTAAGCGAATCTCAGCCATTTACCTAGCCCTTCCGATCGGAGCAAAAATTGCCTTGCCTGATTTTGAGCCGAATCCGTAGAGGTCAGCTGGGTCAAAGTAGGCCGTTAGCTGTTTATCCATGGCAAAGTTCTTGGTTCCTTCAACCTCGATTACGACCAGCTCTCCAGCTTCGAGTTCGACGTGAACAAAAGTCGAGCTTCCCGTAACTTCGGCAAGCTGGACCCGACAACTGAAGGAAACATTATTTGGGCCTTGGGGCTCAAGAAAGATCTTGCCAGGCTGAATTCCCAGAGTAATTTCTCGGGATGAATCTGAAGCTATCTCGGGCCTTGAGAACTCGAAGGTTTCCTTGCCAAAGTTGGCCGTTTTGCCGTCGACGGTTGAGCCAAGCAAGTTGATTGGAGGATCGGCCATGGCGACGGCTGCTGCCAATGAGTGGGGCTTCTGGTAGATCTCCAGAGCCTTGCCTGACTGGATCAAACTACCCTCGTTCATAACGAAAGTATCGGTGGAAAAATCAAGGGCCTCGGACGGCTCGGCCGTTGAGTAAATAACGATAGAAGACTCGTCGGAGAAAATACTCTGCAGCTCTTCTCGAAGCTGCTCCCTTAGCTTGTAGTCCAGGTTGGCCAGTGGCTCATCTAGCAAAACAACGTCAGCTTTTCTGGCCAAAGCACGAGCAATAGCAACACGTTGCTGCTGACCACCGGAAAGCTCAGAGGGCTTGCGCTTCAAAAACGGAGTAAGACCTAAAAGCTTTGCCATTTCTTCAACTCTTGCGGCAACCTCCTCTTTGCTTTGCTTTTTCTTTTGAGCCAGCAACGGAGACGCAATGTTTTGAAAAACAGACAGGGACGGATAGTTAATGAACTGCTGATAGACGAAGGATACCGAGCGCTGTTGAACCGAGACCTTGGTTATGTCCTTTCCTCCCAGATTCATGGTTCCGGTAGATGGCTTGACCAATCCGGCCATGATTCTCATCAATGTGGTCTTACCCGCCGTAGTTGGACCAATCAGCAAGTTAATCCCGCTATTGAAGGTCGCCGAGAGGTCGTAGATGACGTCTTCTGAATCTTGTCTCAGAGAAATGTTTTTTAGAACTAGCTTGCTCAAACCCTGCTCCCTGCCTCAATGTAAATTGCCGAAACTTCCGAGGACACCTTGCCTGCATCCCAGCCTAAAGTCTTCTGAAGGATGCTTGCTAGCTCCTTCAGTGAAGAGGTGCTCATTGACCCGGTGAAAGCCAGGTTGGTGCGACGGTTGACAAGATCCTCGAGTCGATAAACGCTTTCGTGCTTCACCAAAAAGTCAATCTCGGAATCTGAAAACCCAGAACTGTGCGTGAGCATAGTCTCAGGATTGGCAGCGATGTATTCCAAGATTGCTTTAGCGCGAGTACCGTAGCGAAGAAGAAGTTGCATGGCACGCTCTTCGGAGACCAAACCTCGGTTATCTTCAGCCCACGTCTGCTGTGCTTCAGGGGCAGTCGGGAAATCTTTTCCGCCACCGATTGGAAGCTTCTGCGTGGACAGAACTCGGTTTTTGCCCAGCAGTTTCAACACATCTGATGAAAGATGCTCTCCGAGAGCCCTGAAGGTCGTCCACTTTCCACCCACCAGGCTAAGAACTGGGACGTCGTTCTCGGCTGAAGTTCGGACGATCCGGTAATCACGAGAAACGACCCCAGGGTTGATGTCTCCGCTAGCAGCGAGCGGCCTTACACCGGAGTACTTGAAGACAATCTGATCTTCAACAATTTTGATTTCTGGGAAAACGTAAGCGACCAGCTTGAAGAAATAGTCAACCTCTTCGTCGGTACACACCGCTGGCTCCCTCATGTCATGAGGAATGTCCGTGGTGCCAACCAATACTTTCCCCAAGATTGGATACATCAATACGATGCGTCCATCGCGGTTTTCAAAGAAAATTTCTCGGTTGTCGCACGCTTGAAGCAGCTCCTTATTGTCCAAAACAATGTGGGAGCCCTTGGTGCCTGCCATGTAGCCGGTGTCGAAACCTAGGCTCTGGTTGGTCATGTCAGTCCAAGGACCGGTGGTGTTTACAATCACATCGGCTGTGAATGCAATCTCTTCGCCGGTGAGCATGTCCTTCAAAACTGTCTTGCCACCGGAGCGAGCACCGGCTGAAACGTAGTTGTAGCTTCTTGCATTCGAACCGGCCGCCAAGCCGTCAAACAAAACATCAAGAGCAAGTCTTTCTGGATTGTCCATTGCTGCATCGTAATAAGTGGCCGTGAACTTGACGTCTTTGTTGAGCGAAGGCATTTCAGCCTTGGATTTTTTCTGTCCGAGGAAACGATGCCGTGGCATCGTTCCACCGTTTCGACCGAAGGTGTCATAAAGCAACAGCCCGACCTTGATCAAGATGGCGCCGCGTTCTTTGGGTTTGCCCTGCGCGTGGGTAAAGAGTCGAATGGGAGCGCTGATTAGGCCTGAGAAGATTGAAAAAATCGGCATAGTGGTCTTAAGAGGCTTTACGTAGTGAGGGGCCGCTTTCAGGAGACGATTTCTTTCTTCAAGGGATTCTTTGACGAGACGAATCTCGCCGTTCTCTAGGTACCGAACTCCTCCGTGGATCATGTGTGAGGAGGCTGCGGATGCCCCGGAGCAGTAATCGTTTTGCTCGACAAGGACAACATCTATTCCCTGAAGGGCCAAATCGCGAAATGTTGCCAGGCCGTTAATGCCCCCGCCAATTATCAGCACTTGAGCCTTAGGGCTGTCCCTGAGGTTCTCCAGTCGAGAGGACTGACCCGCGCT
>CAJXOD010000009.1 GCA_913057795.1 uncultured Aquiluna sp.
TTCGAATCAAGAACACCGCGTCAGGATCGTCGCCGGCGTCAAAAGTTAGGTTTGCAGCTGCTGCATATGCCAGTGCGGCCGCCTGATAATAAGATCCAGGAGTAAAGGTAGTTGGGCTAGCCGTGATCACCGTTGTCGTAATAAAGACTGACTCGGCTGCGGTGTGGACGGCCTGAAGACCTGTCATAGCTTGGGTGTACTCGGCGTCAGCGGGGACGTAGGAGTTTCCCGTCTGAGTGGCACTGGTGAATGCACCTGAGGACTCACCAATGTCACCTAGGACGTTGGTGTCTAACCCGTTAGTAAGGGCTCCGCCGGCAAGAATCGCGTAAGAGTCGGCGCCGGCAAGATTCATTGTCGAAGCGCTCAGGGTAATGACCGGTGGGGCATAGCTGAAGATTTTGCTCCTGGCACCCACAGCGACGGCTCCATTAATGCTGAGAAGCCTTCCCCTGACCGTCGAGTCCGCCCCAACGGAAATAGCACCATTCGTTATGACTGTTCCGGCGAAGTCGACGTCGGCAGCAATTGTTGTAGCGCCGGAAACGTGCCAGTAAACATTATCCGCGGAGGCACCGTTTGCATAAGTAACAGTTGCGTTCGCACCAATTGATAAAGCGCCGTCTGTTCGAATCAAGAACACCGCGTCAGGATCGTCGCCGGCGTCAAAAGTTAGGTTTGCAGCTGCTGCATATGCCAGTGCGGCCGCCTGATAATAAGATCCAGGAGTAAAGGTAGTTGGGCTAGCCGTGATTGCCGTTGTTTCACTGAACAGTGAATCGGCTGCGGTGTGGGCGGCCTGAAGACCTGTCATAGCTTGGGTGTACTCGGCGTCAGCGGGGACGTAGGAGTTTCCCGTCTGAGAGATACCGGTGACTGTGCCCGAGGACTCCCCAATGTTACCCAGAACGTTGGTGTCTACTCCGTTGGTAAAAGCCCCGCCAGCGAGAATCGCGAAGCCATCAGCTGCGCCGAGTGAAATTGGTTCGACCGCTTGACTCGAATCCGAGATCAGAAAAGTGGCAGGCATAACTAAAGAAAGAGCAACGACCGTGAACATTGACAATCTTGAAGCTCTGGTTCTCCGAGGAAGAGCGTGAATTCTCATGAATTCCTTCCGGCAGCTAGGTCTATCTCGCGACACTCGCGCACAATTTCCCTGCTCCGAAAGCCTACAACACTTATCCCCACTTTGGGGGATATTTGTCCCCTAACCGCCCCACATCTATCCACCAACCAGCCGACACCCGTCCCCCAAGTGTTGAAAAGGTCCTGCTGGCCCCCGGATCTGCCGCGGCAAATAGCCCCGAAATTCCATGGTTTGTCCGATGGGGATTTTCCTATAAACTTTTCCCGCAACGCATTTGCCTCCACGCAAGTGCGTTGCACTGGCAAGTTACCCAAGCGGCCAAAGGGATCTGACTGTAAATCAGCTGTCATCGACTTCGTGGGTTCGAATCCCTCACTTGCCACCAAGGC
Organism: uncultured Aquiluna sp.; assembly: GCA_913057795.1. GTDB lineage: Bacteria > Actinomycetota > Actinomycetes > Actinomycetales > Microbacteriaceae > Aquiluna. The sequence continues at coordinate 1,480 of CAJXOD010000009.1, forward strand.
CCAGTCCTTCAAGACTGGGCCTCTGAACTTTCACCCTTGGGCTTGTGGCCCTATAAACCGATCAACAGGATTCTCAATTTGAGGGCTTATTGGTCGTGAGCTCTGGTGCCGGTTGTCATGGACCATGAAGTTATGGGAAATCAAGTCTCAACTCCCATGCATTTAAGAACGCTCTCTACCGACTCAATGGAGGCTGTGGATTGAAAAAACGCATCCTGTTTGTGGATGTTATTGTTCAAAGCAAGCGTTCCCGTGTCGAAAGGGGCTTCATTGAAAACGACTCGAACGGGCGCGCTCCGTGTTTTTGCATCGGCCATTATTTCTTCACTCGCATTTGCTGGATGTTCGTCTAACGAACCAACTCCAGTCGACTCTCAGGCCAGCTCAGGAGCAGAAACCCAAAGTGAGGTTCTTACTGTTTGGTTAGACGAGTCAGAGGCGCTTGGTCTTGAATCAGTGGCACTGCAGTTTGAGGCCGATACCGGGAACAGGGTTGACCTTGTAGTAAAAACAGACATAGCCAACGAGTTTTGGGGTGCCAGTGATAATGCTCCTGACATAGTGCTTGGCCCTCACGGTCTGCAGCGAGGATTTTTATCCGAAGGCCTGATTGCACCCTTTAGCTTGGAAGGTGCTGGGACAGGGTTCAACTCCGGTGCAGTGCAAGCTTTCAATCATGGCGGGCAACAGTATGGTTTGCCCTACGCCCAAGAGAGCATTGCGCTTGTCTGCACGGAGTCCGCGATGCCCAAAGCGCCGGAAACTTTTCAAGATGTCGTCGATGTCGGACTTGCGATTTCTCTAAATGATGGAACCGGTGACCCGTATCATTTCTACCCGCTTCAAACATCTTTTGGCTCGAGTGTTTTCGTAGGCGATTCAACCAACCCTGGAATTTTGAATCTAGCTTTAGGCAATGAAGAGGGACTTGCCTTTGCAAATTGGCTGTCTAAAAATGCTGCCCTTTTTGATTTAGAGAGCAATACCGAACTTATCAAGCAACAGCTTGTTGATGGCGCAAAGGGTTGCTGGATAACTGGGCCTTGGAGTGGATCTTGGTTCTCCGCAACCTTTGGCGAGGAAGGCTGGAACGCCTATGAAGTTCCTTCGGCCGGCGGACAGGCAGCAACGCCCTTTCTGGAGGTGCGGGGTGCCATGTTGAGTGCGCGAGCCAATAACCCAAGTGCCGCGATCAAATTCATTGTTGACTACCTGGGGAGTGACCCCAGTCAAATCGCAATGTTTCAAGCAACCGGGCGCACTCCTTCTAATCTGAAGGCCCTAGAAAACGCCAAGGATTTCAAGATCCCATACCAATTTGGCATGGCAGGTTCAAATGCGGTGCCGAGGCCGGTGTCATCAAAAATCGACTCTGTGTGGTTTCCATTAGGAGAGGCTCAAATGGCAATTTTGCGTAAAGACGATGCCCCAGACCTGCTTTGGAAAATGATGTCAGACGAAATAGCGGAAGCGATCCGAGACTAAAGTCCGATTATCTTGTTGGATTGTCCCCACATTTTGAGGTTTTCATTGTGCACATCCTCACGCCTGTCCGGCATTCGGCAGGGTAGTTTGTAAGCATGCCCGAACTAGATTTGCAACCGCACCACGATGGCTCGGCACTCTATGTTGCAAATCAGCGCCCAAAACTCGGCGACAAAATAAAGATTCGCATCAGAATCCATAATTCGATCGGAAAACTGAAGCAGGTACTGATTCGGCAAAGCGAATCGGGCCAAGCAGTTTTCTCCCCGGCGCTCAAGCCTCTTGTCCATCGTCACGGCTGGGATTGGTATGAGGGCTTACTTGCCATTTCGAACCCGGAAGTGAATTACAGGTTTTTTCTAGAAACCACTAGCGGCGAGAGTTTTTGGTTAAATGCCACTGGGCTTCATGAGCTAGACCAGCCAGACCGCGATGATTTCAGAATCAATGTTCACAACAACGCCCCTAAGTGGGCCACCGGGGGCGTTCTATATCAGGTCATGCCCGACCGATTTTCTCGTTCGACCAAGGCTGATGATCGCGAGGTGCCGGCCTGGGCGGAGCCTAAAACTTGGAATAGTGCAGTGAAAACTAGAGGCACTGGGGTGAACGAGCAGTATTTTGGCGGTGACCTAAAGGGCATTGAAGACCGTTTGGCACACCTGAAAAAAGTTGGCGTCACGATTTTGCAGCTCACACCGTTTTTTCCGGCTGGCTCCAGCCATCGGTTAGACGCGACGAGTTTCGACCAAGTTGACTCGGTGCTTGGTGGGAATGCCGCTCTGGCTAGCCTCGTTTCTAAGGCTCACGATGCCGGCATCAAAGTCATCGGGGATTTGAATCTGAATCACTCGGCCGACACCCACGAGTGGTTTACAGCCGCGTTCAAAAAGCCCACTGCTCTAGAGAGTGAGTTTTATTACTTTTCTGAGGGCAACGAGAGCTATGACTCTTCGCGCGTAGGTAATACCCAACCTAAATTCAATTGGGGCTCTGAGGAAATTAGAAAACGTCTGGTCGAGGGCAAGGCATCGATTATTGCCAGGGGCCTGAAGGCACCTTTTCAGCTGGACGGCTGGAGGGTAGCAGCGGCAGGAGCAATTGGTAAAAACCGAATGGATGACTACAACCGTGAGGTTGTAAACCTGGTTCGAGAAACCATGAACAGCTCGAACCCAGATACTTTGCTAATAGGTGATTTCGGCCCGGATTCGGCCGTTCATGCGCAGGGTGATAATTTTTCCGCCATCTTGAGCTTCGCCAATTTCACCAAGCCGACTTGGCGCTGGCTTTGGAACACCAAGCAGAATAAAGAAGAGTCCCAGATTGGCTTCGGTCGTAAGGCGATTTCCGGAGACCAATTTCGTCAAACTCACAACTGCCAGTCCGGCACTACCCCTTGGCACTTGAGAATGCATGCTCTCAACGCTCTTGATACTTATGAGACCGGAAGGTTCAAGACCTTCGCTATTTCGGGTGCGCAGCGGGTTGCCGCAGGGTTGCAGTTCACCTTCCCTGGAATTCCGCATGTTTATGCGGGAGATGAACTGGGTCTAGACGCCGAAACTGGTCAGGGTTCAAGAACCCCAATGCCTTGGAATGCTGAGCGGGAAACTGACCCCCAAATGATTGAAACCTACGCGAAGCTTTCTCAATTGAGAAAGCACCATCGCGCTTTGGCCGAAGGGTCAATGCGTTGGCTTTACTCTTCGGATGAAGCGATCGCTTTTGTTCGAGAATCAAAGACCGAGTCGGTGCTAGTAATCGCCTCTAGGGGCAGGGATCGGAAACTTCAATTCTCGAGGGATGCCATTAGTGGCGCTGAGGGCGCGAGGAATCTTTTTGGCAATGGCTTGCTTCGAGTGGTGGGTGGAAAAATACGCTACGACGCGGCAGAATTAGATTTACAAATTTGGCGTTTGCCTAGCGCTGTTCGCTAGTGCTAATCTTCTTCGGTTGCAGTTATGGCAGCGCCCCGATAGCTCAGTGGTAGAGCACTTCCATGGTAAGGAAGGGGTCGACAGTTCAAACCTGTCTCGGGGCTCGGTCTTAGGATCAAACGCGGCGGGGTAGCTCAGGTGGTTAGAGCGCACGACTCATAATCGTGAGGTCGCGGGTTCGAGTCCCGCTCCCGCTACCAAGGCATTACCCTTGTATCCATGGTTAACCCAAACATTCAAGGCAAGCGATATCCCAGGTCTGCCGCATACCTAGTGGGCCGAGAAAAAATTCGCGAATTTGCAAGAGCGACGTTTGCATCCGAAGAATCAATCGATCTGGCCGCAGCAAAAGCCGCCGGTCACAGCGACCTAGTGGCTCCTCCAACTTTTCCAATAGTCCTTCAAGAGTTTGGTTTGAAGCTTGTTATTGCGGACCCGGAGGCTGGGCTCGATTTTTCTAGGGTTGTCCACGGCGAACAGAAGTTTGTTTTCCAACGGCCAATCGTTGCCGGTGACCTTTTGACCAGCGAATTATCGGTAGCAAGCGTGAAGTCCCTTGGAGGCAACCACATGGTGGTTTTTGACACTGAAATTTTTGATGAGAATCAGGTACTCGTGTGCACAGCTATTTCAACGCTCGTCGTTAGGGGCGAAGATGCCTGAGATCAGTGAACTAGTTATTGGCGATGTAGTCGCTGAAAAAAACTTCAACCTGGACCGAGATTCTCTAGTTCGATACGCCGGGGCCTCAGGAGATTTCAACCCTATTCACTACCGCGACGATGTCGCAGCAAGCGTCGGATTACCTGGGGTGTTGGCTCATGGAATGCTCACCATGGGCCTGTCAATTGACCCAGTGGTTAGTTGGCTTGGAGATTCTGGAAAAATTCTTGAATACGGTGTGAGGTTTACCAAGCCGGTCGTGGTCCCTGCAAAGGGGCGGGCTGTCATAACGGTCGTTGCAAGGATCGCCGAACTAGACCTAGAGGCCAAAAAAGCAAGAATCGATTTGCAAACAAGCTTCGATGGCAACAATGTTCTTGGCAAATCACAAGTTTGGGTTCAGCTTTGAGTAACGCTCCAGTAAGTCTTTCCACGCTCACCACGATGCAGGTTGGCGGAGTGCCAAGTCGGATTATTAGCTGTGGTAACACTCAGCAGTTGTATGACGCAGCTATTGAGCTCTGGAGTAGCGATGAGAAATTCCATGTTCTTGCAGGTGGATCTAATACTGTTTTTGCCGAAGACCTAGCCGACCTAACCATTGTTCACGTGACTAACCGCGGTGTAGAAATTGTTTCCGAAGATGCACAATTTGTTGTTGTACGAGTTCAGGCGGGGCATTCTTGGGACGAATTCGTGGCCTGGTCGGTAGCCAACGATTATGCGGGCATGGAGGCCATGAGCGGAATACCGGGCAGCGTCGGTGCGACCCCTGTTCAAAACGTTGGCGGTTACGGCCAGGAAGTTTCCGATGTGATTACTCAGATTGAGTTTCTAGAAAAAGGCTCAGTTGCGTCCGTGGTAAGGCCAGCTAGCTACTTCGAATTTTCTTATCGAGACAGCGCTTTGAAGCATGGGCTTGAGGGCTTAGTGGGCTGGGTCGAGTTCAAATTGCAAAAACTAGCTGGCATGAGTGTCCCCATGAAGTCCGGTCAGATTACAGAGTACTTGGGCGCCCAATACGGATCAGCATTGCCCTTGGAGCAAGTTCGAAAAGCAGTTTTAGAGCTTCGTGCCTCCAAGGGAATGGTCATAAGCGAAAGTGACCCAGATAGCGTCGGGTGTGGGAGCTTTTTTACTAACCCGGTGATTAGTGTCGAAAAGAGCCTCGAGTTTCCCGAGGAGATGCAGCGCTGGAGAATGCCAAATGAAGACCAGGTGAAAATCTCGGCCGGTTGGCTAATCGAGAACGCCGGCTTCCCCAAGGGCTACTCGATACCTGGTTCGAAGGCTGGAATTTCCAATAAGCATGCGCTGGCAATCACCAACCGAGGAGGCGCAAGTAGTGCCGAAATTCTAGAATTAGCAAGGCTGATTCAAGAGCGCGTTGCTGCCAGGTGGGGGATCAACTTGATACCAGAACCCAATTTGATTGGTTTTTAGAGCTAACTAAACAGCTTTTGCATGCGGTGAATGCCCTCGAGTAACTGGTCGTCACTTAGCGCATAGCTCATGCGTAAATAGCCACTTGGACCAAAAGCCTCTCCTGGAACTAAGGCGACTTCGGCCTGCTCCAGAATCATGTCCGCAAGTTCCAGAGAACTCGTGATCTGCTTGCCGCCCCAAGTCTTACCTAGTAAGCCACTGACGTCCGGGTAAACATAGAAGGCACCCTCAGGATTCGGTGTCATCATCCCCGGTATTTTGTTCAGTTCGGCCACGGCAAGTTTCCGTCTGCGATCAAAGGCAGCCAGCATCTGTTCGATCGGCTCTTGATCGCCGGTTATCGCGGCAATTGCGGCTCGCTGCGAGATGTTTGAAACATTCGAGGTCAGGTGTGACTGCAAGTTGCCTGCGGCCTTGGCTGCATCGTCAGGGGCAATCATCCACCCAAGCCGCCAGCCGGTCATGGCGTAGCTCTTGGCAACGCCATTGACCATGATGGTGCGGTCTTGGATCTCTGGCACCAGCTCAGTTATTGAGTAAGCGCGAATGCCGTCATAGACCACGTTTTGATAAATCTCGTCGCTTATCACCCAAAGATTGGGTTTGGTTGCGGCCCAATTCCCAATGTCTGTCAGCTCTTGTTTAGAGAACACTGCGCCAGTTGGGTTTGACGGTGAGCAAATTAGCAACGCCTTGGTCCTTGGTGTGTAGGCGGCCTCTAGTTGTTCGACTGTTACTTTGTAGCCCTGGTCGGATCCTGCGAAAACATCGACTTGCTTGCCGCCGGCAAGCTTGATTGCTTCGGGGTATGTTGTCCAGTAGGGAGCCGGTACCAATACTTCGTCACCATCATTGAGGATGACTTGAAACGCCTGGTACACGGCCTGCTTGCCGCCGTTAGTAACAATTACTTGGCTCGGAGTTATTTTGGTTCCGCTGTCCCGAAGTGTTTTTTGAACAATCGCTTCCTTCATTTCCGGCAGTCCAGCGGCCGGGGTGTAGCGATGATTTTTAGCGTCTCGGACTGCAATTGCCGCGGCCTCAACAATGTGCGCCGGAGTGGGGAAATCGGGTTCTCCGGCGGCGTATGAGATGACCGGGCGTCCGTTTGCAATTAGGGCCTTGGCCTTGCTGTCGACCTTTAGGGTCGCAGATTCTGCAATGGCGCTAATTCGCTTGGAAATTCTAGAGTCAGACATACTTCAAGAATAGTTGCGGATTGTGTTGACAGCGGTTGATTCCCCGTTGCAATGCTTGAAATAACCCTCTACACTTACTTAAGTTGACATCTGCCGATAACTATTCTGGCGAAATTCACTTAAATAGATTCAATCTATAAGTGTGTCTTTTCCAGATGGCACTTGAAACCAAGCCTTGTGCTAAGTAACGGTTGGTGGCGATGTCACACACAGGGCGGTGGCTCAATTGGTAGAGCAGCGGTCTCCAAAACCGCAGGTTGCAGGTTCGAGTCCTGTCCGCCCTGCGAAGAAAGAAGGTTATGTTGGCAGAAGAGAACGAGAAGGCTTCAGAGGACTTAGTAGAGAAGGCGCAAGCCGACGCTGCCAAGGCAAAGAACCCTATCCAAAAGGCGACATTGTTTATTCGCCAGGTTCTTTCGGAGCTAGGCAAAGTAACAACACCTACTCGTAAAGAGCTGATCAATTACACCGGAGTCGTTCTTGGCTTCGTAGCGGTGGTAATGGTCATCATCTCCGCTCTTGACTGGGTTTTCTTAAACGTCGTGACCTTCATGTTCGCAGGATAAGAGGTACTAAATGTCAGATCTAAATTTCAGTGACGTCGCAAAAGACGCCAAAGCCACAGAAGAAGTCGAAGCGGTTGAAGCCGTCGACAGTCAGGCCGTGGAAACCCACGCAGCCGAGTCGAACGAAAGTGAAGTCGAATCCACCGATGATGCTCTAGAGGCCGAAGCTGAGGTCGTCGAAGCGGAAGCAGTCGAAGAGGCAGCAGCGGTGGTAGAAGAAGAGCCGATCGTTGAAGAGGCCGACCCTTACTTGAAGTTTCGCGAGGAACTTCGTGGCCTAGATGGCAAATGGTACGTTGTCCACTCCTACGCGGGCTACGAGCGTCGCGTGAAGCAAAACATTGAAACCCGTAAGGCAGCTCTTGCTGGTGGAGATGACATCCTGCAGATCGAAGTTCCAATGGAAGAGTCCATTGAGATCAAAAACGGTCAGCGCAAATTGGTTTCTAAGGTCCGCATCCCAGGTTACGTGCTAGTTCGCATGGAACTCAATGAGGACAGCTGGACCCTGGTTCGCCACACACCAGCCGTAACCGGCTTTGTGGGCAACTCCCAGCACCCAACTCCACTTCGTCCGGCAGAGGCATTTGAAATGCTGAAGCCACTTTTCACTCCAGAAGAGACCGAAGATGTAAAGAACTCCAAGGCTGCTGGAAACGGCCCTGGCGGCAAGGCAAAGTCAAGGTCTATCCCGGTCAATATCGACTTCAAGATCGGCGAAAGCATTTTGATCAAGGACGGTTCTTTTGCCGGCCTTCCCGGCACAATCTCCGAAATCAAGCCAGAAAGTGGCAAGGTTACGGTTTTGGTTTCACTATTCGAACGCGAGACTCCAGTAGAACTGGCCTTTGACCAGGTCGGTCCGCTGAACTAAGGAAAGATAGAAAAATGGCACCCAAAAAGAAAATCACCGGTCTGATTAAGTTGCAGATCCAGGCAGGCGCTGCTAACCCAGCTCCACCTATCGGACCTGCACTAGGTCAGCACGGCGTAAACATTATGGAGTTCTGTACTGCATACAACAACGCAACCGCAGACCAGCGCGGAAACGTTGTTCCAGTAGAGATCACCGTTTATGAAGACCGTAGCTTCACATTCATCCTGAAGACACCTCCAGCCGCCGAGCTAATCAAGAAGGCAGCGGGAGTTCCAAAGGGTAGTGGCACACCTCACACCGTGAAGGTTGGCAAGCTAACCAAAGAGCAGGTTCACTCCATCGCCGAAGTAAAGATGTCAGACCTGAACGCTAACGATATCGACGCAGCTGCGAAGATCATCGCCGGCACCGCCCGCTCAATGGGAATCACCACTGAGCTGTAAGCAGCAAAACAACTAGATAGTCGTGGGAGGGGTAGTACCCCACAAACCACTACTGTGACCGAAAGGAATAGCAGCATGGCAAAACGTTCGAAGGCCTATACAGAGGCCAAAGCAAAGATTCAAGAGGGCAAGTTCTACTCCACTGCGGAGGCGTCCGCCCTAGCAATCGACACCGCTGGCAAGAAGACCAACTCAACAATTGAGGTTGGACTGAGGCTGGGTGTTGACCCAAGAAAAGCCGATCAGATGATCCGTGGCACCGTCTCGCTGCCACACGGAACTGGCAAGATCGCCCGTGTAATCGTGTTCGCTAACGGTGCAGCAGCAGATGCTGCTCGCGAAGCTGGCGCCGATGAGGTTGGCTCCGACGAGCTAATCGCAAGGGTTGAAGCTGGCTGGACTGACTTCGATGCTGCGGTTGCAACCCCAGACCTAATGGGTAAAGTTGGTCGCCTTGGAAAAGTCTTGGGTCCCCGTAACCTGATGCCAAACCCTAAGACCGGAACAGTAACAATGGACACTGCCAAAGCTGTCACAGACATCAAGGCCGGTCGTATTGAGTTCCGCATCGACAAGCAGTCAAATCTGCACTTCATCGTAGGCAAGGCAAACTTTTCAGCTGAGAAGCTAACCGAGAACCTAAACGTTGCAATGGAAGAAGTTGTTCGCCTCAGGCCATCGACGGCTAAGGGCAAGTACCTACTAAAGGGTTCTGTCGCAACCACTTTCGGTCCTGGGATTCCATTGGATCTTTCGGACTACTAAAGAGTTCTTAACCACCTGGTCAGCGCCAGCGTGCTCACGCAATCGTCTTGGTTGTAGTCGAGCACCTGGCGCTTCAGTGTTTCTGCGGCAGTCGGGTCTGACTCGAGCTTCTCGAGGTAGGACTCGTAAGTGTCCATAGACCCCATCGCCTCCTTGACCGAGGATTTTCTTTCAAACTCGTAGTAATTTTCAAGTTTCTTTATCGAGTAACTTTCTTGAGACAAGACAAGCGAAGACTTCACGAGTAAGTAAAGATCGACAAATACCCCATCGCTGATCAGCTGCTCTACCTCGTCGATAAAGCTATCGAATCGCTTTGCCAACCTGCGCAGAGCAGCTAGCTCGTAGTTCGCATAGTGATAGACCTTGAGCTCGGGGTAGGTGACTAGCCTGGCAAATAAAAACCGGATAAAGCCCTCGAAGGACTCTTTTTCAGCGAGTCGGTCATCTGCCCAGGACCAGTGAAATTCTGATCCGGAGTCGATTGTCAGATACCCAAATAGGTACTCGAGGCCTCCGGCTGGTGCCGAAAACACAAATCCTTCTAGATCGAAAAACAGGTCTCCCTTGTTTTCTTCTGGCAGCTCGGTCAGCGGTGCGCGGTTCTTTACTTCGTATACGTGTTCTCCGGTGTCGTAAGTGTGTTGTTGAAGCCTGGCTTGTCTTGAAAACACCGCAACTTTTTCTTGGCTCATCGTTTCAGTGCCGCCGTCAAATGCACCAAGCTCACGCACGGTGTTGATTCCGGTTGTCCGAAGTGAAACAACCTGAGCCTTCGAGATCCCAGCAACCAGCTGCAGGCTATTAGTTTCATATCTTTGGTGACTGCAGAGCTTGGGATATTCACAAATATCGCAGTAGCTAGTTGCGGTGCAAATCAGCTCTCCAAAGTCGGCTATTGAGGCTGGGTTAGAGTCAATAAAATCAGCTACTTCATCGAGGTATGCGCTGCGCTTTAATTTCATGTTTGCCAAAAGCACATCGCCAGTAAATTCGTTGATTTCCCGGCTGCCTTGGATTAGACCATGTGTGCCAGGAGCATTTAGGCCCAGAGTCTCTAGTACGTCAACATAGAGCCCGACTTGCACCTGGTATTCAGGCTTTGGGGTTTTTGAAAGCTTGGCGTCCCAAGCGGTATAGCCGGCAGTTAGGTCGCCAGACTTTTTTGCCGTTAGTCCGGTTTTAGTGAATTCGAACCGATAGTCGGAGCGCAAAAGGAAATCCGGACGGCCGGAAAATATCATGCTTCCCGAGCCCCCTTTGAGGCTTCCTTGGTAAATCACTGGAACATTTGCGAGCATGAGCTTCTGAGTGTCGGCCGGATCATAGCTATCGGGCTTCTGGATTAGATCACCGAGGTTCTCAAGCAATTCTTGTTCGAGAGAGTCCTCAAATCGATTTCCATATCGGATTGGAAGGTTATCGGGTCTCTCGTAAAAAGAGTCCAGCAAACTCTGTAGCTGGGGAAGCTTGAGTTCTCTGGCAACCGAGAGCTTGGTGCAGTGCGGGCACTGAGCGCGCATCAAATCCCTTGAGTCGAAACTCCAGGCTCCATCGCGTAACTTCATTAGAACAAAGAGTGCCACATTTTACGAGTCAAGGAGTCATCTTGTGAGTGGCTCACCAACAGGGGGCTTGGGGTCCTGATGGGAACTCTTGTGCCCGATTGGGTCAATTAGCGCCTGACCTATAACGAAAATCATTGCGCTAAGCCTAGGATTTAGCCATGAAGACCGCCCTGAGCATAAAGACCGCAATTCGACTTCCTCTCATTGGCCTAGCCGCCGCTTGGCTACTTTTTATGATTGCCGCCTACTCCCAGTTGCTGGTGCAGCGCACCGTCTATCTGGATGACGGAACTTCGGTTTATCCGGACCCAAGATTTCAGTTAGAGATTTATCTTTTCTTCTTCGGCATTACTGCGTTTGCTCTTGCGGCACTTGCCGGACAGAAACTTGCGCTGAGAATCAGAACCGAATCTGACTCCGGCTTAGCCATAAGCGCCCACCGCCTAAACAACTTAGGTGTCGTACTTTCCTTGGTCGCCGGAGCCATCTTTGCCGTCGCAAGTTTCTTCGGTGCTTGGGGCTCCAACAATCCCTCGGACGATCCAGTCGGATTGCGGTTGCTAAATGTCTATGTGCCAATCATCCTCGCGACGGCCCTAGTCGTGTTTGTGATCTTGGCCGCGTTCGTATTCCGAAAAGATGCCCCAGATATTCCAGCGGGCGAAAAGGACGAAGATCGCAAAAAGCTGCAGCGCGCAATCGGCCTTGCTTATGCAAGTCCCATTATCGGGACAGCGATTGCGATTATCTTTGGCCTCGTCGTTTACGACGTCACTCGTACCGGTCTCGATGTCTGGATCTGGGTAATCATTCAGACTCTCATAGCAGTTTCCATAATCACCGGCACCCGGTTCGCTGCACAAGCCAGGTCCTCGAAGCCGTTACCAGTCAAAGAGCGCAGAATCGGTCTGGCCGCTGTAAAGCTAAACCTTGTTTTGGCTATTGTGTTTGGTGCTGTCGTGACACTGATGGCTTTCACGATGGGGTTTCAGGCTATTTCCAGTCTCGAAGTCTTCCCGGACTGGAGAGAAAACATGACTGCAGTGGAGCAGCAGGCCAAAATTATCGCTCCCTCTATCAGTTGGTTTGTTCGACTAATGCTTCCAGCGCTAGTCTTACTCGCGCTGGCCGCGTTCGGTATCTACCGAACCACTACATCGCGCCACGCTGATAAGGACTAGAAAGCACATGCAAACACCCCTTAAGGGCCTGCTGTTCGATAATGATGGAGTCCTTGTCGACTCTATGCCCGGAGCTTTGCAAGCCTGGGTCTTATGGGGCGAGCGGTACCATCCGGGCTTTGTTCTAAGCGCCGCATATCATGGCCGACGAGCAAGCGACATCGTCGCAGAATTAGTAGCAGGAGGGCAATTCCAAGAGGCGCTTGAGTACATAAACCAACTTGAGCTTGATCAGGCTCATGCAACCATTGCTCTTTCTGGAACGCTTGATCTTTTGGCTTCACTCCCGGAAGGCGCTTGGAACATAGTGACGGGGGCCAATCCCGAATTGGCCCGAGCCAGACTATCTGCGGCGGGAATTTTGGCACCTCAGGCTCTAGTGACCGCCGACGACGGCCAAAAAGGAAAGCCTGATCCGGAGCCTTACTTACTGGGCGCCCAAAAAATCGGGGTAGCGATAGCCGAATGTGCAGTGTTTGAAGATGCCCCAGCGGGTCTCGTGGCCGGTAAATTAGCCGGGGCGGCATTGCTAGTTGGAATCGGAGAACAAACCCTAGATTCGGTTGCGGATCTGGTGATTGCCTCACTAGCGGGATTGAAATACTCCCAAGGGTTGTTAGAAATACCAGATGAAGTTAGGTTGAGGTAATGGCAGAAATAGAATTTTATAGCGCAAACTGGTGCAGCGACTGCAGGCGTTCAAAGTCACTATTGGACACTCTTGGAGTTGAGTACGAGACATTTGATGTTGAAGAGAGCAAAGAGAATGCGGACAAGTCGCAGGCTATTTCCGGGCGTCACAACATACCGGTGATCAAATTCGCCGATGGTAATTTCCTAGTTGAGCCAAGTGATGCCATACTGCACGCAGAGCTTAAAATCCGCGGAATCATAGCCTAGGTCTATCTTTTTTGGCGTTCGGGTCGTAGGCTTTTACTATTGTGAGCTCGGGGTCTCCGGATTCACCAGATAAGGACTCCCCCAACGATGCCAAATAATAACTATTCGCCTGCTCCGACCAAAGAAAACGGTCGAAAGGGCTACGCCTCCAAAAAAGGCGATTACCAATCCAATGATGGAGCTCGTAAGCCCCGTCAGTCACAACGACCTGACCGAGTTCAGCGCGAGGATTCTCGCGACAAGGACTTTTCAAATGCGCGTGCCAAGACCGGCAAAACCTTCCAGGGTGACAAGAAGCTAGACAGACTTGAAGCCACCGAAGTAGGCGAGAGCTTTGCGACTTTCCAGGAGATGGATCTTCCAGAGCGCCTGACTCAAGAGCTAGCGAAGATGGGTGCAGCAACACCGTTCCCAATTCAGTCTGCAACTATCCCTGCAGCCATGGCTGGCCGACACGTATTGGGCCGCGGAAAAACCGGTTCCGGCAAGACCATTGCTTTCGGTGTCCCGCTAGTGGCCTTCCTGGCAAAAGCTGGAAACCAGCCGAGAGTGCCGCTGAAGCCAAAGGCTTTGGTTCTTGCACCAACTCGCGAGTTGGCTCAGCAGATCGACCGCACTCTTTCCCAGCTTGCAAAATCAGTAGGTTTTTACACCACCACCATTTATGGTGGCGTGCCCCAGCACCGTCAGGTCGAAGCTCTAAAGCGCGGCGTAGACATTGCTATTGCTACCCCGGGTCGCTTGGAAGACCTAATGGCCCAGGGCAAAATTGACCTTTCTGGTCTAGAAAGAGTGGTAGTCGACGAGGCTGACCACATGTGTGAACTGGGCTTTGTTGAGCCAGTGAACCGCATTCTGGAAGCAGCAGGAGACAGCCAGAAGCTTCTTTTCTCTGCAACCTTGGATTCTGAGGTAGCTCAACTTGTCAAGAAGTTCATGCCGTCACCTTACGTGTACGAGGTACCGGGCGAAGTAAATGAGTCTTCCGATATCGAACACCGCGTGCTAGTCATGGATCCAAAGGATCGATCAGCAATCTTCCACCGCCTAGTTCAGGGCTCTGGCAAGTCAATCGTGTTTGTTCGCACCAAGCTAACGGCTGAGGCTTTGGCTTCTAGCCTGAATGACGCCGGTGTCCCAACAGCTAGATTGCACGGAGACCTAAACCAGGCTCAGCGAACCAAGAACCTAGAGCGATTCATCAAGGGTTCTGCCCGCGTTATGGTCGCTACCGACGTTGCAGCCCGTGGTATCCACGTTGACGACGTCAAGCTAGTAATTCAGCTCGATTTGCCTGAGGAGTACAAGACCTACCTGCACCGAGCTGGCCGCACGGGCCGAGCTGGACGCAGCGGAACCGTAATCTGCATGGTGCCATCGGGTCGCTCAAGAAAAGTAGAAGATCTTCTGCAAAGAGCTGACCGCGAAGCCATCTACAGCAATGTAACCCCGGGTCACGAATTGCTTGAAGAGCTGGCTGGGCCTATTGCGCCACCATTGGTCATGGATTCAATCGACTTCGGTGATTCAAGATTTGCGACTGTAAACAAGGGCAAAGCCAGAACTGACTTGCGGGCACGCCACACGCCTAATAAGATGGGCGGAGCCAAAGACCGCCGGTACAAGTCGCGCTAAAACCTAGAACTAGTTCTAGATCCGCCGCGACTGACGAAGGTTCACGAAAGTGAAAACCAGCGCAGGTGTATGAAGAGATTCTCTTTTTGAGTTTTGCTCCGTGCGCCTAGCGCCGGAGCATTTTTTTTGATCCTCTTGTCACCGGCACTAAACAAACAAGGAGCGCCATGGCAGACAAGAAGGAAAAGGTAGCCGAGCTAACCGAAAGGTTCACAAGCTCGAACACCGTTATTCTGACTGAATACCGCGGACTCAGTGTGACGAAGATGAAAGAGCTTCGTCGTGCAATGGTTAATGACGCAACATACGTGGTTGCAAAGAACACCCTTCTGAGAATTGCTGCGAAAAACGCAGGAGTCACCACTTTCGAGGACCAGCTGGTTGGACCATCAGCCCTGGCATTCGTTCACGGTGACCCAGTAACAACTGCCAAGGCTCTGAAGGACTTCGCAAAGGCTAATCCACTGCTTCTTATCAAGTCCGCCGTTATGGATGGAATTGACCTGGATGCAGATGAGATTAACAAGC
Source organism: uncultured Aquiluna sp. (assembly GCA_913057795.1). Lineage (GTDB taxonomy): Bacteria > Actinomycetota > Actinomycetes > Actinomycetales > Microbacteriaceae > Aquiluna. Next base: position 16,676 of record CAJXOD010000009.1, read on the forward strand.
TCGCTGACCTCGAAACCCGTGAGGTGCTATTGGCTAAGGTCGCTAGCGCAATCAAGGCAACGATGTTCAAGGCCGCCTACACCTTCAACGCACTTCCTTCCGGGGCAGTTCGCGTTGTCGACGCATTGCGTCAAAAGCAAGAGTCCAACTAATTACCCAAACCAAATAGGAGATCAAAATGGCAAAGATGACTGCCGACCAGCTCATTGAAGCTTTCAAGGAGCTAACCCTTATTGAGCTTTCAGACTTCGTAAAGAAGTTCGAAGAAGTATTCGAAGTATCAGCTGCAGCACCAGTTGCTGTTGCAGCAGCCGGTGGCGCTGCCGCTGAAGCAGTAGAAGAGAAGGACGAGTTTGACGTTGTTCTTGAGGCTGCTGGCGACCAGAAGATCCAGGTTATCAAGGAGGTTCGTGCTATCACTAACCTAGGCCTAGGCGAAGCCAAGGCTCTTGTTGACGCAGCTCCCTCAATCATTCTTGAGGGTGCAAAGAAGGACGCTGCTGAAGAAGCCAAGGCAAAGCTTGAAGCCGCTGGTGGCAAAGTAACCCTAAAGTAATCTTCCAAATAGAATCAAGAAACCCCGGTGCTCGCGCACTGGGGTTTCTTATTTGTCATTTGCACACAAACAGCCACAATTTCCTGAATCCGCCTGGATTATTGGCATCGCCGATTTTTGTTAGCTCGCGGAGGAAAACTGCCGTTAGGACGGGCTGAACAAGCCGAAAGAAAGCCAGATCAAAAGAGCATTCAAGACGCTCAGAGTGCCAGCGATCAGGTATCCGAGACCACTAACCCAGGCCTGGCTGCGGAATTTACCCATTAGGTTTGAATCAGAACAAAGCTTTACTAGAGGAAAAAGAGCAAAAGGGATTCCAAAACTTAGAACTACCTGGCTCAGAACCAGTGCCTGTGTGGCATTTACGTTCAAAGACAGAATGATTATTGCCGGAATTAGGGTGACCGATCGTCTCACGAGGATGGACACTCTCTTTTTTATGAGGCCCTCCATAATCACGCTACCGGCGTAGGCACCAACAGAGCTGGAAGCTAGGCCGCTTGCGAGCAGCCCGACGGCGAAGAGGAGCGCTATCCCCTCGCCCAAGTTCAGGGAAATCGCGGCGTGGGCGCCGAGGATGGAGTCGGTTTCCGCTTGCCCAAACAGTGTTACTGCACCAACCAGCAGAATACCTACGTTCACAGCACCTGCAATGAGCATCGCGAGGCTCACGTCCCACTTTGTGGCCCTTAGGATTCGCTCCTTGCTTCCTGGTCGGTAAAGATCCGGAAAACGATCTCTGGATAGAGCAGAATGCGCGTAGATCGCATGCGGCATGATTGTCGCGCCAATGATCCCAACTACTAGGAGTAATGACTCAGTTCCATCAAACTGTGGAATCAGTCCGGCAGCCACTTGGCTTGGGTCGGGAGGAGCAACAAAGAGCCCGGCTAAAAAGCCCACGGCGGTTACTGCAACCAGTCCTATGATCACAAATTCAAAGCCTCTGACTCGTCCGGTGCCTTGAAGACCCAGCATTCCTAGTGAAATTGCTCCAGTGATGAGGCCGCCATAAATTAGGGGGATGTCAAAGATTATGTAGAGGGCCAGTGCTCCACCGATGACTTCAGCCACGTCGGTAGCCATAGCGATGAGTTCGGCTTGTATCCAATACAAGATCCTTGCGGGTCTTGATTTAAATCTCTCGCCAAGAACAGTCGGTAGTGACTTGCCTGTCACAACGCCCAATTTTGCCGACAGATACTGGACCAACCAGGCCGTGGTGTTGGCCAAGACGATAACCCAGAGAAGCATGTAGCCGAACTCGGCTCCGGCAGTCAAGTTGGTAGCGACATTTCCGGGGTCAAGGTAGGCAACGCCAGCAACTAACGCTGGTCCCAACAAGTAGAGGCCTTGAGTGCGCTTTTTGATATTGGAAAACATTCTCAGCCTCTCGCTTGGTTACGAAAAAGCCGGGTAACTTATGTCACCCGGCTTGATCAATCTATCTAGTGCTTGCCGTTGCAGTTGCAGCTATCTTTTGAGCAGTTGCAATCCATTTTCGCCTCCTTAGAAGTCCCAGTCGTCATCAGTTGTCGACTCGTGCTTACCAATTACGTAAGATGAGCCAGAGCCTGAGAAGAAGTCGTGGTTCTCATCAGCGTTGGGTGATAGTGCAGCAAGGATAGCCGGGTTCACGTCACACTCATCTTTAGGGAAGAGTGGGTCGTAACCCAAGTTCATCAGTGCCTTGTTGCCGTTATAGCGAAGGAACTTCTTTACGTCTTCAGTAAGTCCCATTCCATCGTATAGGTCGGCCGTGTACTTGATTTCATTGTCATAAAGCTCAAGTAGTAGGTCGTAGGTGTAGCTCTTTAGCTCTGCTTGACGAGCCTCTGACTCTTCAGCAAGCGCTAGCTGGTACTTATAACCAATGTAGTAACCGTGAATAGCTTCATCACGAATGATTAGACGAATCAGGTCAGCGGTGTTGGTTAGCTTTGCTCTGGAGGACCAGTACATCGGCAAGTAGAAACCAGAGTAGAACAAGAAGCTTTCCAACAGAGTGGAAGCAACCTTGCGCTTGAGTGGGTCATCACCCTTGTAGTAACCAAGGATTATCTCAGCCTTTTTCTGCAGGTGAGGGTTGTCCTCACTCCAGCGGAAAGCCTCGTCAATGTCGGCTGATGAGCAAAGCGTTGAGAACACCGATGAGTAGCTCTTGGCGTGCACTGACTCCATGAAAGCAATGTTGGTGATGACTGCTTCTTCGTGAGGAGTTCGGGCGTCTGGGAGCAACGCAGCGGCTCCGATGGTGCCCTGAATGGTGTCAAGCATTGTCAAACCAGTGAAGACGTGCATAGTTAGTGTCTTCTCGTGGGGCTTGAGGGTTTCCCACGACTGAATGTCATTAGAAATGGGTACCTTCTCCGGCAACCAAAAGTTGGAAGTCAGTCGGTTCCATACGTCCATGTCAATTGGGTCTTCAATCTTGTTCCAGTTGACGGGTCGGCTTACTAGTTTGATCTTGTTCATAGTTTTCTTTCCTGATTCCTAAAGCATGCAGCTGACGCAGCTATCAACCTCTGTACCTAACAGGGCCTGCTGACGAATGCGGATGTAATAAATGGTTTTGATGCCCTTGCGCCAAGCGTTTATCTGCGCACGGTTTACGTCTCTTGTGGTAGCGGTGTCTTTGAAGAACAAAGTTAGCGACAAGCCCTGATCCACGTGCTGGGTTGCAACAGCGTAGGTGTCAATGATCTTGTCTGGACCAACCTCGTAGGCATCGTCGTAGTAATCCCAGGTGTCTTCTGATAGGAATGGCGCTGGGTAGTAAACGCGGCCCAATTTACCTTCTTTGCGAATCTCAATGCGAGATGCGATTGGGTGAATTGAGCTTGTCGAGTTGTTGATGTAGGAAATCGATCCGGTTGGTGGCACTGCCTGGAGGTTCTGGTTGTAAATACCGTGAGCCATAACCGAAGTCTTTAGCTTCTTCCATTCAGCCTGAGTAGGAATCTTCGCTCCCGATTTTGCAAAGAGCTCCTTTACCTTCTCGGTTTTGGGCTCCCACTCCTGGGTTACGTACTTCTCGAAGTACTCCCCGCTTGCGTATGTCGAGTTTTCGAAGTTGGCAAATGAGGTGCCTCGTTCGATTGCGATTTTGTTCGAGGCCTGAATTGCGTTGAACACCACAGTGTAGAAGTAGATGTTCGTGAAATCGAGAGCCTCTTCGCTGCCGTAGTGGATGCGTTCGCGGGCTAGGTAGCCGTGGAGGTTCATCTGTCCTAGACCGATCGCGTGACTCTTGTGGTTACCGTCCGAGATTGAGCGAACGCTTACGATGTCAGACTGGTCGCTCACGGAGGTCAATGCGCGGATAGAGGTCTCGATGGTTTTTGCGAGATCCGGACCATCCATTGCCATGGCAATGTTCAGCGAGCCCAAGTTGCAGGAAATGTCCTTACCAATCTGGTCATAAGACAGATCAGCGTTATAGGTGGTCGGTGTGTTCACCTGAAGGATCTCAGAGCAAAGGTTTGACATGTTGATGCGACCTTGGATGGGATTTGCCTTGTTTACGGTGTCTTCATACATGATGTATGGGTAGCCGGACTCAAACTGAAGCTCAGCGATGCGCTCAAACAAAGTACGAGCCTTTATCTTCTGCTTCTTAATCCTTGGGTCATCAACCATCTCCTGGTATTTCTCAGTAACTGAGATGTCACCAAATGGGACTCCGTAGACCTTTTCAACATCGTACGGTGAGAACAGGTACATGTCTTCGTTGTCTTTTGCCAAGTGCATTGTGATGTCTGGAACCACTATGCCAATTGAGAGCGTCTTGATGCGAATCTTCTCATCAGCGTTCTCACGCTTGGTGTCTAGGAAGCGAAGAATGTCTGGGTGGTGAGCATTTAGGTAAACCGCACCGGCACCCTGACGAGCACCAAGCTGGTTTGCGTAGGAGAAGCTGTCTTCCAAAAGCTTCATCACTGGGATGATTCCGGAGGACTGGCCTTCAATCTTCTTGATTGGAGCTCCATACTCACGGACGTTAGAAAGGTTAAGGGCAACGCCGCCACCACGCTTTGAAAGCTGAAGGGCCGAGTTGATGGCTCGAGAAATTGACTCCATGTTGTCTTCGATTCGAAGCAGGAAGCACGAGACAAACTCGCCGCGCTGCTTCTTGCCGCAGTTCAGGAAGGTAGGAGTGGCTGGTTGGAAGCGTCCTGAAATGATTTCTTCAACCATTGAGATCGCAATGTCTTCTTTGCCTTCGGCTAGAGCCAGAGCAACCATCACTACGCGGTCTTCGAAGCGCTCCAGGTAGCGTTCACCATCAAAAGTCTTTAGTGCGTATCCGGTGTAGAACTTGTAGGCACCCATGAAAGCGTCAAAGCGGAACTTCTTGGAATATGCAAGCTTCTCTAGTTCTTCAATGAACTCGAAGCGGTACTGGTCCAAAACCTCTTTTTCGTAGTACTCATTCTCAACTAGGTAGTCGAGGCGCTCTTTCAAAGAGTGGAAGAAAACAGTGTTTTGGTTCACGTGGTCCAAAAAGTACTTGCGAACAGCGAGCTTGTCTTTATCAAGCTGCATCTTTCCATCTTTGTCCCAAAGGTTGATCATGGCGTTGAGCTCGTGATAGCTCATGACACTTTCGATGCCAGTCTTGCCGGTTTCAACTCCGTTGTCGTCTAGTTCTATTACCTGGTTAGCCACAGCTTCTCCAGCCTCTCTTTTACTTGCTCGATATCGTCCGGGGTGCCTAGCAGTTCCGCTTTATAAATCATTGGAACTCCAAGCTTGGCGGCTACCAGGTCTCCAGCTAATCCATAAGAAGAGCCAAAGTTGGTGTTCCCAGTTGCAATCACGGCACGCACGTGTTTGCGGTTTGCAGGATTGTTCAAGAACTTGATTACCTGCTTGGGAACAGTGTTGTTGTCATCTCCAGAACCATAGGTTGGGACCACTAGAACACTTTCGCCCTCATGGACAAAGCTTGCAGCTTCATCGGTTTTGAGGGGGATTCGGATACTTGAGTATCCGAGCTTCTCGACAAATCGCTTAGTGTTCTCCGAAACCGAAGAAAAATAGACGACGTCAAACATTTCGGGTCCCGCTCAGGCGCTTAGTGACTGAATACGGTCCATACGGAAACCACTCCAGTGGTTCTCGCCTGAAACAACTACCGGAGCTGCTGTGTAACCCAAGGTCTTCACCATGTCTAAAGCCACTGGATCCTGGCTCATGTCAACCTCGTCATACTCGATTTGGTTGCGCTGCATCATGCGCTTGGTGCTATCGCACTGCACGCAAGCTGGAAGTGTGTAAACGGTAACCGCCACGGTTGCCTCCTTAGTTTCCCCAAGGGCCTGTTTTAGCCCTTTTTTGACAAAGTTTTAGTGAATTTCTTACGAATTTCAGATTTCCTATAATAGCACTAAACCACTACATCTAGTAATAAATCATAAAAAAATTCACTTATTTAGTTATTTCTCAAACATTAACCCACAACTTGAACTTTAGGGCGTTCAATATGCCAGCGTGTCGCAGGAAGTTTCCAATATTGGCTGAATTCTTAGTTCTACGAATTGTAGAAATGCGTGCAGCTTCCTGCAGGAGTATGACCTCAGCCACCGACATCTAAGAAAAGCCTTGCGAAATTTCGCATTAATTCTTTCCAACTCGCTGCTTCGCGCAGGCCGAATTCAAAGCCGTTCCGATTGGAGCTCTTAAGATTGTTATTGCCGGAGGGGTAACGGAGGGCGAAGTCACAGCGGAGGGACTATTCTCTTAGAGTGTCAGAACCTAAGCCAAACCGGATTCGCGGCAGGGTTATAGATTCTGGAGATCAGCTTTCTAAAAAAATGCTGATAGGCTACATTGTCATTTTGGCTCTGTCCATGAGCTTGGTGCCGTATGCGATTGACCCCTTCCTTCCTGCCTTCCCTGAAATAGCCACTTATTTTGGTGTTCCAAACGGAACCGTTCAAGCCTCCCTCACTGGTGTCACAGTAGGTATTGCACTCGGACAGCTAGTAATCGGACCGCTCTCGGATGCCTTTGGTCGAAGGCCCCTGATCCTTCTTGCAACCACTGGCTTCGGCTTGAGTGCGGTACTGGCGTTTTTCGCACCGAACTTCGAAACTTTCTTGGGCTTGCGATTTGCAATGGGATTCTTCGCTGCTGGCGCCGACGTGGTAAGCCGCGCCATCGCGAGAGATCTTTACCGTGGGCATCGCATGCAGACAATGCTGGCGAAAATCTTTTTAATTCAATCGCTTTCGCCCATCATCGGGCCAATAGTCGGAGCGCAACTTACTCAAGCGGGCAACTGGCAGGCCATTTTTCTGATCTTTGGATTCGGCGGCATTATCCTTGCGCTTTTCTCATCTGGTTTACTTGTTGAGACCCTGCCCGTCGCAAGGCGACGAAGCAGCACCCCAATGGGTCTGGCTCGGGGTTACCGCGCGGTTTTGAAAGACCGGGTTTACATCGGCTTGATGATATTTGGAGCCTTCCAGATTTCTGCGCTATTTGCCTACCTAAATAACGTCCCATTTCTGTTTCAAGACAGTTTTGGTCTCAGCCCAGGCGACTTTGGATTTTGGATCGCGGCCAATTCGCTGGCTTCTTATGTTGGAGTTCAGGTAGGTGCTTATGCTGCCAGGCATATCAAGGGCCAGTGGCTACTGGCAATCTACTCAAGCATCGGAATCTTCATCGGCGCTGGGCTATTTGCAACCGCAGGATCCGGGTTGATTGTTGCAGAAGCATTTTTCATGCTTCAGCTGTTTATCTTTGGCGCTGGAATAACCACTATCCCGACCATCGCGCTTTACAATCATGGCTCTGAGGCCGGCACGGCCGCCTCATTGCTGGGAGTGGTGAACTTCACAACCGCAAGCGTTGTCTCGATTGCTTATGGCTTTATGGATAATCAAGACACTCGCGACATTGGAATCTTGATCGGGCTGCTATTCGTGGTTTCACTTTCCAGTTTGATGTTTATTACTAGACCGTGGAAAGTTCCGGATCTAAGAAGCGGCAATTAGCTAAGTCTTTTGATGCCGAAGTTTTAGCCGGCGTCCTTGGGCAAAGAACGCACCTATTAGAACCAAAATTGCCCCCGCCGGTTCGTACCAGTGCAGGCCTTCGCCCAATAAAAGCACTCCCCAAACTGTCGCAATCACTGGGTTTGTGTAGGTGACGGTCGCGGCCACTGCGCTGCCGGCGGTTGCCACCACCTGATGAAACAGCCAGTAGGAAATTCCGGAACCCAGGACGCCAAGCAGCACTAAAGCTCCCGCGCTCTGGAAAGTTGGTTCCGCGACCAATAGCGGGCCGGTAAACAGGTAAACCGGTAACAGAATTACCGCACTGGTCAATACCTGAACGCTTGCGGTGACAGTTGCAGGCAGCTTCATCGGAGTTACATATTTTCTTATGTATGGCGTTCCAATTCCGTAGGAAATTGAGGCCGCGATTAAAGCCAAGATTGCTATCGGCTCACTTGCGCCAAACCCTTGCCAAATTCCAAGAGTTATTCCCACACCAACTAGGCCAACCAACAAGCCGATGATTGCGGTCGGATTTTGCTTTTGAGCCCTGAAGAGCGTGAAGGTGGCCAGCAAAGTAAACATCGGTGTCGTGGCATTCAGAATGGCAGCCAAGATACTCGTCGTGTATTGCTGGGCAAAGGCATACATAGTGAAGGGGAACGCGGACATGAAAAAGCCCGCAACTAAAAGATGCAGCCATTGCTTAGCCTCACTCGGGAGCCTAAGACCGAGGCTGTAGGTGATGATAATCATGGCAAGAGCACCGAGTGCTGTTCGCCAGAACGCAACACCAACCGCGGTTGTCAACTCGAGCGAAAGCTCAATAAGAAAAAAGCTAGAACCCCAAATTACAACTAGCGGAATGAACTTGATAACCCAGTTATCTCGCATCACTGATTAGTCGGTCTGAATCTCGGATTTATCGCCGGACCAGAGGGTGTGGAAGGCGCCTGGCATATCCACTCGCTTATAAGTGTGAGCTCCAAAGAAGTCACGCTGACCCTGCACCAGTGCTGCCGGTAAGCGCTCGGCACGCAATCCATCAAAATAGCTCAGCGAAGAAGCAAAGGCTGGAATCGGAATGCCGGCCAGTGAAGCTTTGGATACAACCTGACGCCACGCTCCAGCAGCATCTTCGATTGCCTTTATGAAGTAGCCGTCAAACAGCAACGAAAGTAGCTTCGAGTCTTGCTTGTAGGCATCAGAGATGCGGTTTAGGAACTGAGCTCGGATTATGCAGCCTCCGCGCCAGATCTTTGCGACCTCTCCCAGATTTATGTCCCAGTTATTCTCGAGCGCCCCGGCTCGAATGGCGTCGAAGCCTTGGGCGTAGGCCACAATCTTGGAGGCGTAAAGCGCTTGTCTGACATCTTCAATAAATGCGCCTTGGTCGGCAATTTCCCAGATGGTGTCGCCAGCTGAGTATTCCGGCGCTCCAGCGCGCTGAGCTGCTTGCGAGGAAAGCGAACGAGCGAAAACTGCCTCGGCAATACCCGATACCGGGGTGCCTAGATCGAGTGCATTCTGAACAGTCCAAACGCCGGTGCCCTTAGAGCCCGCGGCATCCAGAATCACATCGACCAGCGGCTCACCAGTCTTCTGATCGACCTGGGCTAGCACTTCGGCGGTGATTTCAATCAAGTAGCTCTCAAGTTCCCCGGCATTCCATTCGGTTAGAACCCTTGAAATCTCAATGGGGTTTAGACCGCCGGCTTTACGAAGGATGTCGTAGGCCTCGGCGATTAGCTGCATGTCGGCATACTCGATGCCGTTGTGAATCATTTTCACAAAGTGTCCGGCTCCGTCGCTGCCAATGTGGGTAACGCATGCCTCATCTTCGGCAACGGCCGCGATTGATCTAAGAATGGGACCTAGGTGCTCATAGGCCTCTTTTGAGCCGCCGGGCATAATTGAGGGGCCTTTCAGGGCCCCCTCTTCGCCACCCGAGATTCCGGCGCCAACAAAGTGAATATTTTTGGCCGAAACTTCTTTTTCTCGTCGAATAGTGTCCGTGTAAAGGGCGTTCCCACCGTCCACGATAATGTCATCTTTTTCGAAGCGCTCGCTGAGGGCTGTAATTACAGCGTCGGTGGCGAAGCCTGCCTGCACCATGATTATCGCGATGCGGGGCTTGGCCAGGGAGGCTACGAACTCATCGATTGAATCACTGGCGACGAAGTTTGCCTCCGGGTGGTTAGCCACAAGATCATTAGTCTTCTCAACCGAGCGGTTATAAATGGCGACCTTGTTGCCGGACCTGGAAGCCAAGTTTCGGGCGAGGTTTGAACCCATTACTGCCAGACCAACCACGCCGATGTTTGCAGCTGCACTCATGCTTAGATTTCCTGGTTCTCTATATCTAGCTGACTAGATGCGATGCGAGGGCTTCGTTGGCCTGCGGAATTTTCCTTTAGATTAGCGCAAGGTGCAAATCTTTAGGGTTTTAGGGTCTCGCTGATGATCCCAACAAAGCGCTCAACATCAGCCTCGGTAGTATCAAAAGCACACATCCAGCGCACTTCGTTTGTCTTCAGGTCCCAGTCGTAAAAGTGAACCTGCTCACGAATCTTTGCGATTGCTTCTGCGGGAAGGCAGGCAAATACCGCGTTGGCATCAGTGGGGTTGGTAAACCTGAGGCCTTCTATTGCACCGCTTTCCATCTTGGCTTCGAGCAGGTGACGCAAGTGACTGGCCATCTTGTTGGCGTGAGCCGCGGAGCGCATCCCTAGACCGTTTTCCAAAAGCGCCAATAACTGAGCCGAAGCAAAGCGCATTTTGGACATAAGTTGCATTGAGAGCTTTCTTAGGAAAATCAAACCATCTACTGCCTCGGGGTTTATCACCACAACCGCCTCGGCGGCAATCACGCCGTTTTTAGTGCCGCCAAAGCTCACGACGTCGACACCGGTATCGGTAATCATCTCCTTGAACGTGACGCCGAGCGCCGCGGCGGCATTCCAGATTCTGGCGCCATCCAAGTGAAGAAGCAGTTTGTTTTCGTGGCAGTAGTCGGCTATCGCTTTTATTTCGGCAACAGAGTAGACGGTCCCGACCTCGGTGCTCTGGGTGATAGATACCACCAACGGCTGTGCTCGATGCTCAAAGCCAATGTCGTAAACCTGAGTGGCGATTGACTCCGGGGTTAGCTTGCCGTGCACGTGCTGAACATTGAATAGCTTCAAGCCACTGACGCGCTCTGGCGCACCGCCTTCGTCGGTTTCAATGTGGGCAAGGTTTGAGCAAATCACTGCGCCCCAGCGCGGCATCATTGCGGTTAGCGCGAGTACGTTCGCGCCGGTTCCGTTGAATACTACGAACGTTTCGGCTTGCTGGCCAAACTCATCTCGCATCTTTTGCCGAAGGGCTTGGGTGTAGTCGTCATATCCGTAAGCACTCTGATGTCCATCATTGGCGCTGGCAATTGCGGTAAGCACTTCCGGGTGAACTCCGGCGTAGTTATCGCTTGCGAAACTGCGAAGTGTTTGATCGTGAGTTACCAATGAAGCTCCCAAAATTGTTTGTACTTGATTGAACCACATTTTGTTTATTCACAGTTAGATCAGGTCACCTTGTCGAGGCTATCCTTGAGCCATGGCCCGAAGTATATATCTTGCCTCAGTTGAAGGGCACACAGCCAAATCTGTCGTTGCGCTTGGAGTTTTGGAAGCGCTAAAGACAAAGCACAAAACTATTGGTGTTTTTCGAGCCGTGGTGCCATCCAGAGACAGTAAAGATCGCGTTCTAGAGCTTTTGCTATCGAACCTTCCGAACAAGCTTGATTATCAGGCTTGCATCGGTGTGGGCTACCCGGAGCTTCACGAGTCATCAGATCGGGCGCTCGAGGTAATTTCACAGCGCTACCAAAAGCTTGCCGCTCAGTGCGACGCCGTTCTGGTCATCGGGTCTGACTACACCGATGAGGCTGCACCCGCCGAACTCTCCTTCAACGCCCGGGTCGCTGCAAACATTGGTGCGCCATTACTAATGGTCTTCAGCGGTCGAGAACTGGATGGATCCGACACTCACCTAGGGCAGGCGCCTCCAAGAACCCCAAAGAAATTAGCCCGGATTGCCGAGGTGGCACTTCGGGAGATAAGGGGCTATCACGCAACGCTTCTGGGCATTGTGGTGAACCGTGCCGAAACCGAAGACATGGCGAAGATTGAATCAGCTGTCATGGCCTCCACAAAGACCAAAAACGTCTTTGTGGTTCCAGAAGATCCCTATCTAATGGCGCCCACACTGGGCGAAATCCAAACCGCAATTGGGGGAAAGCTCGTACTGGGCTCCGAAGATCGGCTGGATTCGGCGGCTCTAGATGTTGTAGTGGCCTCGATGTCGGTACCAAACGTGTTGACTCAGTTGATGCCGGGTGCAGTAGTTGCGGCCCCGAGCGACAGAACAGACGTGTTACTAGCACTCCTAATGGCGGATAGCTCGGAGACTTTCCCCAAGCTCGCTGGCGTAGTGATAAACGGCGGCTTCGAGATGCCAGAACCAATAACAAGACTGATCAATGGCTTGAAATCCACTTTGCCGGTGATTGCGGTTCCTACCGGAAGCTTTGACAGCATGATGGGCATAATCCAAACTCGTGGAAACGTGTCCCTCAAGGACACTGAGAAAACAGCCAGGGCCCTGAAACTTATTACTAAGCACTTACCAAAGGCGGCGCTCGCAAAACTAGTGGCGGACTGTGTCATCAAGGTTGTGACTCCGCTGATGTTTGAGCAGCAGTTGGTGCTGAGGGCGTCACAGAATCTTCGGACCATAGTTTTGCCGGAGGGTTTCGATGACCGCATTCTTCGGGCCGCCGCCGAGGTGCTGGAACGAAAAGCGGCCAAGCTGATAATCCTTGGCTCTAAAGAGGACATCAAAAACCGCGCAGAGCAGATGAAGCTGAATCTTTCAGCCGCAAAAATCATTGATATAGAAACTTCGCCTGAGAAAAAGCGTTTTGCGGAAAGTTATGCAAAGTTGCGCCAGCACAAAGGTGTTACCAGTCAACAGGCGCTTGAAACCATGAGCGATCTTTCGTATTTTGGAACGATGCTGGTTCACGAGGGGCTCGCAGATGGCATGGTCTCCGGTGCTGCTCACACCACTGCCCAAACAATCACGCCGGCCTTCGAGATCATCAAAACAACCCCCGGGGTAATGGCTGTTTCCAGCGTCTTTTTGATGGCACTGGAAGACCGGGTTGTTGTTTATGGCGATTGCGCAGTCATTCCAGAACCAACCGTTGAGCAGCTTGCGGACATTGCAATTTCATCGTCGGAGACTGCGAGACAGTTTGGAATCGAACCCCAGGTTGCGATGCTCTCTTATTCAACCGGCGAGTCTGGTGCTGGAGCCGAAGTTGATCGAGTGAGGCAGGCAACCAAGTTAGCTAAAAAGCTTGCTCCCAAGTTGCCGATAGAAGGCCCCATTCAGTTTGACGCAGCCGTTGATGCAGCGGTAGCGCTCGCTAAGCTTCCAGGTTCTTCGGTCGCCGGCCGTGCCACAGTATTTGTTTTCCCAGACCTAAACACTGGCAACAACACCTACAAAGCTGTTCAGCGAACCTCCGGTGCTCTAGCCATTGGTCCGGTTCTGCAGGGCCTGAGAAAGCCAGTGAATGATTTGTCTAGGGGCGCGACCGTAAAGGACATCGTCAACACCATTGCGATCACCGCAATCCAGGCTCAAGGTAACAACCAATGATGCCCATCCTGGTTGTGAACTCGGGTTCAAGCTCGGTGAAGTATCAGGTTCAAGATGTCCATTCTGGCGAATCCTTGCTAGAGGGTCTTATCGAACGAGTTACGGATCACGATGAGGCTTTCAAGAAAATGCTTGCGGAGATAGCCGACTCCAAAATCGAACTAAGCGCTGTTGGTCACCGGGTCGTTCACGGCGGAGCAAAGTTTTCGAGCCCCACGGTCATCAGTGAAGAAGTCTTGGCCGAGATTGAAGCCTTGGTTCCACTTGCCCCACTCCACAATCCTGGTAACTTGGCTGGGATTCGTGCCGCCAGAGCCGCTTTTCCGGGGCTTTTGCAGGTGGCGGTATTTGACACGGCTTTTCACCAGACCATGCCCGCCAGCTCCTATCGCTATGCGATTGATCAAAAGCTGGAAAAACAGTTCGGGGTCAGAAAATATGGCTTTCACGGGACTTCTTATGCTTTCGTTGCAAACCAAAGTGCCAAGTTCCTGGGCATCAAACAGCAGGACCTCAATGCGGTTATTTTGCACCTTGGCAACGGCGCGTCTGCTTGTGCCGTGAAGTCTGGTATCTCCTTCAATACTTCAATGGGCATGACGCCGCTTCAAGGTCTCGTTATGGGGACTAGGTCTGGAGACATTGACCCCGGCATTATTTTCTATTTAGCCAATGAAGCCGGGCTGTCAAATGCCGAAATCGACAAAATGCTAAATGCCGAATCCGGTCTCAAAGGCCTAACCGGCATCAGTGATATGAGGGACATTAGTGCTCTGGCAGCGGCTAAAGATCCTCTGGCCCAGGAAGCTTTAGAAATTTACACCCAGCGAGTCAGGCACTATCTCGGGGCTTATTTTGCAGAGCTCGGACAGCTGGATGCGATTGTTTTCACTGCGGGCGTCGGTGAGAATTCAGCGGAAATTCGAAGCATGGTTTGCGCAAACCTCAATGCACTCGGCATTGAAATAGACGAAGATCTGAATCAGGCCAAGGCAAAAAATAATCGTGATATTTCCCTATTAGGTTCAAGAATTAGAGTGTTAGTGATTCCCACTAACGAAGAGCTAGAAATAGCGAATCAAACCGCAGCACTTCTTAAATAAGGCAGGGCATGACATGAGCGCACCGACCCCGTGGGTAATAGAAGCACCGGTTGCTGGCTATCACTGGAAGGCCAAGAATCCAAGGGCGCAGCTCTTATTGCAGCACGGCCTCGGCGAGTACTCCAAACGCTATGTGACTCAGTACTCGCAATTGATACCCAAGCTTGTCGCGAGCGGCTTTGATGTTTATGCAATTGACCTTAAGGGTCACGGCAACACCGCCGGTATTCGCGGACTAGTTGATGTTGTGGCCGCAGTTGACGACCATCTGGTCGCACGAGCTGCAATGCCAAAGAAGCTGCCAACTTTTTTGCTTGGTCACTCACTCGGTGGGCTGGTAACTGCTGGCAGTATCGTTCGGGATCAAGCCAACATTGAGGCTGCCATAATTTCAAGCTCTGCAATGCAGGCACCCTCAAGCGCAGGCCTGAGAGCTCTTACCAAGGTGCTAGCCAGGATTGCTCCGGAAGCACCGGTGCCAGTTCCAAGACCAGGCATCGAGGCCTTTACTAGAGACAAAGAACTTTTAGAAGTAATCGCGAACGATCCCGAAATGTTTTTGGGTAAAGCAAGAAACCTAGTTGGCAGAACCACACTTTTGCTTTCCGATGAGGTTTGGTCGAAGGCGAGCGTCTGGAATGTCCCAACATTGTTTATCCACGGCGACAAAGACACATCAACAGAAGTTGAAAACTCCGTGAAGCTTCACGCGGCCATTTCCTCCAAAGACAAAACACTGAAGGTTTATCCTGGCGGCTACCACGAGCTACTAAACGACAACAGCAGCCAAGAGGTGCTCTCTGACCTGTTTGCCTGGCTGGATAAGCGCAGCTCAGTCTCGAAATAATTCGCAACAAACGGCAACTAATAGGTTATGCACTTGACATGGCAATGATCTCAATACATACTTCTCAACAATGAGTACTCGATCAGCATTGAACGCGCAGCCAAGCTGCGCAATGTTCTGCTGCTCGATGGCAATGTGCATGGGCTCGTGCCTTCGCTAATTAGCGCCCCAATTAGCTCTTAGGCACCAGCACCCCGACAAACGCACGTGATTCGTGCACTAATCGATCGCAAACTTGCCAACTAAGGACTCCTAGAATGCCCGCTATCCAAACCAAATCAATAAATGTCGCAAAAGGTTTCGCCCTCTACGTGGGCATTTCGGAACAAGACGCTCAAGAGGCCGGCCTCACGCTGGCCCAGATTGCTCAGGCCCTGAAGCAAACACTCGCCACTCTTGTGCCAACAAAAGCAACTGAGACTTATGCCGCCGTTGCCCTGGCTCCGGAGGGCTCGACTGGTAGAAATCTAGACATCACCAGGCTTGCCCTGAGGGAGCCTCGAGCAACCAGTACTCCAGCAAATACTGAGGCTGACGAGAAGACCGCGGCCAAGGGGCTCGTGGTCGATTTGACCAGAAAACGACTCTTCGTAGACGGAGCCAATGCGCAGCTGACCTGCAAAGAATTTGAACTCTTTGCGTTTTTGATCGAGAACACCGGTGAGACCGTGAGCCGAAAGCAAATTGCGGATATCTCCGATCGCTGCGGCGAATCGACTCCAAATGCTAGGACCATCGATGTTCACGTCCGCAGGCTGCGGGCCAAAATCGCGGGCTACGAAGACGTAATTCGAACCTCGCGGGGAGTCGGTTACCGCTTTGACAAACATCCAGATGTCCTAGTTCAGCAGTTCTAGGTCGGGTCAGGCGATCAAATAAGTTATGGCACCTATCTTTTGATGACGACCATTGAGGCGCCGAACACAACCAGCACCACGCCCAGGTAGGTTAGAAGGCCGAAGCTGGAAGCTGTTATCGGTGCTATTAGGTCAAGAACCAGTGACGCTATTACTTGCCCTAAAAGTAAGGAAAGCCCCAGCGCCAAGACTCCAATTTGTCTGACTACCGTCACCTGAATAAATATAAATATGCCACCTACTAACCCACCCAAATAAAGAACTGGGTTTGTTGGCAAACCGTTTGAAAGATCTGGCACACCCTGGAACGCGAGCACGACAACGGCGATAAGTGCAGTACCGGTAACGAAATTCAGAAGGGTCGAGATCAAAACCGAGTCGGTCTTGGTTGCCAGTCTTCCATTAATTGCCTGCTGGAAACCCGAACCAAAGCCCGCAAGAAAAGGCAACACTATAAGTCCACTGACGGCTTGGACGCCGAGGCCAGAGGAAAGAACTAGCCCGATAATCGCGATTCCAGCACCGGCTAGTCGCGCCATGGATAGCTTCCGTTTTGCCAATCCCAGCATTCCAAAAGAATCCACCATTAGCGCGGCTGCTGCTTGGCCCGAAACGATAGCGAGCGTGAAAAGAGTCACTCCTATTTCTGGGGCAACTAAACCCTGCGTCATGACAAAGAACCCACCGAAGAAGCCACCCAAGGTCATCCAAATCGGTAGCTGACGGCCAAGCGCCTTAGTGGAAACCAGAAGCTTGATGCGCTCGCTTCGGCTTACGAAAAAAGGCAGGGCCACCAGCGCTGTTCCGATTCCAAAGGAAAGCAGCGCTGCAAACAGTCCATCCTGAAGAGCAATCGCAAGCTCACCATTCACTCGAGACTGAACCGCGATCAGCGCTCCGGCGATCACGCTGAGGGAAATTGCGAGGGGTCTTGGCATTGTTAGCTGCACTGTTATCAGGGCCTTAGGTTCATTGATTCGAAAAATCCTGCAATTGCCAGTGGATCGTTGTGGCAATCGAATTATAGAACTGCTTTAGTGGCCATGCCATCGGTAGCGGGCCAACTAACTAAATGCTCGGCTAATCTTGGCTAACTATGACAAAACAATCTGAAGCTTTTTCCCCAAAGAACCTGTTTTCCTATTTCGCACTTGGTGAAGCGATCACCTGGGGTTTGCTGATTGCAGGGTTGCTGGCAAGGGAGTTATTGCAGGCTCCGGGTATGGTCATCACGGTTGCTGGTGCTACCCACGGGTTTATGTTTTTGAGCTATGCGACAACGGCGGCGCTGGTCGGGATAAACAACCGCTGGAGTCTGGCTCAAACCTCCATTGGTGTCATTCTGGCAGTGGTGCCATTCGCGACAATACCGTTTGAAAAGTGGCTACTCAAGCGCAAGATGCTCGACGGTTTGTGGCGCAGGCAAGCGACAAAAAATCCTAGGGACAAGACTAGTTCGGATCGACTATTTCGCTGGTTTATCAACCGCCCGCGCACTTTGATCCTTGTAATAATCGCGTTCGTCGGAACGTTATTTTCAGTTTTGCTTGCCCTCGGTCCACCGGATCAATGGGGCAACTAGAGCCACACGGTGCCTGACTAGCTTTTTTTGAAAACACGCCTAAGCTAAGAGGCATCTGAATTGGGCAACAACTTAGTTGCTGACAGAAATCAAGGAGCGATACCCGTGCCCGCGACATTGACGTCAAAGCATGATTCCGCCGGATGGCGAAAAGTACCAACATCATCAACACCCATAAATCAAGATCGAGTCCAGGAACTTCTAGTTCAAGAGTGGGCGAGATTCGAGGAGACCACTAAGGCCTCTGGTGTTCACAACAAAAAAGCTATGAAGGCTCTCCCCATGGGCGTTACTTCTAGTTTTCAGCACTGGGACCCATACCCAATTTCTATCGTCTCGGGCAAGGGCGCTTACCTCACCGACGTTGATGGCCGCAAGCTTTTGGATCTTTCCATGGGCTTCGGGGCAATGCTGGTTGGGCACCTTCACCCCAAGATAATAAAAAGAGTAAAAAAGGCGCTTCGCTCAACTGGAACGCTGTTTGTAACACCGTCGCCAGACGCGACCGATGTCGCTGAGAGGTTCAAGGCAAGATTCGGCCTTGACATGCTTCGATTCACAAACTCCGGCACCGAGTCGACTATGTATGCGATTAGAACCGCAAGGGCGGTCAAGCAGAAAAATGGCGTTATCAAAATTGAAGGTGGCTACCACGGTGGATACGACCCTTTGCAGGTCTCGGTAAAGCCCGATTTGAAAGACATCGGGTCACCCGATTACCCAACGGCCCATGTGCCACCCGAGGTTGAGGCCGGCGATGTCTATGTCGTTCCCTACAACAACCTAGAACGCCTCGAAGAAATCATGAAAGATCACGGGCATAACATCGCTTGTTTTATGATCGAACCGGTAATCGAGAACCTCTCGATTATTTTGCCCGATGCCGGTTATTTGCAATCGGTAAGGGACCTTTGTGATGAGTACGGCATTTGTTTGATTTTTGACGAAGTCAAGACCGGACTTACCGCTGGAGTCGCCGGAGCCGCAGCAAGATTGGGCGTTAAGCCGGACTTGATTACCCTTGCCAAGAGCATCGGTGGTGGATTTCCGCTTGCTGCATTTGGCGGCAAGCTGGAATATATGGAAGCCGTGGTAGATGGTCGTATGGCGCACTTTGGAACCTATAACGGCAACCCTCTCGTGATGGCAGCAGCGCTCGCCGTTGACGAAATCTGCACTCCGGCAGCTTTGGCAAAAGCAGAGGCAATCAACAATGCAACGCTTGCCAAGTTGGATGAGATTATCAATGAGTTTGAACTTCCAGCCCACACCGTTGGGTTGGGGGTAAAGGGCGCGATGATTTGGTCACCCAACCCGGTCAGAAACTACCGGGACTACAAGGCAACCGACTTTGAAACTGCAGAGCTGTCATGGCTCTGGGGAATCAATAGGGGCGTGCTAACCCCTCCGGGTCTGGACGAGCAGTGGCTCGTGTCACTTGCTCACAATCAGAAGGATATGGACAAGATGGTCGAGAGCACCAGGCAGCTAGCAGTGGCGCTTCGGGCTTAGAGGCTTTTTCAAGACCAAGAAACGTAATGCCTAGATAATTGCGCTTTTCCAAATAGATGAACTAAAGTTCATAGAAGTATTATTCTGTAATTCAGATTACTTTTTTTGAGGAGAGCAATGAGCGAGCGATGGACCTTTCTAACTCACCATGCCCATCTAATGCTGATGCTGCAAAGAGACCAAAGCGCCAAAATCGAGGATCTTGCCCAGGTGCTGGGTGTTACTCCCAGATATGTAGTCAGCATTTTGAATGACCTCACCGACGGCGGCTATCTCACCAAGGAAAGAGTTGGCAGGCGTAATCACTACTCAATTAATCGTGAAGCAGAGCTGAGGCACGAAACAAGTCTGCACAAGTCAGTTGGGGATCTAATCGATTCACTCGGAGTGGTAGGCAGGTAGAGCTATGGATATTTTGTCGGTAGCAGTTCAAAACCTAACCAGCGCCCCGGTGCTCGCTTTCGCACTGGGATTGCTCGCGGCTGCAATTAAGACTGATCTTCGGTTACCCGAGCCGATTTACCAGGCAATTTCTATTTACCTATTGCTGGGAATCGGAATCAAGGGTGGTGTCGCTTTATCGAATGCGGAGTTCCAAGAGGTGGGCCTGCCCATTTTGGGAACTCTGCTACTTGGTCTAACAGTTCCGGTGCTCGCATTTTTCTTGCTGAAGCTTCTAAAGAAACTCTCGGTTGTTGACCGCGGGGCACTAGCTGCGCATTACGGCTCGACATCGTTGGTGACCTTTACCGCAGCGGTAATTTTTTACGAATCTGTGTCGATTTCCGTTGAGGGTTACCTAACCACCTTGCTGGCAATCTTGGAGATCCCTGGAATTATCGTCGGTTTGATGCTGGCCTCACGGGGGCTTCGCCGGGAAGTTTCCTGGGGAGAATCTTTCAGAGAGATTTTGACCGGCAGGTCAATCTTTCTGCTTGCCGGTGGTCTAGTAATAGGCTTCCTGACTAAATCGACTGGATTCGCTGGAATAGAGTTTTTCTTCGTCGCGCTTTTCCCTGGGGTGCTCACACTGTTTTTGCTGGAGCTTGGAATTGTCGCCGGTAGAAGGCTCAAGGATCTAAAGAAAGCTGGCATTGGCCTAGTCGTATTTGGCATTGTGTTCCCGTTGCTTTCTGGCACTCTAGGAGTAATGACGGGGCATCTAACGGGGCTTGGCATAGGCGGCGCTGCAACATTGGGGGTTCTAAGTGCCTCGGCTTCTTACATTGCAGCTCCAGCAGCAGTTCGATTGGCATTACCGGAGGCGAGCCCAGGAATCTATCTGACCGCGAGCCTTGGAATCACGTTTCCGTTCAACCTCACTCTGGGTATCCCTATCATGTTGGAAATAAGTAAGTTCCTAGAAAGCGCAGGCCTTTGATGCTGAAAGATCGAAAACTAATTGTTGTCGTGGTCGAAGCCGCTCTTGAGCAGCGACTTTCAAAGGACATACTCACGCGGGGCGCAAAGGGCTTCACCATCACTCACGCCAACGGCCTGGGGCCAAGAAACCAGCGTGCTGGCGATTTGGAAGGTGGCAATATTCGTCTGGAGACAGTGGTGCCAGAAGAGATTTCACTGAAGATCCTAGAGCTACTAAAGACAAGCTATTTCCCGCACTATGCCTGCAGCGCTTGGGTGTCGGATGTGCAGATATTGCGTGAGGACAGGTACTAGTTCGATCCGGTAGCTGAGACAATTGTTCTTTGGAAACTTTAGAACGGATGGCTTGGGGTGAGTGAGCTAGAGATCAACTATCCTCCAGACCTTCCCGTTGCGGCTAGACGTCAGGATATTCTCGAGGCCATCACTAACAATCAAGTCTTGATTGTTGCCGGTGCTACCGGTTCCGGTAAGACAACGCAGCTTCCAAAAATGTGCCTAGAGCTTGGACGAAAATCGATTGCTCATACTCAGCCCAGAAGAATTGCGGCGCGCTCGGTGGCCGAGCGAATCTCCGAGGAGCTGAAGGTTGACCTGGGTGGTCTGGTTGGTTACCAGGTTCGCTTTACTGATCAGGCAAGCAAGGCGACCAGGGTGAAAGTCATGACTGACGGCATCTTGCTGAATGCTCTGCAGCGAGATCGAATGCTGAAGCAGTACGACACCATAATCATCGATGAAGCTCACGAGCGGAGTCTGAATATTGACTTTCTGCTTGGCTTTTTGAAACAACTATTACCGATGCGTCCCGAGCTCAAACTAATAATCACTTCCGCGACAATTGATCCCGGTTCCTTTTCAAAGCATTTCAACGATGCTCCAATTATCGAGGTTTCGGGAAGAACCTTTCCGATTGAGATTCGCTATCGCCCCGTAACAAGAGATGGATCGCAGGATGCCGACCTGGATGTTGAAACCACTGCAGCAGACTACTTGGACGGAGTGATTTCGGCGCTCAAAGAGCTTGAAGGCGAACAAGATGGAGACGTGCTGGTCTTTCTTTCTGGAGAATCAGAGATCAAAGATGCTCAGGATGCAATCGAGGGCAGCATCACTCAGGGGGCACTCAAGGGAAACACCGAAGTATTGCCGCTTTATGGTCGACTGAGCTCCGCCGAGCAACATCGAGTGTTTGAAGTTAGCAAAGTAGCCGGACTGCGAAAGCGCGTGATTCTTGCCACCAACGTTGCCGAGACCAGCCTCACGATCCCGAATATCAAATACGTCATAGACGCCGGCACCGCCAGAATCTCCCGCTACAGTCCTAAGGCAAAGGTTCAGCGGCTACCGATTGAAGCAATTTCGCAGGCAAGTGCTAATCAGCGAGCAGGGCGTGCTGGGCGAACAAGCCCGGGTGTAGCAATCAGGCTTTATTCCAAAGAGGACTTTCAATCTCGTCCAGAGTTCACTGATCCAGAGATTCTGAGAACTAACTTAGCCTCGGTTATTTTGCAGGCCGCAACTATCGGGCTCGGGGATCTAACCAGGTTTCCATTTCTTCAGGCTCCTGAACCCAGAGGAGTCAAAGATGGCATTGGGCTTCTAAAGGAGCTTGGGGCAATTGACCAGGATTCCAACGAGGTTGAGCTCACCAAGCTTGGTAAACAGCTGGCCAGACTTCCGATCGAGCCTCGATTCGCAAGAATGCTGCTGGAATCAAAACGACATAATGTCGTGCGCGAGGTAATGGTCATCGTTGCAGGGCTCACGATTCAGGACCCCAGAGAGCGTCCACTTGAAAAGCGCGAGAAGGCGGATCTCCTGCATGCACGCTTTCTTGACCCAAGCAGCGATTTTCTTTCCCTAGTGAATCTTTGGAATCACGTTGAGGATCAGCAAGAGAAGCTGTCATCTTCTGCGTTCCGCAGGCTCTGTAAACAGGAATTTCTAAACTACCTTCGCGTCCGAGAGTGGCAAGATCTGGTCCGGCAACTCAAAAGCGTTAGCAAGCCGCTGAATCTAAGTTTCGGAAATCGTAGGGTTGACCCCGAAGGAATCCACAAGGCCTTGCTGTCGGGGCTGCTCAGCCAAATCGGTTTGCAGCAAGAAAACGAAAAAAAGGTTTTCAAAAACGGCAAACTGCAGAAACAAAAGCGAGTTCAGAGTGAGTACTTGGGCTCCGGTGGCAAAAAGTTTGTAATTTTTCCAGGCTCCGCTTTGGCCAAGAAACCCCCAGAGGCCCTAATGAGCGCGGAACTTGTCGAAACCAGTCGGTTGTTTGCCCGCATGAATGCTGCGGTCGATCCGGCGTGGGCGGAAGAGCTGGCTGGTGATCTTGTCCGGAGAAGCGTTTCGGAGCCCCACTGGGAAAAGAAGCTTGGAGCAGTCATCGGGCTTGAACGAGTAATGCTGTTTGGGTTGACATTGGTAGCAAACCGCAAGGTTCAGTACTCGCGCATTGACCCGATGCTATGTCGGGAGTTATTTATTAGGCATGCCCTGGTTTATGGAGAGTGGGACTCAAAGCAGGTCTTTGACCAAAAGAACAAGGACTTACTTATCGACATGGAAGTCGCCGCCGATCGGGCTAGGTCACCTCAGCTTGCAGCTGGCGAAGACGATGTCTTCCGCTTCTACAACAATCGGATTCCGCTGGATGTTTTTTCCACCGGCAGCTTTGAGGGTTGGTGGAAAAAGGCCAAGCACGAAAAGCCGGAGTTTCTAAACATGACCAAGGCTGAGTTACTAGGTGCCGATGAGACTCAACTTGACGAAGCCGACTACCCCGGGCAACTGGTTATCGACGGTCAAGAATTTAGCCTCAGTTATTTATTCGACCCCGGTAACGAACACGACGGGGTTTCAGTGGAGGTCCCGATTTCACTTTTGGCAAGCATCAGGCCAGAGGGCTTCGAGTGGCTGATTCCAGCGATGCGATTGGAGCTGGTCACCGAATTGATCAGGAGCCTGCCAAAGGCGGTTCGCAAAAACGTGGTCCCTGCCAAAGACTGGGCAGTAAAGGTGCTACGAAATCTACCCACAGAACCCACGGGCAAGATCACGGAAGTTTTGGCGGCTCAGCTTCAGTCATTGAGTGGCGTCAGGGTTGTCCCAGAAGATTTCAATACCCAGGTATTGCCGGCCCAACTAAGGGTCTCTTATCGAGTTCTGGATACCAAGGCGAAGCAACTCGAAATCGGCAACGATCTAGCCGCACTTCAACAGAAACTTGCGCAAAGCTCGATCGAGGCGGTGTCGAACATGATTCAGTTCGACGGGCCGTCGATCGAGCGAAGTAATTTACAGACTTGGGATTTTGACGAACTACCTAGGCAGCTAGATACAAAGCAGGGCAGCAATAAAGTAAGCGCGTTCCCGGCACTGGTTCTGGATGAAAAAACAAACACCGTTAATTTAAAGTTGCACTCCTCGGAAGCCAGACAATCCTTGGAGCATCCAATCGGTGTCGTGGAGTTAGTTCAGCTGAGTATTCCATCACCGGCGAAGTACATCGAGGCCCACTTAACTCAGGCCGAAAAGCTGGCCATCGCCAGTTTGCCCTACCCAAGCCTCAGTGCTTTTGTTTCCGATGTGATTAGGGCGGGGGCTAAAAAACAGCTATTTATTCTTGATTCCAAAGGTCTAATTTTTACTGCCAAAGAATTTGAAAATCTCAGGCAACTTGTCGAGGCTATTTCGATTGAGCTCATTTTCGACGTTGCCAAAATAATGCTGAAGATATCCCAAGCTGCGAGTGAGGCGAATAAGGCGATCTCCGGCGCCAAGGCGATTGATTTTCTCACGGTGCTTGCCAGTGAGAAGCTCCACATCCAACAACTTTTAGTCCCAAAGCTGGTTTCCTCAACTGGTCTCGATCGGCTGTCGCGAATCGAAATATACTTACGTGCCATTACGCAGCGCGTGGCGAAGCTTCAGGAGAGCCCGGAGCGCGATCGAATTAGCGCGATCGAATTAGCGAGAGCAATCGAGGTCTTCGAAATCGCAGGAGGAAGGTTGCCGTTACCTCAAAAATCCAGCGAGAAACTTACTTCTGCAAGATGGTTGCTTGAGGAACTGAGGGTGAGCCTGTTCGCTCAGTCGCTCGGAACCCAAGAGGCGGTTTCTCTAAAGCGAATACAAAAACAGCTGTCCTAGTTCTGTGGAAAGCCTAGGTTCACTCCACCGTGGCTGGGGTCTAGCCAGCGCGAGGTGATCACCTTGGTTCGTGTGAAAAACCTAAAGCCTTCTTCGCCGTGTGCCCGGCTGTCGCCGAACAGCGAGTTTTTCCACCCTCCGAAGGAGAAGTAAGCAACTGGAACTGGAATTGGAACATTCACGCCGATCATGCCGGCTTCAACTTCGTTCTGGAATCGTCTTGCTGCCCCACCATCGTTGGTGAAAACAGCGGTGCCGTTGCCATAGATTCCGCCGTTTATAAGAGCCAATCCCTCTTCAAAAGAACTCACTCGAATCACGCTTAGTACGGGTCCGAAGATTTCGTCTTGGTAGGCCTTAGAACTTGTCGGAACTTTATCTAGCAGGGTTGGGCCAAGCCAAAAACCGTTCTCATCGCCGTCTGGAACAACGGACCTACCGTCGACTACAACCTTCGCTCCGTCAGCCTCTGCAATTTCTATGTAGCCGGCGACTTTGTCGCGGTGCTCCTTGGTTACAAGTGGCCCCATGTCACAGGCGCGACGACCATCGCCCACTTTGATTTGAGAGATACGAGACACAATTTTCTCGATCATTTCATCGGCCACGGGCTCAACGGCAACAACCACTGAGATCGCCATGCAGCGCTCCCCAGCAGAGCCAAAGCCGGCGTTGATTGCTGAGTCTGCAACGAGGTCTAGATCAGCATCTGGCAGCACGAGCATGTGGTTCTTTGCCCCACCCAGAGCTTGGACTCGCTTGCCGTTTTTGGCACAGTTCTCATAAATGTATTGAGCAATCGGAGTTGAGCCGACAAAGCTTATTGCCGCGACATCGTCGCTATTAATCAGACCGTCAACCGACTCCTTGTCACCTTGAAGGACATTGAAAACTCCCGCTGGCAAGCCAGCCTCAGTCCAAAGTTTTGCCATCCATAGGGCAGCGGAAGGGTCTTTTTCGCTTGGTTTTAGAATCACGGTATTGCCGGCGGCAATAGCTATGGGGAAAAACCACATCGGCACCATTGCTGGAAAATTAAATGGGCTTATGATTCCAACGACTCCAAGGGGTTGCTTGGTTGAGTAAACATCAACATTGGTTGATGCGTTTTCCGAATATTCGCCTTTTAGTAGATGAGGCATACCGCAGGCAAACTCCACAACTTCTTGGCCTCTAGTGATCTCTCCAAGGGCATCGGATAAAACTTTGCCGTGCTCGGCGGTGATTATTGCTGCAAGCTCGGGCTTCCGCTCATTTAGTAGCTCGCGGAATTTGAAAATTATCTGTTGGCGCTTAGCCAATGAAGAGTCGCGCCAGGCCGGGTAAGCATGCTTTGCAGCGTCGATGGCAGCTTTGATATCTGTCGCATCAGCCAGAGCCACTCGGCCAGACTCTATTCCAAGTGCTGGGTCATAAACCGGCGCGGTCCTTGTTGAAGAGGGCTTCTGTTCGGCACCAGAAATGTAGTGGGAGATCAGGTTCATTTGGCATCCTTACTTTGATGCTAGCTGCAGGGGCTCAATAGCTTGAAATTATGACTTTCTAGTTGAAGCTAACACTATCTAGAGTCACTCAGTTGCCCTTTTGATTAGCTCGATCATGGGAATCTCTTTCATGCCTGTGTTTGATTTTGACAATTACTTCTGCCTCTGCGGCAATCTGATAATTCTTATCCTTCTACATTGCGGCTAATTCTTGCGTCCCTTTTTGCTCATCCGCGGTGAAACCAGTTGTGTTGCCGGTCACAGACAGCCCGTCCATGCAGCGGCGCAAATGGGTCAAGTTACCCATAGTCGCTTTGGTGCGGGATGATTTTTGGTTGATGGGGTGTTTGCACAGTGGGCAAAGTTTCACGCCCAGCTACCTATCAGGCTGGACTTCTAACCTGAGGGAGCTTTGAAGGCCCGCGCATGTGCGTGCCGCAAATTATTTAGGAAACAAATGGCCCAGCTGCTTTACCGTCTTGGAAAATTTTCTGCCAGACGAGCCTTCGCCGTCATAGCAATTTGGCTGCTACTAATTAGCACTGCCGGAGCAGCAGCGTTGCTCTCAGGTGGCAAACTCGGAACCACAATGACCCTAGATGGCATCCCATCTCAGGACCTGGCGACTTCGCTTCAGGAAACATTCCCCGAGGCCGCCAGAGCTTCCGGACAAGTTGTATTTCATAAGGCTTACGGCGCTGAGTTTTCAGTGGCGGAGATTTCGGGAATTTCAGCGGTCTTGAGCAGCGTCAAGGCCCTCATCGCTGTGGACGATGTTGCTGATCCGTTTGTCACTCAAGCCACTCTCGACGGTCAGCGCGCCGACTTGGCCGCTGGCCTAGTGGCCATCTCAGATGGCAAGGCTGAAATCAATGCAAATCAAGCTTCGTTAGACGCCGGACAAGATCAACTGGATGCCGCCAAATCCGATCTAGAGGCCCAGGCTCAAGCGTTGCAGCAAACTCTTGAGGCCATGGTTGCCAATAATGCCCCCGGAACTGATCAGGTCATAGCCGGGTTAGCTCAGCTTCAAGCTGGACTCGATCAAATTGCATTGCAGCAGACCGAGCTAACCAGCGGCCAATTGAAGCTTGATGAAGGCAAGACCGAACTTGCGAGCAATGAGGTTCAGCTTGTGGCAGGCGAAAAGCTTCTTGGCACCGCAAATAACTTCCGCACCGTGTCAGTTGATGGTCAGACGGCTTTTGCCACAATTTACTTTGATCAGCCGACTGGTCAGCTAGATGAGGTGGCAGCCTCTGAAGTTGTGGCGCTCATAGAAGCGCAGACTCCACCTGGAATTCAGGTCGAATACTCACAATCCTTGGTGTTCTCACTCGATGGACTTCTGGGCATCGGAGAAATAATCGGCTTGGCGATCGCAGCTCTTGTTCTTGCAATAATGCTTCGAACCTTCATTGGTGCCGGCCTTCCAGTGATTGCGGCTATAACTGGAGTCGCTATCTCTGCGGCTATAACGTTTGCTCTGTCCTCCGTGATTGAAATGACCAGCACAACTCCGTTGCTGGGAATCATGCTTGGACTTGCAGTGGGAATCGATTACTCGTTATTTATTTTGAATCGTCATCGACGCCAGCTAAAAGCTGGAGTTGAACTTCAAGAATCCATCGGCCTTGCCAATGGCACCAGTGGTAATGCCGTCGTCTTTGCAGGGATCACGGTAGTCATTGCCCTCTTGGCTCTGAACTTAACCGGTGTGGGCTTCCTAGGCCTGATGGGTAGCGCTGGAGCGTTGGCGATTGTGGTTGCAGTTTCGGTTGCACTGACCCTGGTCCCTGCGGTGCTGGGTCTCGCAAAAGAAAAAGTCCTGACCCAAAAAGAGCGCGCAGTGCGCGCAGCAACAGGCCTTTCGAGCACCCCAGAGCAGGTTTATGAGCTCGAAGAGGCAAACGCTAGCCACAAGCCCGTGTTTGCCAACAAGCGTCCCTGGGTAGTCATTATTGGTGTGGTGACGGTTTTGATGATCGTGGCGGTGCCTGCCTTGAGCATGCGTCTGGCTCTGCCAGACGGAGGGGCCGAAGCCAGTGACTCAACCGCATTCAAGTCCTACACGCTAATTTCCGAAGCCTTCGGTCCCGGCAGCAACGGCAGCCTGGTTGCAATAGTCGATGTTCCAGAAAAACTGGACGAGATTGCAGAGCTTGAGATGCAAGCCGAGGTCACCGAGCGTCTATTCGCTTTGGATAATGTTTCAGCAGTGCTTCCTGGAGGAGTTTCGACTTCCGGACTGGATTTGATGTTTGTGCTGGTGCCAGAATTTGGCCCAACCAGTGCTGAGACTGAGCAATTGGTGTTCGACATTCGAGAACTTGAAACAGTATTTCCAGATGAGCTCAACGCAAACATTGAGGTCACCGGTATCGCGGCTGTAAATATAGACATTTCTCAGAAGTTGGCCGATGTATTGCCGCTTTACCTCGGCACAGTGGTTATTTTGTCGTTCTTGCTTTTGATTCTGGTGTTCAGGTCGCTCATTGTTCCTTTGGTCGCAACCGGTGGCTTCCTGCTAACCGTTGGAGCGACTCTGGGTGCGGTTGTCGCGGTCTATCAATTTGGTTGGTTGTCCGAGGTTTTGGGTGTTACGCAAGCCGGTCCAATACTTAGTTTCTTGCCAATTCTTTTGATCGGAATCCTGTTCGGCCTTGCAATGGACTACCAGCTATTCGTGGTTTCGGGCATGCGCGAGGCCTACGTTCATGGCAAGAGCGCAAAGGACTCCATTGACTCCGGTATCCACTTGGGCAGGCCGGTCGTTATCGCTGCAGCGATCATCATGGTCGCGGTGTTTGGTGGCTTTGCCTTCTCACACATCACCATGATTAAGCCTATGGGCTTCGGGTTGGCGATCGGCGTCCTGATCGATGCGTTCCTGGTTCGACTGTTGCTGGTACCGGCTCTGATGAGCGTCATTGGAAAAGCGGCTTGGTACTTGCCCAAGTGGCTCGACAAGCTTTTGCCTGATGTCGATGTTGAGGGAGCAAAGCTCGAGCGTTCTCGTTCGCAGGCCTAGACTGAAAACAACTTAGAACTAAGGAGTTCTCATAATGGCAAAAACTATACAGCCGGCTAAAACACCGGACCAGCAAATTGGTGGACTGCGAAAGTACAACGTAGTTGCCGGATTCTTGCATCTAATCCAAGCGCTTGGGTTCTCATACGTTTTGACAA